>JARDZO010000082.1 GCA_029240815.1 Brevibacillus sp.
ACAAGCCTATTCTCTATAACAGAATAGGCTTTGACGTATCTATGCTAGTATAAATCACCAATTCTCACCGTACCATTTATTTCTCTCGCACTTATCTTAGAAAGACAGGCTGACGATGGCGTCCTTGGCAAAATCGTGGAAAGTTACGGCACCGCCTACTTCCATTCAGTCGACCCCCATTTTTTACAAGATGGCCCGGTCTTCCCGATCATTTTGTGCTATTTTATAGAGAACATTTCGTATGAGGAGGCTGCATACATGACATCCTTGCAATCGCTTCTGAAAAGCAAGAACGTTCCCTTTGAAATCCTGGAGCATCAGCAAAACATACGTTCAGCGCAGGACGGTGCTGATTATTTTGGAATCGAGCTTGGCCAAACTGCACCTACGCTAGTGCTGGAAACCGAGAACGGCTATGTCGCCGCGATTCTGACGGGTGATCGTGGAAGGCTAGATTTTCAGTCAGTTGCCGCCATCTTATCGTGCCAGGAAGTAAAGCTTGCCAGCCCCAAGAAAGTGGAGGTAATCACGGGTTTCCAGATCGGGACGGTACCACTGGTGGGCCACTCCCTTCCTTGTCTGTTTGATCGAAGACTGTTTCGTTACTCTGCTATTTATGGCGGGACTGGCGAAGCAGGATCGACACTGAAAATCTCACCGGGAGTCGTGGAAGATTTGAATCAGGTAATGGCATATTTGGACTAAGGGGAAACGATTTGAAGGACCTGGACCATCGCTAAAAAACCCCCGGTTTATCTAGGTGAATTGCGATGAACAATCATGTGGAGGATGTACCCCCTCACTTCCTTTTCAATATACCTAAATATTCTTGCCAAGGTCCTACATCTGTGCGGTATCTCTGTGCCATCACTCGTACGATTTGAGCGATGTGCGTCAAGTCATGAACGACCCACGTAGCAAGCAATTCTCTTAGCTTCACCTGGCCAAACGCAGGGTGTGAGCCGGTCAAATCCAAATGCAATTCAGGGTCAATCATCGCTTGAAGAGTGATGATATTTTGTGCTCTGATCGTTTTGAATTCCAGTAGTTTTTGTTCTATCGTTCGTTCGGCCTTTTCTTGCAAGTGAGAGAAACGGTCAAACGGGGGAAATGGTTTATTTTCGCCTTCTTGAAGAATCATTTCTAATCTGGGGAGCCAGTTATATTTCTCCCCCTCAATGAGGTGCTCAATCACTTCAGAGGCATTCCATGTTCCCTCGCCTTCCTTGCATTGCAGCCATCCGACTGATAACCCCGATAAAAAATGCTCCAACGTTTGCGGGGTGCGCTCCAGAACCTCCATCGCTTCTTTCATCGAAAAATTCATATCATGGCTCCTTTCTGTATCGTTGGCAAATCAGAATTGCCACTCTTTGTAAGTTATACGCTCCGTTCATTCCAAAAGTTTCCAAATAATAAACTCGTGTGCTTGTAACATGAAGCGGTATCCGACTACAGCAAAACCTGACAAACTCCAATACCATGTTATAGTTACGGCGTCTTGGTAAAGGAGAGTGAGCCATCAGTGGGAAAACGAAATAAAAGAATGATTGTCGGAATCGCTTTTAACTCCAAAAAGCTAAAGTACAACCGCAAGAAAAGATTTTCAAAACGCTGGATTAAAAACCGTATGGAAATATTTATGCGGTATACGCGGAAGAGTTTGCAAAGGCAGACGAATCAAGGCTTTGCTGCACTCGTAGAGTACGAAGACCGTTCCCACAAGAAGATAAAAAAACAACTGCGCAAGTATAATAAGCTCCCTAAAAATATCAAGTTCATCCCGAAAAGCATGTATCAAAGAAGCATCAAGAAGCGTCTGAAAGGCTATCGCTATTTGTACCTGGTGCGGCTAGATTCAGATGACTTGTATCGCAGAAGCTACATTCAGCAGCTCAAAAATCATCGCATGCGAAAAGGCGTTAAAGCGATTATTAACCAGCACGGCTACATGTATGATTCGAGAAAACAACGTATTGCGCCGATGTATGCAAAGTCACCGGCATTCTATACCTTGATTTATAAAGCGAAAGACTATTTGCGAGGCAAACGCTATCGCCTTCGCGGGGGGCATCCCGCTGTCATTCGTTTGCGTCATGATAAATTGCGTCCACGAAACTATGTGCATATCATCCACTCAGGTAATACCACAAGCAAATTCCGCTCAAAGCGCAATAAGGTCATCAACATAAGACGTGTCGTGAAAGGACGCCATCGCGTAAGAAGAATCCTTTCTTCTTTCATGTAAAAGAACAGCTGCCCTTTACCAGGCAGCTTTTTTTAATCGGCGTAGTTTACATTCTGTGAAATCCGAATCGTCACTTTGGTTCCTTGGTTGGGCATGCTTTCGACCTCCAGCGTTCCACCAAAATTTCGCAGCCGTCTTTCGATGTTGCGCAATCCAACTCCTTTTCGGGTCTCCTTCTGAATCTCTGAGCGAGTCCCAAACCCTGGGCCATTGTCTTTAACCGCAATCACAATATCCCCGTTCTCTGAAGTGACGGAGAGTTTTACCGTTCCTCCATCCAGCCTCGTCATTGCTCCATGGCGGATGGCATTTTCCACGATCGGCTGGATGGTCAGGGGAGGAATGAGGCCAGTAATGCTTTCCTCCACTTCACAAATAACATCCAATCGGTCACCGAAACGAATCTGCTCGATATGGAGATAAGCGTCTACCAGCTCCAGCTCGCTTTGAATAGCAATCACTTTCTCATGTTGTTCGAAGTCAAAGCTGTTCCGCAGATACGTGCTAAAATCGAGCAGCAATTCCTGCGCCATTTCAATGTTCTTTTGACTAACCGCTAAAATCGTCGTCAAGGCATTGAATAAGAAGTGGGGTTTGATTTGCGAACGTAAAAAAGCCATCTCTGCCTCGATCAATTCGCTGACGGACTGTTTCATTTGCAAGAGTGTCCGTACCCGCGCTCTGAGCTCTAGTGCCTCGACAGGCTTAGTAATATAATCGTTTGCTCCCGCCGCAAATCCGGCGAGCAGGTCATCCCTCTGACTGCGGGCGGTCACCATCAGGACAGGCAACTCTGAGGGTGAATACATCTCGCGCACTCGTCGGCACACCTGATATCCTGACATTTGTGGCAGCATCACATCGAGGATGACGAGATCCCAATGCCGATGCTTCTCCAATGCCTCCAGTGCTTCCCATCCATTGGATACGGTCACAACCTGGTACGGCTCCGCAGCCAACAGATTCATCATCACGTATTGATTTGTCGGTTCATCATCCACCAGCAATATGGTTGCTCCCGTCTTCTGCTGCAGAGGGTTCTGCATGAGTGACAACGGCTGAATTTCGGTAGTTGCAGCAACCAAGCGCTCGACGGAATGCAGAAAGTATCGTTCGGTTTTGTCTACGTGACGGGCGTCTTCAAGGCTATTCGATACAGGCATGGTAAACAAGAATGTCGTGCCTTGACCCACTACGGAGCTGACACGGATCTCACCCCCGTGTCGTTCCACGAGCTTTTTACAAATATGGAGACCGAGCCCTTTTCCTTCCTTCCCCGTTCCCCGCTCACCTTGCCCGAACATGTCAAAGATCCTTTTTTGCTCCCCTTCTGCAATCCCGATCCCGGTATCTTTGACACGGATCTCGACCATCCTGCCTTTTTGCTCGGCCTCGATCGTAATGGTTCCGGCTGGGGTAAATTTAATCGCATTGTAGAGTAGATTGAACACGATTTGCATAAACCGCTGCTCGTCCGCCCTAATACGCACCGACCGTTCGGGAACCTGGTTGACAAGCCGCACTGACTTTTCATTAGTCATGTAACGCATCACGTCTAAGGCAACTGCTACCACATCATGTACGTCGAGGCTGGACATCTTTAATTCGATGCCCGCATGCAGATGTGAAATATCCAGTAGATCGTCCAGCAAATGAGTGAGACGCTTCCCTACGCCCAAAACAAGCTCCAAATCCGCTCTTTGACGCGCGTTTAGCTCACCTGACCCACCGTCCACCACAGATTGCACGATGTTTTGCGTAACGTGTAGAGGTGTACGCAATTCATGCGATGTATTCGCTAAAAACTCATCCTTGGCTTTATCCAGCACGAGCAATTGCTCGGTTAATTGCTCTGCTTTTTGCAGGGCAGTAAAATATCCTCGCGTACCAAGCATCGCGAGAGACATGGCAAACACGATGATCTCCAGCGGAATCCAGCCATCGTCCTGCGTCCAGCCAAGAGACCGCAGGTTTTCAAATACCCCGTTAAAGAGGAGACTGCACGTACTGATGACGACCCACATCACACTGGCAGGATTGTGCCACACCCAGCGAAGTAATTGAATGAAATGATACAAGACTGTGAGCCATGAGAAGAAAATATAAAGTCCTTGCAAATGGGTAAATTCCTTTGCTTTCAGCAGCAGAACCGATCCCGTACAAAGCAGGATGATCGCCAGCAGCACTCTGCTTGCGGTATCCTTTGATTCTCTGTGCACAATGTTCTTCATGAACAGCGAATAGGTAAAAGCGAGAGCAAGCATAGAAATAAACTGAATTCGCGTCGCCCAATCATAGGACAAGTCGAACCAGTCGAGCGCGATACGCTCACGATGTGTAAATAGATATAGCGCTGCAAAAAAGGTGGACAAGGAGAAGTAAATAAACTCCTTGAAGCGGCGATTATAGGCGTACAAAAGAAAGAAGTACACGCCAAATAAAAAGATCACGCTGGCAGCTGTCGCGTCAAAATATTCGGAACTACGTTTACTCGCCAGTATGTCTTGAACAGGCCCAAATGTGACTGCATCAAATACGCCACCGCCTGCAGCAAAGTCAACATTGGCAACCTGCAAGATGATGTCCACCTCAGGACCCGTTATATTCACAAAGGAAAGATACGGTACATTTCGGGCGATCACATCTTGGGAGCGTGCCGATGGCTGCCCTTGCTGTCCTACGGTTTGTCCATTCACCACTAAGAGATGCGAAGAGCGTATATTCGAAACCCGAACACCCCATACGTTCTGCTTGTTTTCAGGCAAAAGCAACTTTACATGATAGGTCCCGTAACCGAGCGATGTGACTTTCTCGTCGTTGACATACTTGTCCCACACGCCTGGCAAATGAACGATCAATGGCGAAGTCCCCTTCGCAGAAAGCTGATCGGTTTGGAGCAACTTTTCACGATAAAACTCCCATTCCCCATCTAGCTCAATCGTCCCTTTATTGGCGAAGTCCCATCCTCTAGCATCGAGAACCCCTTGCTCAGCGACTGGCATTACCTCTGGGCTGTAAATATAGTGCCAAGTCAGCCGAATGCCAATAAAGAAGAGAAACAGGGTAAAGATGGTCAGCAATTTTCCTTTATTCGCCATTGTCTCCCCCTCATTCTTTTCCACTCCATATTTTCCCTGCAGGAAATGAGTTGTCAAGGGAAAATCTAGAAGAGAAACTGGCGGTTCAATATTTAAGTTGACACTTAATTAAGTATAAACTAATATAAAAACATGATCGATAGAGCCATTCAAGCGATTGCTGAACCTAGACGGAGGGAGATCTTGCATCTCGTCCGCGACGGGGAGCTTGCCGCAAGCGTCATTGCTTCCCATTTTGAAATTTCTGCTCCAGCCGTATCGCAGCATCTCAAGGTTCTGGAAGAATCCGGACTGGTAGTCGTCCGCAGGGAAGGAACCAAACGGTATTACCGATTGAGGAGGGAAGGATTCGCCGAATTGAAAGAGTACATCGACCGTTTCTGGGATGACAGCTTACTGCGCTTGAAAGAAGCAGCCGAAGAGGAAGAAAGGAGAAAATCATGACTCCCTTGCAAAGTGAACAGATCGTAAAAGAAATTTTTATCGAAGCTCGTCCGGAAACCTTGTTCACATTCTTTACAGATCCAGACAAATTAGTCCGCTGGATGGGCAGACAGGTTCTGCTTGAGCCAAAAATCGGAGGTAAGTACCGCATTGACATTAACGGCAGCGACATTGCCATGGGCGAGTACGTAGAGATCGTCCCTTACGAGAAAATCGTCATGACTTGGGGATGGGAGAAATCTAAGGTTGTGCCTCCCGGATCAAGCACTGTCGAATTCCGCCTGACACCGAAAGATAACGGGACCCTGTTGGTATTGACCCATTCCGGTTTGCCCGCGGAAGAAATTCCTTCCCACCAACATGGCTGGACTCATTACATGGCACGCATTCACCAATTGGGACATGGGCAATATCCCGGAGTCGATCCATGGTCAGAAACGCCGATGCATGAAAACTAATTCGTATCAATATCACGTCCTATTCGTTTGGAGGAAATCAGAATGTTGACTGTCGAGCAGTTGGAGCAGTGGTTGTTTCACACGGACAAGCAGTTGGGATTAGGCACGTCCTCTTCTATTCATCAAGAAGTCCTGTTCAACGTGCGTCCAGAACGTATCTACGAAGCGCTGACAAACGCCCAGCAGTTCTCCGAAATCACGGGCGGGGTGCCAACTGATATTACTCCACAAGCTGGGGCTGGTTTCTCACTCTTTGGGGGTATGATTCAAGGCCGTACGATCGAGCTAGTTCCTAATCAGCAAATCGTTCAGGCTTGGCGCGTGGCGAACTGGGAAGAGGGTATTTATTCCCTGGTGAAATTCACGCTGATTGAAGCAGGCAATGGCACCCGCCTGGTTTTTGATCAAACGGGCATCCCGGAAGACCAAAAAGAACATCTTGATAAAGGGTGGCATGAAAATTACTGGAAGCCGCTCGAGAAGTACTTCGCCTAGAAATGGTAGATGTAAGTACGGACATCGTCATTTCGTGTCCCCTCGATGTCGTTTCTACCTATGCGGCGGACCCTGACAACGCTCCGGAGTGGTACGTCAATATCCAATCCGCACAGTGGCGGACCCCCAAACCACTGGCAGTAGGTTCCCAGATCGCGTTTCTCGCGCAGTTTTTGGGAAGACAGCTCGCGTATGTGTATGAGATCACGGAGTATGCCCCTGGGGAAAAGCTGGTGATGCGTACGGTTGACGGCCCCTTTCCCATGGAAACCATTTATACTTGGGAACCGCTTGGTGACAATGCGACCCGGATGACTTTACGAAATAGAGGGAATCCGACCGGGTTTTCTAAGGTCTTTGCTCCCTTTATGTCTTTCGCTATGAAAAAAGCCACTAGAAAAGACCTGAAAAAGGTAAAGGGAATCCTTGAATCAGATAGATTCTCTTCCAAATAAAGAGCACCAAGAACGATAAAAAGCTCCCACCATGTGTGAGAGCTTTTGTGTTAGTTATCTCTTGCGTCACCTCGTTGCAGCAGCTTCTCCGCCTCTTGATTCCTTCGCTCGAACTCGCCGCTCCTCGTCCAAAGTAAAAAGCGGTCATCTAGCAGCTCCGTCAGAATGACTCGCTTCTCTCGTTCCCCCAAATTCATACCGAGGATTCGCTGTCGCATCTCTCCGAGAAACTGCGTGTAAGCCCCGTACTCCGGGCCTACCCATTCCTCCAGCTGTCGCCGCAGTTTTTTTGCGAGACCGGGGTTTTGTCCTCCCGTGGATATAGCGATCTGCAAATCGCCGCGCTCGACCACGGCTGGAACGGTAAAGGTGCACAGGTCGGGCCGATCCACGATGTTGATCCACTGATGCGGTTGGCACGCCTCGTAGACAGCCAGATTCACGTCAGGCTCGCTTGTCGCCGCAATGATCAGCACCGCATGGACTACGTCTGCCTGTTCGAATGGTCGCTGCTGAAAGGAGATCTGCCCTTCCTGTGACCATGCCTTGATCTGCTCTGTGCACGAGGGAGCGACGACGGAAACATCCGCACCCGCTTCGAGCAGGCTGCGTATTTTCCGCTCCGCCACTTGACCGCCACCGACGACCAGACAGCGTTTTTGTTGCAAATTGACCATCATCGGGTAGTGGCGCACTGCACGTAGCTCCTCTCGCTGTCTTCGAACGTCTAGCGGTCAGCGAACAGGGGTGTTGGCTGACTCTAGCGTTGATTCAAACCAGTTGATCTTGTCCCGCAATTGTACCACGTCACCTACCAGAATGATCGCCGGATTCGTGATCTGGCTGTTCGTAGCCAGCCGTTCCTCGATATTCTCCAAGGTACCCGTCAACGTCACCTGCTGTGGTAGCGTGCCCCATGAAATGATCGCTACGGGTGTCTGCGGATCGCGTCCATGCTTGATCAGCTGTGTGCGAATGAGAGACAAATTCGCCACTCCCATGTAAAAGGCAACCGTGTCGATGCCCGTAGCCAAGGCTCGCCATTTATCAGTCGCCAGCTCTGGCTTGTCTTCGCGCAAGTGTCCGGTCACGACTGCAAAGGACGAGCCATGGTCTCGATGCGTCACGGGAATGCCTGCGTAGGCAGGGGCGGCGATTCCGGCAGTCACACCTGGCACGATCTCAAACACAATACCCCGCTCTGCCAAATGCTCCGCTTCTTCTCCCACGCGTCCAAACACACACGGGTCTCCGCCTTTCAAACGCACGACCACATTTCCTTCCAGTGCCTTTTCAGCAAGAAGCTCGTTGATATTTTCTTGTTGCAACGTATGATTATCCGGTAGTTTGCCACAGTAAATGCGCTCTGCTGTCTTCGGTGCATACTCCAACAGCGCGGGGTTCGCCAGGCGATCGTAGACAACCACATCTGCCTGTTGTAGGCATTCCAGACCTTTTACCGTAATTAGCTTGGGATCTCCCGGACCTGCTCCGACCAAGTATACTTTCCCCGCCCGGCTCATCGATCACTTACCCCTGCAGAGGCAAAGGTCGCCATCTCTCTCACCATTCGGGACGCTGCTTCGATGATCGGGAACGCCAGTGCTGCACCGCTTCCTTCGCCCAGTCGCAGATTCAGATCGAGCAGCGGTTCCTTACCGAGCGTCTTCAGCACAAAGGCATGGCCCGGCTCCTGCGAACGATGTCCCGCAATGAGATAGTCCGCGACTGTCGGCTGGAGGCGTACCGCCAGAAGAGCCGCTACCGTAGCGATGAAACCGTCCAGCAGAATCGGAACACGGCGCGATGCAGCGCCGAGGATCGCCCCTGCCATTGCACCGATCTCCATCCCGCCTACTTTAGACAGTACCTCGATCGGGTCGGCAGCATCCGGGCGATGCAGGGCGAGCGCTTCTCTCACCACCGCTTTTTTGCGTTGCCAGCCCTCATCCGTCAGGCCAGTTCCGCGTCCCACGATCTCATCCGGGTCGGCACCTGTCAAAGCTGACAATATGGCGCTGCTCGCGGTCGTGTTGCCGATACCCACTTCTCCGACAATCAGCACTTTCGCTCCATCGGCCACAATCTCCAGTGCGGACTCCATCCCGATCTGAATGGAGCGCTCTGCCTCTACGCGGGACATGGCGATTTCGCGGAGGATATTGCCTGAAGCAGCCCTGATCCGCTTTTTGCATACACCGGGAGCGTCTACCTCTACCGCTACGCCAACATCCACGAACTTTTGCAAAGCACCAATCTGACGAGCGAACACATTGATCCCTGCTCCGCCATGCGTCAAGTTCAGCAGCATTTGCGCCGTAACTTCCTGCGGATAAGCGGATACGCCTTCCGTCGCTACGCCGTGATCCGCGGCGAATACGATGACGCCAGGCGGGCTTACGACCGGGAACGCCTCTCCTGTCATGGCAGCCAATTCGACTGCCAACGTTTCCAAGCGCCCCAAGCTCCCAAGCGGTTTTGTCAACTGATCGACGTGCTGTCTAGTTTGCTCTGCCGCTTCCTGATGGAGCGGTTCGATCGTGCCGAGTTGTTTTTCCAAGTCTGTCATCTTGCATGCACCTCTTTTTCCTGGTAAAGCCGCATTTGCTCTTCGATAACATCTATTTTTACATGCTGGCGAACGGTGTCAGCCAATAAATCGTACCCTTGCTCCCGAAGTGCGACAAAGGACGGGCGATCCGTCATGGGCGGAAGTCCTTTCTTTTCCCTAATGGCATTGAGCAGGAGAGTACGAAAATCGTCATTGTGGAACAGACCGTGAAAATACGTCCCGATCAGTTGTCGCTTCTCTGCGCAATAGCCATCTGAGCGATCTTCCAGCTGGATAAACGGTGCGTCGTTCTCTGTGTAGACCGATTGCCCCATGTGAATCTCGTAGCCTTCCAAAACCAGCAGTCCCCCTGCAAAGCTGGCTGTACCGCGCGAGAGTACGGTCGTCTTGCGCGGCTCCATAGTCGTCATCATCGGGATTAGACCAAGACCCGTCAATTCTCGCAACGGCGACTCCAGACCATCTGGATCATGGATCGACTCACCCAGCATTTGATACCCGCCGCAAAGACCGACCACGTAAGTCTTGCCTTCTCGATGCAATTCAACAATTCGCCCAGCCAGTCCCGTGTCTCGTAAAAACTGCAAGTCTTCCAACGTATTTTTGCTTCCTGGCAGGATGATCAGATCCGGTTCTCCCAGCTCCTCCAGTCGGGTCACAAACCTCATGCGGCAATCCGGCTCCACAAAAAACGGGTCCACGTCTGTGAAGTTGGAAATACGCGGGTAGCGCATTACGGCGATATCAATGTCGCGCGGTGTCTCTCGTTGTCCCTGGTACCGTTGCAATATGAGAGAGTCCTCGGCATCGATCCACAAATCAGGAATGAAAGGGACGACCCCGAGCACGGGCTTACCGGTGTACTCTTCAAACCAGTCCAGCCCAGATTGCAACAGCGTCACATCCCCACGAAACCGGTTGATGATCACGCCGATCACACGGTCCCGATCTTGTGGCTCCAGCAATTGCAGAGTCCCTACCAAACTAGCAAACACGCCACCGCGCTCGATATCTGCCACCAAAATGACGGGAGCATTGGTCAAGTGAGCGACTCGCATGTTGACCAGCTCGCGGTCGTTCAAGTTGATTTCCGCTGGACTGCCTGCTCCCTCGATGACAATGCGCTCGTAGGTATCCGCCAGTCGCGAATACGACTCTCCGATAATCCGCAGCCCTTCGTCGAAAAACTCCGTCCGGTACGCCATCGCTTTCATATTTTTGTAGGGCTCCCCGTTGACGACGACCTGCGACTCGGAGTCCCGCGTCGGCTTGATCAGGATCGGGTTCATATCCGTCGTAGCGAGAACTCCCGCTGCTTCTGCCTGAACGCCCTGCGCCCGCCCGATTTCCTTGCCGTCGATCGTCACGTACGAGTTGAGCGCCATGTTTTGCGATTTGAACGGAGCTGTCTTGTGACCTGCCTGGGCGAAAATCCGGCAAAATGCCGTCGCAATCGCGCTTTTCCCCGCATCTGAGCTCGTTCCCTGAATCATCAACGGGAGGGCTTTAGGCACGTGCGCCCACCTCCACACAGCGTTCGATCCAGCGCTTCGCCAGTTCTGGATTGGAGCCAAAGTGCAAGTGCGTATAGCCAGCCACCAGATTCTCCTGTACGTACCCCTCCGGTTTGGTCCCGCGCAAGCCTTTGGTTTCATACGCATGTGGCAGCTCGGCATCCGTGGCATAGGTGGAGTAATGAAATTCGTGCCCTTTTGCCTGTTCCTCAGTACCGAGCAGGAAGTTTCCTTCTTTTCCACGGACATCTCGATAGCCCAGTGCCGCGAGCTTCTTTTGCATGGTCACTTTGCCTGGAATGAGCCCGACCATCGGATAGCTGTTGCCGTCCGTCGTGACGATGGCTTCTGTCAAAAACATGAACCCGCCGCATTCTGCAAGCGTCGGGAGCCCGCTCTGGATCGCTGCCCGGAACGACTCCAACACCGCTTGATTTTGCGAGAGCTCGGAGGCAAACTCCTCGGGAAAGCCTCCCCCGATGTACAATCCATCTGCTTCTGCTGGCACTGTCTCACCCGCAAGTGGCGAAAAGAAGTGCAGCTTGGCGCCATACGCTTCCAGCAGCTCCAAATTTTCTGGATAGTAAAAATGAAACGCCGGGTCCTTTGCCACGGCGACGGTCACGCGCTCGGGCGTATCTATAGCAGCAAACAGCCTGGATTCTGCCTGCAATATCTCAGCCTTTGCCAGCTCCCAGATCAGGTCCAAGTCGACCGTTTCGCCAATCAGATCCGCCAGCTTTTCAAACAGCGGCGTCAGTTCGCCTCGCTCAACGGATGGAACCAGCCCGAGATGTCGTTCTGGTATCTCCAGCTCGTTCTCCCGCTTCAGATAGCCTACGACGGGAATCCCGCACTCCTGCTCGATCGCTGCCTTGACAATCTTGTGATGTCCTTCGCTCCCGACCTTGTTTGCGATGACACCGACGATGCGTGCCGCTGGATTCAAGAGCTGAAAGCCTTTCACGATGGCTGCCGCACTGCGCGCCATGCTCTGGCAATTGACGACGAGCAGGACAGGAGAGCCTGTCAAAATGCTGATTTCGGCTGTGCTTCCCTTGTCACTGGTCGCTTCCTTGCCATCGTACATCCCCATGACGCCCTCTATGATGGAAATGTCCGCACCTGCTGATCCTCGGACGAAGATCTCCTTGACCGTATCGTGGGAGAGCATGTAGCTGTCCAGATTGCGCGATGCCCGACCTGTCACTGCCGTGTGATAGGTGGGGTCGATGTAATCAGGACCGCATTTGAACCCTTGCACGATGTAGCCTTTTCGTTTCAGTGCCGCCATCAACCCGATGGTGACGGTCGTTTTTCCCGCTCCGCTGCCTGTTCCGGCAATGACGATACGACGGCTATCACTCATGCACGCCTCTCCTCTCGATACGGCATCAAGCCGACGGATATAGTCGTATTTCCAGATTTTTTCTTGGTCAGCACCAGCTTGTCTACGCCTGCATACAGCTTGGCCGCTGGCTCGCTCACGCCGTAGGCTCCGGTGTATTTGAAAACAGTCTCAGACGGGTCTTCGATAGATGCCTGGTTTAGTTCTTCTGGTGCGTACCAGACAAACGGCCAGCCGTATTTTTCGCATACTGCGATGAGCCCCGCCTCGTCCTTTTTCAGCTCGATAGTGGCGAGAGCTTTTACACTCTTGATGGAGAATTGCAGTTCTTCCAATGTCTCCTTGATCACGGCTTCGATCTCTTCTGCCGATGTCCCTCGGTTGCAGCCCATGCCGAGCACGATCACCTTTGGCCGATACAACACTCCGTTCGTCAGAATCGACTGTTCTGTTGGCGAAAGCAACCGATGCGTCACAACCAGCGCCGCTTGTGGTTCGGCTGCCTGGGCCTCCGCGATCGTCTCGTACTCCTGGATCGAAGGAGGCATCGGCGTCTCGTGCATCCACCAGTCCCGTTCCCCGGATTCATTGACGACAGCCACCCGCTCTTCATTTACGACCGAGGCACTGACCGGAGTCAGCTTGTCAGCAGAATCCCACTCCCAGCCGAAACGGCGGCCGAACAAATCTACCGGAATCGTCTTCTGCACGTCGGATGCAGTAGTAATGATGGGACGTGCTCCCATGACTGCGGCTACTTCCCGTGCCAGCTCGTTAGCTCCACCGAGATGGCCGGACAGGACGCTGATCACATTTTCTCCGCGGTCGTCCACTACGACGACGCCCGGATCTTTCTTTTTGTCTTCCAGCAAGGGGGCGATCATTCTCACGACCGCTCCCAGCGAAATGATGATGATCAAGCCTTTGTAGGCAGGCCAGAGGGCGGGAAACAGCATCCGGACGCTATTTGTGAATAGCTGGATGCCTCGCGACTCTTCATCCCCGCGCGCAAATTTGCTCATGTAGTACAGATCCGTCCCCGGAAACTTCTGAGCCAGATCGCGTGCCATCTCTACTCCATGCTTGGTGATCGCGACGATGGCGTATTCCCCTCGCTGTGAAATGACCGGGATTTCTCCTTCTGCCAGTTCGATGACCATCACTCTTTCACACCTTTTCTGAACCCGTGCGTGAAGGTTTTGTCATACAGCTTGGATCGGTACTGCTCGTTTTTCTCATGAATGTGCGGGTCCAGCGCCCATCCTGCCAAAATCATCGCATGCTTGCGGATTCCGTTTTTACCCATATCTTCGTCGAGGTTCTTCAGCGTCGTGCGTAAAATGAGCTGATCCGGCCAGCTCGCGCGTTGTACGACTGCAACCGGAGTATCCTCGCTCCAGCCGGCTTCCACCAGCTCGCGCACCACCTTTTTCGTCAAGGTCGCACTCAAATAAAGGGCCAGTGTGCTGTGATGCTCCGCCAATGCGCGCAGCTTTTCACGCTCCGGTACAGGCGTACGTCCTTCTGCACGGGTCAAAATCAACGTCTGTGTCAGCTCTGGAATCGTCAGCTCAGCACCAACTGCTGCCGCTGCTGCAAAGACCGAGCTCACGCCTGGAACGATCTCCACTTCGACTCCAGCCTCTTTCAGGAGCGCGATCTGCTCCATAATCGCTCCATAGACGGACGGATCGCCTGTCTGCAAACGTACAACCAGCTTTCCTTGACTGACGCGATCTACCATGAGCTCTACCATCTCTTCCAGCGCCATGCCGGAGCTTTGCAGCACCTCTGCGTCAGGATTGCCCAAAGCTACCAGATCCTCATTCACGAGAGAATCCGTAAAGAGAATCACATCTGCCTTTTGCAACAGCTTCAAGCCTTTTACCGTAATCAGATCCGGATCGCCCGGGCCTGCCCCTACTATGTACAGCTTCATGATTTTTTCACCACCATCAAGGTAAGATAGCTGAGCTCTGCGCGCTCCAGCTCCCGAACATCCGTCCATACCATTTCCTCTGAAGAGGTCACTTTGGTAGCTACAGCCGCTTTGTCTACCAGATTCATCTCTTTCAGCAGACCGATAATCATCGGCAGCACTTTGGCCACTTTCAAGAAGATGACGCAATCATGGGCTTCGATTGCCTGACGCATCGCTTCCTTGTCTTCCGTCGCAGGGATGATGCCGATTTGCTCATCCCCATCCGCGAGCGGCAAATTAAACCGAGAAGCCGCGCCGAGGAACGAAGAGACACCAGGAACAGTGACGATCGACACTTCCGGATGCTCGTCTTGCATCACTCGCATCATATGGATAAAGGTGCTGTAGAACATCGGATCGCCTTCTGTGACGAACGCCACGTCCTTGCCCTCTGAGAGACGCTCCCAGACCAGCTCCACGGTGTTATTCCATTCGCGTTCCAAAATTTCCGGATCCCGCGTCATCGGGAATACGAGCCCGAGCATTTCCTTGTCTGTTGCCGGTTTTACATACAGCTCCGCGATTTGATGCGCATAGCTCTTGCTGCCCATCCGTTTTTTCGGGTAAGCGATGACCGGTGATTGCTGCAGCAAACGAAACGCCTTTACTGTAATCAACTCCGGATCGCCGGGACCTACTCCCAGTCCGTACAAGGTTCCGATCTTGGTCACTTGCTGTCTCCTCCTTCTTCTTCCTCGACCTTTTTGGCCCATGCTGTAATGATGTAGATCGGATTCAACGCTTCAAAACGAGTCAGCGACAAAATCGGCTTGCTGCGCGACAGCTGTGCGAGTGTGACGGATGTCTCAAAATCCTCCGCTGAAAATGCTTGTGTCGCTTCGTACAACGTCTCGATCGTAGCGGCATTCACCACAATCCGACCATTTGGCCGCAGTCGCGTGCAGCAAATATTGAGCAGCTCGCGTAATTCCCCCCCGCTGCCCCCGATGAAAACGGCATCCGGGTCCGGAAACTCGTCCAAACCTTGTGGTGCCCGTGCGTGAACGACTGTCAGATCCGTGCGAAACTTGGCCATATTCTGGCGGCAGTTTTCCAGGTCATCCGCATTTTTCTCGACGCCATATACTTCGCCTTCCCGTGCGATGCGTGCTGCTTCAATCGCCACAGAACCTGTGCAGGTACCGATGTCCCACATGATGCTCTTAGCGTGCAATTGCAGCTGGGCAATGCTCAGGATGCGCACTTCTTTTTTTGTGATCAAGCCTTTATCCGGTTTGCGCTGGGAAAACTCCTCGTCGGCGATGCCAAATGGCCAGAGAGGACTCGGGCGGCGCTTTTTGAGGATGACGACGTTCAGGTCGGAAAAAACTCCGTCAGCCATCTCGTTTAGCGTATACCAGCCTGTTTTCTCCTCTGTGCTACCCAGATTCTCCGCCACGAACGCGTCGTACTCTGTCATCCCGAATGAAAGCAAATAACCGGCAATCGCTGCGGGACTATTTTGTGCATCGGTCAACAGCGCCACTTTTTCCTTGCCGTCGATACGTTGCGCCAGTCCTTTGATGCTGCGACCGTGAACGCTCATCAGCGCTGCATCCTGCCAGGCTTCCCCCATTTTGGCGAAGGCTAGCTGAATGGAGCTCAGATGCGGATAGATTTCCACGTTCAGCTTTTTGGCGAGCAAGCCGCCGATCCCATAAAAAAGCGGGTCACCCGACGCGAGAATGACCGTCTTTCTCGTCTCAGCACGCAATTCTTCTACCATAGCAGTGAGTCCGCCCTTGAGAATTCGTTTTTCCCCTGCATACTCCGGGAAAAAGGAAAGATGTCTCTCCCCGCCTACCAAGAGTTCACTTTCTTCTATCCATGAACGGTACAACGGCAGTAAGCTCTGCTGTCCGTCATCCCCGATCCCGATCACTTTCATCGTCTGTGTCATTGATCGTCACCTTTCCCAACAGGGACCCTTTCATCGTAATGATCACGGTCTCGACCTCGATTCCGCCTCCTACTTCCTTCAGAGCGGCACGGCAGCAATTCTCACACATGATTTCAAAAAACGCCGGATTGTCTGCCATCAGGTCGCCCACCTGCGAAGCCGTATTGGCTTCTCTGATCTGCGCCAGCAATTCCTCGGAAGCCCCAGCCTGCTCTGCCATCTGGGCGAGAAAGCCGAAGTTTACGGGAGCGCTTTTGGAATGGACCATCATGACACCCTGCGCGACCTTGGAGAATTTGCCCATCATCCCGACGAGGGTCACCTTTTTCATTTTCTTGCGCTTGCATTGTTGCAGGGAAAAACCAACGAAATCGCCCATCTCCACAAAGGCTTCCTCCGAAAGCTGCGGGTACATGTCAATCCCGTAGTTCTCGGTCTTGCCTCCTGTTGAAAGGACGATATGTTCACATCCTCTTGCCTTGGCAACATTGACAGCTTGCGCCACACTGGCCTTGTAGGCAGATGTGGAAAACGGCACCACGATTCCGCGCGTCCCCAAAATAGAGATGCCACCGAGTATGCCGAGTCTACCATTCAACGTTTTTTTCGCGATCTCTTCTCCCGTAGGAACGGAGATCACGATCTTGATTCCTCGCTCGATTTCAAATTGATTCAGGACATCTTGGGCAGCTTCTCGGATCATTTTGCGAGGGACGGGATTGATCGCCGCCTCCCCGATAGGGACAGGTAGTCCAGGCTTGGTCACCCTTCCTACCCCGACTCCGCCGTCCAGTACGATGCCTGGCTCATCAAGCCATTCTACTGTGCTCAGAATTAACGCACCGTGAGTCGCATCCGGGTCGTCTCCCCCATCCTTGATCGTACTAGCTGTCGCCATTTCCGCGGTGAACTCGCAGCTCTCCATCCGAAAAGTCACGATCTCACCGATAGGCAGCCGGATCGTCGCTTCACTCTGCATCTCTTGTGTGATTAGCGCGATCAAAGCAGCCTTTGTTGTCGCCGTTGCACAAGATCCAGTTGTATATCCATGGCGAAGGGGTTTTGCCTCTTTTTCGTCCGTCGCTGCTTTGGCCGCCATGGGTTTATCCCAACCGTTCCGCCATGATGGAGATCGCATTCAGAGCCGCTACCGTTACCGTACTGCCGCCCTTGCGCCCGATGTTGGTGATAAATGGAATGTCCATTTTCGCCAACTCTTCCTTGGATTCTGCCGCAGATACGAATCCTACCGGCATTCCGATCACGAGACCTGGTCTCGCCTCGCCTTCCTTGACCAGACGAATCAGTTCGAGCAAGGCTGTAGGAGCGTTACCGATGCAATAAATGCCGCCATCTGCTTCCTTGATTGCTTTGCGCATGGAGATGATTGCACGAGTCGTGTTGAGACGCTTTGCTTCTTCCATGACATCGCGGTCGGAAATGTACACTTTTACTTCTCCGCCAAACTTCTCGATGCGGTTTTTGCTAATTCCTACTTGCACCATCTGTACGTCTGCTACTACCTTTTTCCCATTGCGGATAGCGGCAATTCCCGCTTCAATCGCATTTTCGTGGAATACCAGGCTGCGTCCGAGGTCAAAGTCTGCGGAAGCGTGGATGACGCGCTGCACAACTGGAAATTGCTCATCTGTAAACGGATGCTCGCCCAGCTCGTCGGCGATCATCTGAAAGCTCAAGTCCTCAATTTCTTGCGGTTGCACTGTCAAAGGTTTGAAATCCGTACGAAAATCCATCGTTAATTTCCTCCTGTCACTTGGTTCAATTGGTCGAGCACGTTCTCGTAATCGGAAAACTTAGTACCGTAATCGATCTGCGGACGGCCGATGACGATCGTTTCGATCCCCATTTCGAGGGCAGCCTCCACTTTTTCATCAAATGCGCCTACCTTGCCGCTCTCTTTGGTAATCATCAGCGTCACACCATAATGGTCGTAGAGCGCCTTGTTCAGTTCTTTGGAAAATGGACCTTGCATCGCTACAATGTTTTTCTGCTCGAGGCCCAGCTCTTCGCATTTTTGCATGTTGTCGATACGCGGCAGCATTCTCGCAACCAACGTCGTATCAGGCAGACCCAACAAACGGTCCGTAAATATCTTCAGCGTCTTGCTCCCTGTCGTCAGCATGATCACGCCGCGCTTGTCTGCGGCCAATTCAGCAGCCTGTACATAGTCTTCTACCACGATCAGCTTTTCGCTGCCGGGCGCGGAGAGACTCTCTCGCTCGTAGCGGATGTAGGGGACTTCTGCTGCCTTTGCTGCTGCCATCGCATTTTTCGAGGCTTCCTCTGCGAACGGATGACTGGCATCCACTACAGCTCGCACCCCTTTTGCGGCAATCAGCTGTTGAATGTCTTCAGCGGTCAAGCGACCTACCTGGACAGGAACTCCCGCTTCCTCCATGCTTTTGGCAGCGTTGTCGGTGACTACTGTGGTCAGCAGCTCATAGCCCGCTTGTTGTATCAGTAATGCCAGCTCACGTGCATCGCTCGTTCCAGCCAATACGAGAATCATGTGGCGTCCCTCCTACTTCGTCACGGAGTCGTGTTTGTGGTCATGTTTGTGGTCGTGGTCGTGATCATGTTTGTGGTCGTGGTCGTGATCATGGTCGTGATCATGGTCGTGGTCGTGATCATGGTGGTGCCCATGATGATGGTGGTGATGCCCGTGCTCATCATCGTGG
>JARDZO010000334.1 GCA_029240815.1 Brevibacillus sp.
GCCCTTCTCTGTCATTTATCCCTCCTTTCTCTATGTGAATTCATCAAAAAAGATGGCTTCGTTACCCAATCTTGTCCCAATCCTCACACGGGCGGACAACTTTTCACATATGAATGCTTCTAGCGATAGGAACAAGTTCTGGTTGTACACTTGCCAATCGCTAAATATCAAAAAGGAAGTGATATACAATGGGATTCGGTGGAAACAATGAAGAAAACGCGCTCAGGGAGCTTCGTGCATTGGAGCGTGCGTTGGAAGAAGCGATCCGAGCTCTTCGCGCAGCGCTGAAACGCGTACGTGAGATTGAAGAGAGCTTAGAAGACGACTAACCTGTAACAGGAAAGAAGTCGGGCCCATCCTCAAAGATTGGGATGGGCCCGGAATACATAAGAATTAGGGTGGGTTCGGATTGTTGGAAGTGACTTATTCTTAAAAGATCAAATTGTAAAAAATGAGTCCCTAGTCTCGAATTCTCGAAGGACATAATTACTATATTTTGGACACCTGCAAAGTATAGGAAATTGGACAGGAAAAGAGGAATGTTATCGTTAAACTTCCGCTTGTTGGCATCTACACTCTTCCCCCCTCGATAAGGAAACATTACGGCTTTTTGAATATCTCTGGCTTATCACCGATCACCTTTTTCTCTCTCCACTCATCGATCTTTGCGGAATCGATCCCTAATTCACTGAGCAACTCGTCTGTATGCTCACCCAGCAGCGGCGGGTGCCTGCGGACCATTGCTGGCGTATCCGATAGCTTGACTGGAAAACCTGGCATTTTCAAGTTTTTAACAATAGGATGGTCGACTTCCAGCACCATCTCTCTCGCCAACACTTGCGGGTGCTCCAAGACTTGATCGATGGTATGAATCGGCCCGCAGGGAACACCCGCAACATCGAGTCTCTCCACGATTTCCTGACGATCCATCGTGGAGACTCGGTCTTGAATGATACGGATTAGTAGCTCGCGGTGAGCGACCCGTTCATCGTTGGTACGAAAGCGCGGATCTTCTTGCAAATCTCCCCAGCCCAATGCCTGACATGCCTTTTCCCATAACCGGTTGTTCGCAATCGCTAGGATGATTTCTCCATCTTTCGCTGCAAAAGCCTGGTAGGGCACGATCGAAGGATGAGCCGTTCCTAGGCGACCTGCAGGATTTCCCGTAGCAAAATAACTGGTGGCCAAATAGTTCAAGAGGACCACCTGACCGTCCAATAGACTCACATCAACAAACTGACCTTTACCTGTTTTTTCACGAGCAATCATAGCGGATAAAATACCGTAAATCGCGAACATCCCCGCATTCATGTCTACGATCGACGTACCGACCTTTACTGGAGATCCGCCATTCTCCCCTGTAATGCTCATTAATCCGCCATACCCTTGGAGAAGCAGATCGTAGCCAGCTCTGTTCTTCTCAGGCCCTGTGCGTCCAAAGCCGGAAACCGAGCAATAAATCAGCCGCGGGTTGATTTCTTTGAGTTGTTCATAGCCAAGTCCTAGCTGGTCCAGCGTTCCCGTGCGGAAATTTTCCACCAGCACATCTGAAGTCTTAGCCAACGAATAAATAATCTCTTTGCCTTCCACCGACTTGAGATCGACTGTAATACTTCGTTTGTTCCGGTTGGATGCCAAATAATAGCTGCTAATTCCATCCCAGGTGGGGGGCGTAAATCTTCTCGTCTCGTCTCCTTGCTCTGGCTGCTCCACCTTGATAATATCTGCCCCCATATCTCCGAGGAGCATCGTACAAAAAGGTCCAGCCAGCGTCCTCGATAGATCCAGCACACGAATGCCATCTAATGCCTGCAAAGAGGTTCCTCCTCCGAACATCCCAAGTTGATTTTGTCTAGATAACCTTAGTCAGCCTACTCACCATGATCACGATCATTTATCGCGCTTTTCAGGCAACTAACAACAGAACACTCCCCTTTATGTAAAGTTCGGTTGTCTCTTTTCGGCGATGGCACGAATGCCTTCCTGATAGTCATCTAGCTCTGTCACGAGGCCCATTGCAGATGAAATCATGTCCAGGGAAGTGCGCAAATCTGTGGTAAGGCCCTGGTATACAGCTCTTTTCATAAAACGCATTGTTTCCTGTGGACCGTTGGCTAAGCGCTTCACATAAGCCTCGACATACTCCTGCAGTTCCTCATCCGGTACGACATGCGTGATGAGCCCCATCTGCTTTGCTTCTGCGGCAGAGTAAGTGTCCCCCGTCCAGAGCATCTCTAATGCGCGATCCACACCTACCAGACGCGGCAAAAAGTAAGCGCCTCCATCTCCAGGTACGATACCTGCTTTGATGTACCCTTCTGATACTTTCACGCTTTTGGCTGCGATCCGGATGTCACACATGAGCGCCATGTCCAAGCCAGCCCCTGTGGCAATGCCGTTCATCTTTGCGATGACCGGTTTATCGATCTCTTGCAGCAACAGAGGAATCCGCTGTACTCGCTTCCACAGGCTCTGTTTGCGTGCCAGCCCCGTCGATGACAGATCTTTCGCCTCCGTGTTGTTGTGCAGGAAGCCATCTCCACGTACCATGGACTTGATGTCTCCTCCACTGCAAAAACCTCTCCCATTTCCCGTCAATACGACTACTCGAACCGAATCGTTATCGCGAATGGACTCCAATGCTCGTATCCATAGATCAATCATCTCGGTACTAAACGCATTGAGTGCCTCCGGGCGATTCAATGTGATGCGGGCTATCCCATCTTCTACAGTAAATAACAAATCGGTCATTTTTCTGTCCCCTTTCAGATCGCTGTTGTTTTTCCAACTACACAGTAAGAAAAGGCCACAGGCCGTTTTCTTCTAGTTGCATGAGTTGCTCGGCCAATCTTTCGCTCCATTCCGTTTCTGTTCCCCATTCATCTCGCCACGCCAGGACTCGACGTGTACTCTGATGCAGCACGTGTTCATGGGTAAACCCGATCGCGCCATGCACTTGATGTGCTACTGGAGCCACGACACCTGCTGCTTCGTTGATACGGATTTTCGCCATAGCGATGGCCGTTTTTGCAGTGCCTTTTTCACTTGCCTCCACTGCGTATTGGGCTGCCGTATCTGCTGCGGCGATTTCTCCAGCCAGTGAGGCAAGGTGATGCTGAACGGCCTGAAACCGATGAATCGGTTTGCCAAATTGCGTACGCTCTGACGAATAGGTGACCGCAAGCTCCAAAATTCGTTCCAATGCACCCGCCATCATGACGGACCGGCAAAGAGCTCCTGTATGCAAGAGGCGCTCTTGCACCTGGTGAGCATCAACGGAAAAAACGAGACGATCCTCGACCCGAGTCGCATCCAGAACTACAGTATCTCTGGGCTCACCCGCAATATTGCGCCCTCGCGATAGTTGTGCCCGGACCGGATTGACGATCGCTAGCACCGCTCTGGATTCCATTTCTCCCAGCACAAGCAGTTGTTTCGCGTCCCTCGCCCACGGCACCGATTGCGCATTCCCGCTGACCACCCACCCTTCCTGATCCTTTCTAAACTGGAAAGGCTCGTTTTTGTTTGCCAAAATGGCAAGCGGTTCATTGGAAGATACCACACCCAAATCCGCTAAAAGCCAGTTGCCCATATACGTTTCCGCCAGAGGAATGGGTGCCGAGTACTTCCCTGCCAATCGGAGAATTTGGTAAGCATCTGCATAGCTCCCTCCCGTACCTTCCAGTTCCTCAGGGACAGCAACGGTCAGCATGCCGGATTCGGCCAGAATCTCCCACAAATCAGCTGCCCACTGCCCATTTTCCGCCTCATTTACGAGTTCCTTGGTGCAGACGTCCTTCATGATTTTGGTCGTCGACTGAATCAGCATTTTTGTGATGTCGTTCACTTTCCAATCACCCCTTTTGCCACAATGCCACGCAAGATTTCTGTCGTTCCTCCGCGCAGAGTAAAGCCCGGTGCATGTAAGACTGCCTGCGCCATCAATTGATCCAACCGATTAGCCGAGTCCAGCGATGGAGACGACGGAATGAGGAGTCGCACGATTTCCGCCACTTGCTGCTCAAACTTGGTTCCCATATCTTTTACGAGTGCTGCGACGACATCGGGCGTCTCTCCCTTTTCCAGCAAGTGGGCGATCCCGATTGACATATGCCGAAGCGTCCACAATCGCGATACGTGTTTGCTTACCTGTGCCATCAGGTGCTTGTCACCTCTGCTGCGCAACTGATTCGTCAATTCTTCGAGGAGCGGAAAGGTACTCAAGAAGCGCTCAGGACCACTGCGTTCATAAGCCAGCTCAGTCATGCCTTGCTTCCAGCCATTTCCTTCCTCCCCAATCAGCATGCTGTCAGGAATAAAGACATCCTCAAAAAACACTTCGTTAAAATGGTGCTCGCCCGTCGTCAAAAGGATGGGGCGGATCGTAATCCCTGGAGCAGATAAATCCACGAGGAGCTGACTCATTCCCTCGCGGCGCTTTTCCGGATCGAATGGCGAGGTGCGGCAGAGCGCGATCATGTAGTGAGCATGATGGGCTCCACTCGTCCACGTCTTGCTCCCATTCAAGATCCAGCCCCCGTCGACTTTAAGAGCTCGAGTATGTACGGCTGCCAAATCGGACCCAGCGTTTGGTTCACTAAGCCCGATAGCAAAATAACATTCGCCGCGGGCAATTCGGGGCAGGATCTCCGTACGCTGCTCTTCCGTTCCAAAGCGGATTAGAAGTGGCCCCGTCTGCCGATCTGCGATCCAGTGACCTGCAACGGGTGCTCCAGCTGCGAGCAGTTCCTCAATGACAACATATCGCTCGATCGCTGTCCGCTCATGTCCCCCATATTGCTTCGGCCACGTCATTCCAATCCAGCCTCGCTCGCCTAGCTTGCGACTAAACTCGGATGAGAACCCGCTTAACCACGTATCGCATTTGGGCACGAATGTCCCTCGGCCCTTTTCCTGTTGTAGAAATTCACGTATTTCGGCGCGTGTGATTTCTGTTTTTTCTGAAAACTGTCCAATGGGCAATTGCAGACTGTTCATCAATACCCTCCTAACCTCGGAATAACGACTGGTTTTTGTCTATTCGTACCGTTTATCGGTACGTCATACCTTTAATTGAAATGATACACGAAGCTAAAAACGAATTCAATAACAGAATCTACTGAATTGACTAAAAATTTATGTAAAAACTTTGACTCCTCCAAGACAAAAAAGCCACGCAGCCCGCTCATCCGATCAGATGGCGATGGTGCACAGCTTTTGGAATCCTGCTAGGTTTTGCAAGGATGGAATTACGTTACCAAGAACTTGAATTCGTCTGAGATTTGTCTGGCGGTTTCGGTAATCGCCTGAATGAATTGCT
>JARDZO010000335.1 GCA_029240815.1 Brevibacillus sp.
GTCCTGGTATGAGCTTGTTGTCGAGGGCAAAAAGGTGGCAGGCAGTGCGCAGACGAGACAAAAAGGCGTCATTTTGCAGCACGGCTCCATCCTGTTGGACATGGATGTGGATATGCTGTTCTCCCTGTTGAACTTCCCGTCCGAGCGTGTCAAACAACGAATGATCGATAGCTTCCGCCAAAAAGCGGTTACCATTAATGAAGTCAGTTCTCGTCCAATCGGTCTACAGGAAGCGATCGACGCATTTGGGAGAGGCTTCGCATCCGGTCTGGAAGTTGAGCTGCTTCCATCTGAGCTCACCGAGCAAGAACGGGCGTTGGCAGAAGAACTGGCCCGCACGCGATATTCTACAGAAGAATGGAATTTGCGGCGCTAAATCCTGAAAATTGCCTTCCTATAGAAAAGCTCCCGAGGTCAAATGTTTTGACCATGGGAGCTTTTGATTTATGGTTATACGAGTACGCTTGCGTGGATATGTTGTTCAAACAGCTCTTGCAGTTTTAGCGAAACAGGTCCGACTGTGCCCGCTCCAACAGGTTGACCATCGACAGAAACCAGTGGCATGATCTCTGCTGTCGTACTGGTCAGGAACACTTCATCCGCTTGCTTCAGGAAGTCAGTCGTAAAAGCTTCCTCGTTTACTGCGATGCCATTTTCTTTGGCAAGATCGATGACGACCTGACGCGTAATGCCGTGCAGAATCAAATGATCTGGCGGGTGTGTGTAGAGCGCGCCGTTTTTCACTGCGAAAAGGTTGGCAGAACTGCACTCTGTAACAATCCCGTCGCGGTGCAAAATCGAGTCTTGTGCGCCTGCATCCTTCGCGTATTGCTTCACCAATACAGCACCGAGAAGGTTGAGTGTTTTGATGTCGCAACGGAGCCAGCGGATGTCCTCGATCAATTGGGCGGACTGTCCTTTTTTCATATCTGCCAGCGGACGTGCTTTTTGACGCACAAAGCCCATGATGACTGGTTCGATGCCAGCGGGGATATCATGAACGCGAGGAGAAATACCACGTGAAACTTGCAGATAAAGAGTCGCGTCATCGTTTTCGGTGATGTTGTTTTTCTCCATCAATTGGTGTGCCAGAGTGCTCAGCTCCTCAGCACTCCACGGCAGATCCATTTTGATTTCGCGGGCACTTCTGTACAAGCGGGTGAGGTGGGCATCCCATTGATACATTTTGCCTTTGTAAATGCGTACGACCTCATAGATCCCGTCGCCAAAATTGTAGCCGCGATCTTCAGGATGTACAGCTACTTCCTCTTCTTCTACCCATTTTCCACCAACATACAGCATGGTGAGTCCTCCTTCATTCATTCCAAGAATAATGATGACAGGTATCGTTTGCTAGAACAATCTACAATTGCCCTACTTCCGTACCATTGCCTGAAATATCCGCCAGTTCCAACGGTTTCTGAATCAACCTTAGCAAATCGTTAGAAAAGGGTCAATTTGAAAGTAGAGAAAAGGCTATCAATTATTTAACGGATCCATAGCCGCTTCTATAAAGAAATCGAATCCTGAAATAGATTTCCCCAAAAAACCCACCAATCGACGGTATTTCTGTTTCGACAGGAGACAAAAGGAAGATCGGGCAGAAGGACAACTAAAGCTGTCGTCCGATGGCGTGGAATGAAAGTATTTGACTAACTATTCTGACTAGACGCTGTTCGCTTGCGAGGCCCATAATAATAAGGCAAAGAGGACGTGAGGAGGGAAATGCCATGCGACTGATACGTCATTACTCGCTACCTACATTACTGGCATGTGGGATGTTGCTGCTGCCGTTGCCCTTCTTTGCGGAGGCAAATGCCCAAACGACGCAAGAATGGATCGATGAAGATACGTTATACCAACACGTAGAGAAATTGGCACGCACACCGCGACCTCCTGCCACTGAGACGGAGTTTGCCGCGGCGGTCTACGTGGAAAATCAGCTTCGCTCCTACGGCTACCAAACGGCATTGCAGCCCTTTTACTATTACACCTATCGTCAACCATCTACGCTCTCCCTCTCTATCGAAGGCTGGAGTGGTTCAGCGTGGAATGTGCGCGGCTTTACATACGGACCGAATGGAGTAGGGACAGGAGAAATTGTGGAAAGTGGGCTCGGTACGGCGGCAGATTTTCAAGACGGGAAGGCTCGGGGGAAAATCGCACTGGTCAAGAGGGGCTCCACGACTTTTGCAGAAAAAGTACGGCAAGCGGCAGCTGCGGGTGCGGTCGCAGTAATCGTTTGGAACGATCGAGACGATACGAGCAAGGGAACACTAGGCGAGCCATTGGATATGTCAGTACCGGTCGTCTCGCTCTCCAAGGATCAAGGTAATCGACTGCATGAACAAGTCAAAAAAGGGGGAGTGAAGGCAACGATCAAAGTGGACGGAGGCTTGACTACGCGACAAACCTCTTACAATATCGTAGCGAATAGAAAAGCGGATTCACCCAGCACAGGTCAGGTCGTTTTGGTTACAGCTCATCACGACACGGCGGCAAGATCAGCCGGGGCCAACAATGGAGCTTCCGGGGTAGCGGTATTACTGGAGGTCGCGAGGATGCTGGCAGACAAAAAGAGCGATACCGAGCTCAGATTGGTCAGCTTTGGAGCCACTTCGTCCGGGGAAAAAGGTCCTGCTGCGTTTGTAGAAGGCCTTTCGGACTCAGACAGGAAGAATATGATTGCGGCATTTTGTTTGGATGCGGTAGGTAGTCAAGACGCGGGAGCCCTCACTGTAACGAGTGAGTCAGGCACTAAAAACTTGCCTGTGAGCCTGGCAGAAGCAAGTGGCGCAGTCTTTTCTACCGTTTGGAATGATCGCATCGATGCAAGTGCAGATCATAGTCCCCTGGCTGCCGCCGGGATCCCTGCTGGACTTCTGACGAGAGCGCCTGCTGATACTTGGAGGGACCAACCGGAAGATACGATCGAAAAGATCAGCAAGGAGCAGTTGCTGGAAGCCGTTGAAGTCGTTTACTCCGCAGTAACACAAATCTCGGATTCATCGTCTCCGGCCTACGCGCCAAACACAGGCAACAAATTGAGCAGGAAGCTAGAAACAGAAGTAGTTCAATAGAGGGAAGGGAGCGTTCCTGGTTACAGGATCGCTTTTTTTTTCCTATCGGGAAGTATAAGTTCGGAAGAGGGGGTTTTGTCGGATCATGTCGAATATCTAGGAATGGTCACAATTTAGGAAAAGTCGTATAATTTTTACGAATCCTAAAAAAATGTTCCAAGCCTTTGCTGATATGGATGATTGAAAATTTGAAATATACGATTTGTCTATGCAAGACTTCACTTACCTGTAAGAATGTGCGAACACCAAAGAATGTGGAGGTTGTAATGAATCTCATCGGTAATCAGGAACTTTCCATCCTCTCTCTATTTCTAACGGGCTGGATACCCTTTGCTTTGTCTATCATCTGCTTGTTTTATGGGAGTCGGCGAGCATCCCGTCAAAAGAAGCAGATCGCTGCAGAATTACAAGAGACGAAAGAACTGCTGGATGCACTGCTGCAACAATCCGCTGATGCTGTGACGATTATAGGCACAAAAGGGAAAGTCGAACAGATGAATCAGGCAGCAGTCAAGTTGTTTGGCTACACCAAAGAGATGGTGATTGGCCAGACTCTGCCACATATCCCTGATGAGAAGAAAGAAGAGATCCGAAAGATCTTTGCGCAAGTAGTGAACGGCAGATCATTCATTGGATGTGAGACGAGACGTATTCATCACGATGGATCGATCGTGCCTGTTTCCTTGTCGTTGACACCCGTCTTGAATGCTGCAGGTCAGGTTGTTCGAATCATTAGCTGTTCCCGAGATATGAGGGAGCACAAATTGATCGAGCAAGAACTAAAAGCGAGCCAGGCGAATTATCGTTTAATTACGGAAAACATGAGTGACATGATTTTCGTCTATAAAACAGATGGCTCAGTGCTGTACGCCTCTGCCTCACATACCAAGCAGCTTGGTTATCCCATTCAAGAATTTCTGGGAATGAGCGTGCTAGATCAAGCGAGATTGATTCATCCGGATGACGTGGAGTTGGTCACCAGCTTGTTTGTTAGAGAGTGGACTGATGAAAACGAGACGACTGTGGTTTATCGGCTCAGACACCGCGATGGACATTGGGTCAGCGTAGAATCGCGCTACAAACCTATCAGAGATGAGGAAGGCCGTGTCGATAGCGTCATGATCGTCTCACGTGATGTGTCAGAGATCATGGAGACAAAGGAATTGCTTCGTCAGTCAGACAAGCTGTCTGCAATCGGCCAGCTTGCGGCTGGCATCGCACATGAGATCCGCAATCCGCTTACTTCCTTGCGCGGTTTTGTTCAGCTGCTGCAAGCATCGATGGCAGATCAGCGCTATTGTGAAATCATGCTCTCCGAATTGGACCGGATCAATTTTATTGTTACGGAGCTGCTAGTGCTGGCCAAACCGCAAGGAATGAAATTTTCAGAAAAAAATCCAGGGTTGATCATTCAAAATGTGGTCTCTTTACTTGAGAGTCAGGCGAACATGAACAACGTCATCTTCCATGTGAATATGGACCCACAGCTCCCCATGATCTCGTGTGATGAAAATCAATTGAAGCAGGTCTTCATTAATATTTGCAAGAATGCGATCGAGGCCTTGCCAGAAGGGGGAGAAGTCTTCGTAGAAGGAAAATCGATGATGGATTCCCGCATTCAGATCAGCATTCGCGATACAGGATGTGGGATCGAGCCCAGCCGCATGCCTCGCTTGGGCGAACCCTTTTACACGACCAAAGAAAATGGGACGGGGCTTGGCTTGATGGTCAGTTATCGCATACTCGAAGACCACGGGGGGAGCTTCTCCATTGAAAGTGAGCGGGATAAGGGGACGACTGTACATATCACATTGCCGGTTCAGTAGAGCAAATGAAATCAAGGAAAACCCCTGGAGACATCTCTTCCAGGGGTTTGGCTACTCAAGAAAGCTGGCGTTTCCAAACAAAGCGAACCAACAAACATAACCCGCAATATGTCGCTCCACTGGCAAAGACAGGAACGCTCCAGGGCAAAGCCAAGGGAAGCAAGGCAAACAAGGCAAGTAAAACCAGCATGACCAGAATGAGCGGCACTAGGTGCAAATCATGGCGTTCTACGACCGGCAAGGCGAGCGAGTAAATCATCGCTGCGATCATGATACCGCCATGCAGGAGAGAGAGAATCACGAGCAACCAGCCGCCGAGAGGGAAAAGCTGCTGCAAGATGAGCTGGATAGGAGTCTGTGAAGCATGAATATCATGCCAGTAGGCTAACAGGATAGCCTGCCCG
>JARDZO010000083.1 GCA_029240815.1 Brevibacillus sp.
TTTTGCTTTGCGCTTTGCGTAGTATATCGTAAACACAAAAGTCAGCACCAGGACGAGAAGCACCAATTCCCCTTCCTGCAAATAGGAATTGTTCACGGGGTTCACCTCTTTTCATCCATCAGTATACCAAATTTGTACGGGCAAACGCGACAGCTTGTACTTTATGATACAATGGTGGGGTGAATTTTTACCGGCATAAGGGAGGAACACACAACAATGGAACGCGAACTGGCACTGGAAATCGTGCGTGTTACGGAGATGGCTGCGCTTGCTTCCTCTCACTGGATGGGAAGAGGGAAAAAGAACGAGGCTGATGGAGCAGCAACGCATGCGATGCGCGCCATGTTTGATACAATCAACATGCGAGGAACCGTCGTTATCGGCGAAGGTGAGCTAGATGAAGCGCCAATGCTCTACATCGGAGAAAAGCTGGGAAATCCGGACGCAGACGGGCCAGAAGTCGACGTCGCTGTCGATCCCTTGGAAGGAACCACAATCGTTGCCAAAGGACATAACAACGCCATGTCGGTCATTGCCATTGGCGACCGAGGCACCTTGTTGCACGCACCTGACATGTACATGATGAAAATGGCAGTCGGAAAACGTGCGGCTGGGAAAATCAACCTTTATGATCCCGTGGATAAAATGATAGAGGTCGTAGCAGAAGCAAACAACAAGCGGATTTCTGACGTGACTGTGATCGTTCAGGAACGTGAGCGTCATCAGGCCATTATCGATGCGGTTCGTGAAAAAGGCGCGCGTGTGAAGCTCTTTGGTGACGGTGACGTCGGAGCCGCAATCGCAGCCTGCTTGCCGCATACCGGAATTGATCTTTTCCTCGGCATCGGCGGAGCACCCGAAGGCGTCATCAGTGCTGCTGCGATCAAATGTCTGGGTGGCGACATGCAAGCCCAGCTCAAACCGCAAAACGATGCTGAACGGGAACGCTGCATCAAGATGGGGCTCGCTAATCCCGAGCAACTCCTCACCCTGAATGACATGGTCAAAGGGGAAGATGCTATTTTTTCAGCCACCGGCGTATCGGATGGCGAATTGCTGCAAGGTGTCCGCTATCTCGGCGATGACATGGTTGAGACTCATTCGATCGTCATGCGAGCCCAGACCAAAACGATTCGCTTTGTCCGTGCCTTGCACAATGTAGAACACAAACCTAATCTCTTATGGAAGTAGAGTGAAACTCATGTCTGATTTGTTTTACCTGTACGACGATGTCGAGGAAACCAAGACGCGATTCGTCAGCTTTATGGCCGAAGCCACCCGCTTTGACCTCGCCATCACGACATCGAACCGTTTTTACGGAAAAAAACTGGTGATCAATATTCAAAACGGTCGTTCAGCGATCATCGGCAAGGATGACTTGGAAGAAGAAGGCTACCTGGAATTCGCGTACAACCTGAATGAGCAGGAAGCGGAAGAACTGAAATCATTTTTGGAAACGGTTATTTAATCACCGGGAAGTAACGAAAGGAGGGGCTCAATTGCGCCCCTCCTTTTTTGTGTTTGCACCCCCTCATGGACGTTTGCCTATTTCCTGCCGGACAATGCTCCATACGGGCGAATGCCTCGTATACTGCTACTGCACCAGACAACGAGAGGAGTGCAAATCGCAAGATGCAACCATATCAATACGACCAACAGCAACAAAATTACTTACCAGAGCAGGGTTATCAAACGATTCCTGAGGATCAGGCTAATCCTGTCTTTTTCGGTGGAAGACGACGCCCTGAGGTTATAATCATTCCACAACCGTACCCTTATCCCCCTCCTTACCCTTACTACTATCCATATCCATATCCATATCCTTACCCCTATTCCCCTTACGGCGGAGGATATGGCGGAGGATTCGGCGGAGGATATGGCGGAGGCTGGGGCTTTTAAAACATCTCCCTTCATGCTGATGATGAAAATGGCATTCGCCCTCTTTGGAGTGAATGCCATTTTTTATTTACCGCACAAATAAAGGTAAAGAAAACGAGCCCTTACATGTTGGGCTCGTTTTTATCGTCAGTCACGATCGATTTTACTTGGGATTTTCATTTCGAGGATTCGATCCAGTGGGCACCTTATCGCGCTCTCTGTTCGGTCTCATTTGATTGGGGCGGCGATCTTTCCCCTGCTCCCTGCCGTTTTTATCTGGCTTATCCTTGGAAAACTTTGGCTTGTCAGCTCGATCATTTCGTCCAGAGGAGCGCTCTGCGGATGGACCGTTGTTGCGATCCGCTCGTTCTTGTTTGTTCTGGCGCGGATGGAACCGACGGCGCTCTTTGCGTTCACTGTAAGAATTGGCATTCTCTTCACGGTTGCTATCCTGCCGTAAATCAATGATCACATCGATTCCCGCATCATCCTGATCACTTTGGCTGTCCTCAGTGCCCAGATATGATTTTACTTTGCGCAGAACGAAATAAGGGCACCCAAAGTTGCAGAATTCATGCAGATACTCATCCAAAGCGGCGATTCGCTGCTCGAACGGCACTTTACGGTTGAGGTCTGTATAAAATCCCCGTAGACGAAGCTGTCCATATCCCCAGTCCCCTACGATGTAGTCGTATTTGTCCAGGATATCGCTGTAGCGCTCTTTGAAAGCTTCCGGGTTCCAGCCATCGCGATTTTCTTCCATGACATCATAAGTACCGGCTTGCGTGCGAATCAAGTCCGCTTCCTCCTTACACACGTATACTACGTCCATCTTACCATATTTCATGCAGCAAGAGATAATATTCCCACGAAAACAGCAGATGTCTGTTGGACATTCTATCGTGTAGGGGGTGTTTCCACTGAAAAAGACATGGTTGTATCCAGCAATCGCAAGTATCGCTCTGTTGGCTTCTGCCTGCACGAACAACGCTGCACCTAATTACACGACGCCAAACCGCACGACGACAAACCAAGCCGCTCCTCCCGCCACCAATATTGACGGTATTCATGTCCGCAATTTTGACGGCATGCGTACACGTGGCATTGACGGAATCAACAACGTTACTGGTACACGAGATGGTATGTACCCTGGCACCAATACCGGCACTAACGCTTACACCAATGGAGTTCGCCCTTACACCGCGTTTCCTGATGGAAATGTAGGAATGAACGGCATTACCGCTGGCATCAGAGGCATCACAGGTGCAGGTACTGGGACGGGTACTGGAATGACAGGTGCAGGTACCAACGCCGGGATGAACCATTCCATCTACCAAAAACGGGCTTGGAACCGTGCAGGAGCTGGTGTCATGCAAACCGGTATGCCACGCATGGGGTACATCCAAACGGACCGCCAGCACATGCGTACGGCTAACGCAAACAACGTCTATGTCGATCGCGATGCTTTGGCGCAAGCAGTAGGAAATGTGACCGCGAGTTGCCCTGGGGTACAGCGCTCGACTGTCTTGGTTACCGATGAAGAAATCTTTGTCGGTCTGAACACCCAAGGCGGTGACGCGCGTACTGCGAAAAACCAGGCACGGATGAATGCGATGTCGGTATCCCCTCGTTACTACAAGGTGTATGTGACCGACAATCAAAATGACATTCAGGAAATCGCACGTGTCGCAGCACGTTCCAGCAATCTGCACAACGCTCGCACGCAAGATACAACCAGTGTTGACACGCTGATCAAGCGTATGGGCGGTACAACCGACGGTGAGCAAATGCGTGCCAAACAAGCGGGTACCAGCAAGACAAACAATGCAACGACAAAAAGCCATATGGGGACAACCAACCGCTAATCTATAGCATTTCTGTGCGAAAAAACCTCGATTGAGGCGTGTTCTTGAATGTATAGCAACACCCTCCTGTGTGCTTAGCCAGCCGCAGGAGGGTGTTTTTGATGAGGCGATTACTGCGCCTTGGCGATTACTGCGCCTGAGCAATTGTTTCTTTTGCTGCACTGGCCTGTTCATGAGCATGGTAGGAGCTGCGAACCAAAGGTCCTGCTTCCACATGGCTAAAACCGCGTTTCATGCCTTCTTCTTTTAATCGCGCAAACTCATCTGGATGGTAGTAATTTTCTACGTTCAGATGTTTTTTTGTCGGTTGCAGATACTGTCCGATCGTCATGATGTTGACGTCTACAGAGCGCAGATCATCCATCGTCTCGATGATTTCCTCGATCGTCTCACCTACACCGATCATCAGGCTGGACTTCGTCGGAATCGTTGGCTGGAATTCCTTTGCCTTTTGCAGCAAAGCCAACGTCCGGTCGTATTTCGCGCGAGCACGAACTCGATCAGACATGCGACGAACGGCTTCAATATTGTGATTCAAAACGTCTGGGCGTGCATCCATTACCACTTTTAACGCATCCCAGTTGCCCATAAAATCAGGAATGAGCACTTCCACTGAAGCGAATGGCAGACGACGACGGATCGCCTTGATCGTCTCTGCAAAGATCTGGGCGCCACCATCAGCCAAATCATCTCTGGCCACCGAGGTCACGACGACGTGCTTCAGACGCATTTGCTCTGCTGCTTCCGCCACGCGCTCTGGTTCGGCTACATCGAGTTCGGTCGGAAGTCCCGTCTTCACGGCACAGAAACGACAAGCCCGGGTACATATATCACCCAAAATCATGAAGGTTGCTGTCCCGCTCGCCCAGCACTCATGTATGTTGGGGCATTTCGCTTCTTCACAAACGGTATGTAGCGTCTTGCTACGCATCGTTTGCTTGAGTTCCTTAAAGCTGGCTAGTTCGGATCCTGAAACAAGGTTGATCTTGAGCCACTCCGGCTTTCTTTGCGTCATAGGGCTCACTCCTCATGTGACTTGGTCAATCTCCATTATAGAGCTTGGATTTCTGGGGGGCAACCTCTTTCCTACCCGAGAGTATGCACCAAATGCCGGTTGGAAACACCCAGCATTGGCTCCAGAATCTCCTTCTCCCTTTCCTGGCACGTAAACAGAAAGACCTGATGTTCATGGGATAATTCCACCAAATACTCCAGCGTACGCTGCAGTCGCGCTTCATCGTAGTGAACGAAGTGATCGTCAAAAAAGAGCGGTAACTGCTCCGACTGCTGGCTGACATGCTGGAGCAACGCCAGCCTTTGCGCCAGGTAGAGCTGATCCTGCGTTCCAGTCGAGCACTGCTCCTGTTCTAATACCAGCTGCCGCGAAGGCTCCAGTACCCGAATCGCAAACCTTTCATGCGGGTCTAGCCGGACATCTCGATAAGCACCCCCGGTGATCTGGGCAAGTACCTTCGAAGCCTGCTCATTGACGCCTGGAGAGACGTCCCGATTCCATTCAGCCAGCGCTTCCTCCAGGGTATCACGAGCGACCTGCAATGCCTCGCGCTTTTGCTGCAATTGCCTGAGTCCCGCTACTGCCTCGTCATACTCCCCTTTCGCCTTGGCAACCGATACAGTATCGTGAGCAGCCACTTCCCCGTTTGCTCGGGCTATCTGTTCCCGAATATACTGCACACGTTCCTCGATGAGCTGCCACTCTGATCTCTGTGCCCCTTGCTCACGTTCGAGCACGCTCTTTTCCTGTTCCAAGAAAGCACGGAGGCATTCCCCCCAGCGAGTCACGATTTGCTCTTCGTCTTGCTTTTGAGAAAGCTGGGCTTTCAGCTGGCTGGATTCATGCGCGCTCAGGCTGCTCAGCAGGGCATCCCGCTTCTCGACAAACCCTTCCCAATCCTTTGCGCCCCACGCCCCTATCAACTGATGCAGTTCGACGTCCAAGGCTGTGAGCTCCTCTTGCTGCCTCTGCCATTCTTGGGTAGTCAGATCTGCCGCCGTTGGTGCTCCAGAACTCTCACCCGCTTTCGCCATAGAACGTGTTTGGTTCCACGCGACGCCAGCTGCAACAGCCGTGAGAGCCAACAGAATGACGCTGAGTGCTGTTTGATCCGTGACACCAGAAATGAAGCCCATGACGGCCAATAGACCAGCACTTCCCCACATCCAGACAGGATACCGCTGTTGCTTTTTCTGTCCTTCCATTTGTCTGTCCAGCCGTCGAGTGCCTGCAGTCATCGTCAACGCCGCGAGCTTCGCCAGCTGAAGGTGCGCTTCTTCCCATCGCTTGCGCAGTTGGACGCCTTTTGCATAATCAGCCTGCAGCTTTTCCCGATCGAATGCTGGCAAGATTTTTACCGTTTCTACTGGCGGGGAGGCAAGGACACGAGTGAGAGCTGAGATCGCTTCTCCATGGATTTGTTTTTCCTCCAGTGATGTCGCTGTACGTTCCCACCACTCCCACATATCTGCGTCTGCAGGAACCGAATAGCTTTTTTGCCATCTCTCCTGCAAAGCCAGCTCCCGTGTACTCACTCGTTGCTTTCGCTGCTGCAGACGATTGCGTTGTTGTTCCAGCTCCTGTCTCTCCTGTTCCCACTCGGCGATCTGCTGCGTCAGCTGACTGATGATTCTCCAGGCCGACTCTGCATTCGCGAGCTCAGCCTCCTTTCGTGCCACCAGCGCACCAGCTTTACCTAGCAATGTGTTCTCCGCCCGCTCCTTTTTACCGATCGCCGTCAGATCGCGATCCAGCTCGGCCAGCATGTTGTTGACTGCCGGATTGGCTTCGTCTGTACGAGCAAGAGAAGGCATCAGATGCTCGGCAGCAGACAACGGCTCCCGTCTGATCCAGGTGATATCAGTGAAAAGGCTCCGAGTAAGCCCTAAATGCTTTTCGAGGAAATCGCGCTCCTTGCGCCTGTCCTCCATGTAGATATCTGTCAGCTCTGTCCATTCCGAGTCGAGAAAGATTCGTGCCTGCTCCCGTTCCTTTTGCAGAAATCGGTGCAACCGATACGATCTTCCAGCCAGGCGATAGGTAATGATCGTCTCGTAATCCCCTTGATGCCAAGGACGGTATTTCTCATACTCAGGCAAATAGCGGGCGCCTTTCACGTAATCCCGCTTCATCCCGTACAGCGCGGCAAAGATTCCTTGTAGCAGCGTCGATTTTCCTGCTTCATTCGGAGCGGCAAAGACATTGAATCCCGGTGCAAAGCGGAAGGACGCATCCTCCCATTTGCCAAAGCCTTTCAGCTGGAGTTCGTCCATTCTCATCGAGCGCTTCCCCCTATCCTGGCCAGCACTTCGCGACGGGACTGCTTGATTATGTCCCTCTCCGCTTCATTCGCAGCCTGCTCTTCCCGCTGGGCCAGCCTGGCGAGCCACTTCCCCCAGATGCCTCCGTCCGCAATAAGCTTGTCTGCATCCACATCGGGCCATGTCTGGTCGGTGACTTGAAACAGGAAAAAGCGGGAAAATCGTTGCTGCAGCACGACGGCAGAAGGAATGAAATGGGCGGCGCGCTCACCAGTCAGCGTGATGTAGAGCATGTCCGCCGACCGCTCACTAGCCAGCTCCTTCTCCATATGTCCCACCAGCTGCTCCATCGTTTCGGCACCGTCAAGACTGATATCCCGTTTACGAATTTGCCTCTGGCCCACTGGAACGGCTTCGAGCGCTACTTTGCCGGATTCGTCGATTTCTCCGTACAGGACACAGCGCGTGTCCTCTTCCTTTGTATTCAGTCCTTCCGGTGATCCGGGGTATGCAGCAAAGGGTGATTTTTTCACGGGATGCAAAAACTGTCCCGGCTTGTGGATGTGCCCGAGCGCTACATAATCCATGCCCGTATCTGCCAAATCCTGCACGGTAATCGGTGCGTACGGATGGTGCTCGTCTGTTTCCTTGCCGAGTACACTGCCATGCAGGACCATCACATGACGCTGATAGCCTACCAATTTTCCCGGGAAGGACGTCAATGGGGATTCATACACATGGGCTTGAGGGAAGCCCCAGCCGTAGACGACACACGACTTTTCCGGAAATTCATAAGCACCCCATTCCGGCGTAAACCAATGGACATTCCCCGGCCATTCGAGCGTCTGATAAAAAGAGTCTGGACGCCAAGGATCGTGGTTGCCTGGTGCAATGCACACGGGAATCGGAGCAACACTCGCAAACAAGTCGCGTAAAAACAGCGCAGTCGACCTGAGACCTCCGTGATATTCCAGCAAGTCACCTGCAATCAGCCAGAAATCAACCTGCCTGTCCAGCACCAGATCGCGAATCGCTCGCATCGTTTTGCGAAAATCGTCCTGCCGCAGCTCGTACAACTCGGATAATGAATGTAGCGGAGCATCCAAATGAACATCCGCAGTATGAATAAATGACAACACGAGACTTCAACTCCTCCCATGACAACCTACATCGCCAATGGTACAATTTGGACAGAAAAACGGAATGCAGACGAACATACTTTCCCTTTATGATACAGGAATAAAAGTCCATTTGAAAAGGAGTGATTCATGTGCGTATTGCTTACCTAGACTGTTTTTCTGGAATCAGCGGAGATATGCTGCTGGCCGCTCTGGTCGATGCAGGCGCAGATCGCGATCGAATAGAGGGTGAACTGCGAAAGCTATCATTTGGAGCCTTCCGCCTAGAGTGGAAAACCGTAGTGAAAGCTGGTGTCACCGCACTCAAGCTGGATGTCATCGACGAGACGCCACCGCCTGTCCAGCCACTCAAGCAGCTCAAGGTACTCGGCCAGCACGATCATCACCACCGGGGATACAAGGAGATCGTGGAAATGATTGAAGCTGCTGAGCTCGCCCCCCGCGTGACAGCGCGAGCTTTGGCCATTTTTGAAAAGATCGCGGTAGCCGAAGCGAAAATTCACGGTGTACCTGTAGAAACGGTACACTTTCATGAAGTCGGTGCTCTCGATTCCATCGTAGACGTCGTCGGAATAGCGCTGGGTCTGGAGGATTTAAAAATCGATCAACTATACTCAGGACCTGTACCTACCGGGAATGGCTACGTCCGTTGTGACCACGGCCTCTATCCCGTCCCTGCACCTGCTACCATGGAAATGCTCGTCGGCATCCCGCTGCGACGGACGATGATCGAAAAGGAGCTGACGACACCTACCGGCGCTGGAGTTGCTGCCGCACTGGTTCGCGAGTTTGGCCCTCTCCCTTCGATGACAGTCGAGTCAATCGGCTACGGCGCAGGTACACGGGATTTGCCTGATCAACCGAATGTACTCCGTCTTCTCGTGGGCAGCCTGATTCCGTAAACATAAACAGACCTCCCCGCGGACATGGTATGGATGAGCCATGTTCCGCATGGGAGGTCTTTGTATGTGCGTGACTCGTTTTTACAGACTTGACTACTTCAGCAATTTGAAAAACTCGCGCATAAATCCTGGCAAATCCGGCCAAGCATGTCCCGAAACCAGATTGCCGTCGACATGCAACGTTTCTGTTTGATAAATAGCGCCGCAAGCCTCTACATCCGGTTTGCATGCCTGATATGCCGTCATTTCTCTGCCCTGCAAATACTCACGGACGATCGTCAACACTTGCGCCCCGTGGCAAATCGCGGCAACAGGCTTGTTGGCTTCAAAAAAGTGAGCGACGATCGGCCTCAGGCTATCGTTGAGCCTGATGTGCTCAGGTGCTCGCCCGCCTGGGATAATCAATGCGTCAAAAGCTTCTGGATTAATTTCGGAAAACGCAGCATGGGCTGGGAGCTGGTACGCTGGTTTTTCCGTGTATGTCTCGCTGTGAGCTTCAAAATCGTGGCAGACCGTATGTAGCGTTTTTACACTTGGTGCTGCAATGACGGTTTCATAACCTTCTTCCAGACAACGGTAGTACGGGTAGTAAACTTCCAATGCCTCCACTGCATCTCCTGTGACAATCAACACTTTTTTGCTCATCTCACAGCCTCCTCGTAGAACTAGGTAAGAGGAAAAGAATCCTCGTTTTCCAATTCTTTGGATAGCTGCCAGGCTCCTGCTATCTTTACAGGAAATTCACAAGACTTTTCTCGACAGCCAAGCTGATGGCCTGCTGATACACCTGTTTGAGCGGGATTTTGGCGGCTTCAGCCAGTTTTGCGCATACGGCGTATTCCGGCGCGACCTGCACGCGGCAGCCGCGATGGTATCCCAGCTTGACCACTACTTCTCCCCACTGCGTATCGACCGTGATAAAGCGGCGTGCCAACCGGTGGCAGGCAACCGGGAACGACCGAATCCCAAACGTGGTCGTCTCCGTAAATAGAATCGTTTTTAGCGCCTCTGCTTCACTCTGGTAGCACATCACCTGCAAGAGTGTGCCCGGCCGACTTTTTTTCATCGTGACAGGCAAGAAATGCACGTCGTTGGCACCTGCTCGCAGGCACTGCTCCATGACATACGCCAGCCATTCGGGACTGCTGTCATCCAGATTGACTTGCATGATCAACATGCCTTCATCGATGTGCTCTTCTGCATGGTCCTTTTGTTCCCGGACGATTGGGATGTCTCTACGCATTCCGTCCTCATCCAAAACGAGTACGGCCAGATCTTGTCCGTATTCGATACGCTGCAACTGTCCGTCGAGCAAGGCAGTTGACTCTGCTCCCATTTCCCGCAGCCACAGCATCGCATGAGGGGAGAATGACTCGTTTCCCCAGGCTGAGCTTTCTTTTATCAACCATCCCGTCATGAGCTCGAGCAACGGGAACGGCAAGCCAGCAGGAACAGACAAGCGTTGTACCAGCAGATCCCCTCTGCGAGAAGAGAAGGAGAGGCACTCGGCCAATTCCATCAGCGCCGCCTCTTCCTCTTCCCAATCTGTCCCTGGACATTGTACCCGATAACGCTGAGCCAGCTCCTTTAGCCGCTTCCCCATTACCACGCCTTCTGTTTTCTTCTGGTCGGTAAGCGCCCCCAGACGTCTGAGAGGTTCGATCAGCTGTCTCAACGTTAATGGAGCCTCCGCACGAATGACCAGCTTCATGTTTGTTTGCCTCCAGTTCATCCACTTGTTCTATTTTAGAATCATACCTCAAATCTTCCAGAAAGTATCTTGGATAAACCCTTTGCACTGGCAGAAACTACAAAGGAGACTATCTGGGCTGGAGGGTGACGGAATGCGAGTTTTCCGCCTAATCATTCAGATCAGCTTGTGCGTGGCTGCTGCTATCCTCCCCATGGAATCAGTCGCAGACGCTGCTCCATCCGCATCTGTAGGGGACCCTGTCCTACAAGCGCGATTGCAGCTATTTCAACGGATGGAGTCGTTGCACGGCGTTCCCTGGACGTATTTGGCAGCCATTGATCAATACGAGCGGACCATGAAAATACGTAAGAGGAAAGCTGCTAGCGAAGAGCCTTCCTCACGATTGACGGCGTTTGATATCCCTTCTGAACGCTGGAGCGGGTTATGGAATCCTGAAAGGGAAGACACCAACCCTGCATCCATCGGCTTCTTTCACGGGATGGGTAAGGACGGAGATGGAGACGGGATCGCCGACCGCAATAATGACATGGATGTACTGTCCTCCGTCATTCATTACTTATCTGCGTACGGCTATTCCCCGGAAGACTGGCGTATCGCTCTTTGGTCATACTATCAGCGAGATCGCTCTGTAAAAACAATCAAGCAATTTGCCCAGGTCTATAACAAGTATCAACATCTTCATCTGGATGGTCGCCATTTTCCCATTCCTCCACGCTTTTCATATAGCTATCGCAGCACTTGGGGTGACGCGCGCGGCTGGGGGGGACGACGCATTCACGAAGGGACAGATATTTTCGCATCGTACGGAACGCCAGTGCTCAGCACGGCCTACGGTGTCATTGAGGTCATTGGCTGGAACCGTTATGGCGGCTGGCGTATTGGGATGCGTGACATGGGAAACGTTTACCATTATTTCGCCCATCTCTCCTCCTTTAAAAAAGGGCTCAAGCCTGGTGACATCGTCGAGCCAGGACAGGTGTTAGGCTACGTCGGCAGCTCTGGATACGGCAAACCCGGTACAGCAGGCAAATTCCCTCCTCACCTTCACTACGGGATGTACCGTGAAACAGGCGGTCCCGATTGGGCTTTTGACCCTTACCCGTATTTGAGGCGATGGGAGCGGCAAAACAGAAAATAGGAAATGCAGGCCGTTCCATGCGGCGCGTAAGGAGCGGTTTTCGGACCGCTTCTTTTTATTTGACAGGAAGATCAGGTGCCTTCTACAATGGAAGCAAAGAAATTGGACGATCGTCCAAAAAAGAGGTGTACGCATGACGCCAAACTCACATCCCGCTCCCTCCAAAGCGGAAGCGAAACGCTCCTTTCTCATTGAACAGGCTACCCTCTGTCTGGCGCAGAAAGGTTATTCTCAAGTCTCTTTACGGGACATTGCCAAAGCATCAGGTGTTTCACTCGGGATTCTGCACTATTATTTTGCCAACAAGGAAGATCTGCTTCTCGCTGTCATCGCAGGCTACAAAGACACCTTTATTCAGGAGCTGGAGACGGCCGTCGTAAATGCCCCGCCAAAAAGATGGCTGGAACAGTTGTTGGAGGTACTGCACAATTCCTTGACGGAAAAATGGACGCTGCACCGGCTCTGGTACGATTTACAGGTACAGGCCATGTACGTGCCAGCCTTTCGCGACCACGTCAACGAGTTACGAGCCCGCATGCATGTACTGATCGCCCGTATTTTGAGGCAATTCTTCCCTCCTGAAACGCATTCCATGAGCATGAGCGCAGATGGGGCTGTCTCCCTGATTTACGCCCAAATAGACGGACTATTCTTGCAATCCATACTGGAGGAGTCCTCGGTTCCCGAAAGCGTTGTGTCTCGTTTAGAACAGACTCTCCCGCAGCTATTAAACATCATGTTCATTCCTATTCCCACCACCACCACCCCCAACCCTACTGAAAGAGGTGATTTCTGATGGCTGTGCTCTCTCTTCAAAATCCGGCTACTGGCGAATCGATGGGTACTCTGGCTGTAGCCACTCCCGAACAGATCCACCAGACAATGGAGCATGCCCGTGGAGCGTTCGCTTCCTGGTCGCAGACCTCCCTGTCCGAGCGACTGAACTATCTGGTCCGACTCCGCCACTATCTCGTAGAGCACGGTGAAGAGCTCGCTCTCAAAATCAGTCAGGATACAGGAAAGGTCGCCCTGGAAGCCTTCATGACGGAGATCTTCGTCACCGTCGATACGATCCGTTTTTACGAAAAAAACGCACACCGCATGCTGTCTTCGCAAAAGGCCCCTACCAATCTGGTGCTCTGGCCCAAAAAATCGTACATTCACTACAAGCCGATGGGCGTCGTGGCTGTCATTTCCCCGTGGAATTATCCTTTCCAGCTCGCCGTAATCCCTGTGCTGTCTGCTCTCGTCGCAGGAAACACCGTGATTCTGAAGCCCTCGGAAGTGACAGCCTATACGGGCTTACTCATCGAAGACCTGTTCCGTGCAGTTCCTTTGCCAGATGGTGTCGTCTCTGTGCTCCACGGCGGACGAGAAGTCGGACAGGCGCTCGTAACAGAGCGCCCTGACAAGATCTTTTTCACTGGCTCTGTAGCGACTGGCAAGAAAATCATGGCTGCGGCGGCAGAGCATCTGATTCCTATCGAACTGGAGCTTGGCGGTAAAGACCCGATGATCGTACTGGAGGACGCTCATCTGGAGCGGGCAGCCAATGCAGCTGTCTGGGGAGCCTTTACCAACTCCGGTCAAGTATGCATGTCGGTCGAGCGCCTCTATGTCCACGAGAGCATCTATTCAGACTTTCTGACGCTCGTGACGCAAAAGGCTTCTGCCCTGCGCCAAGGCTATCCTGACCAGGCGGAAATCGGCTCGATGACTTCTCCTCAGCAGATCGGAATCGTACGGGAGCATGTGGAAGAAGCACTGGCAAAAGGGGCGACGGCTGTAATCGGGGGTCAATTCTCGCCTTCCTCCGACAGCATGTTCTTGCCTCCAACTATTCTCACCAACGTCACGTCCGACATGAAAATCATGCAGGAAGAAACGTTTGGCCCCATTCTCCCGATCATGACCTTTTCCCATGAGGAGGAGGCGATTCGACTGGCGAACTCGTCCCCCTACGGTCTGAATGCGTCTGTCTGGTCACAGGACAAAACGAGAGCGCGGCGAGTAGCAGAAAAATTGGAGACCGGAAACGTGTGTATCAATGACGTCATCATCAGCTACGCCAATCCCCACCTTCCGTTCGGAGGCGTCAAAAATAGTGGCATTGGCCGGTACCGTGGTCCAGCTGGTTTGCAAGCCTTTACCCATAGCATCTCCGTTATTCACGACCCAGGCACCCGAAAAAGGGAAGTCAACTGGTATCCGTACACAGAGGATCAGCGGCAGCTTTTTGTTGGTCTGACCGACTTCCTCTACGCCCGCAAACGCAAGTGGAATCGTGGCGTGCTGGGAGCCATTTGGCGTGAATTAAAGCGGATGTTTTAGCATTCGCTAGTCCATCGTTCCAAATCCGATGATTTCCATACTGACTTGCACATCGAAATCGGCCTTCTGGTAGAGCTTCAGTCCAACGGTACGGTTCCAATCACCATGGTACTTTTGCCGAAGACTCTCCTCCAGCTGGGCCGGATCGATACCCGCTTTCTGCAAACGCTCAAGCATCTCGATCGCTTCCTTCTTGATTTGTGCTTCTAATTGGGTTTTCAGCGCATCAAACTGCTCCTTTTTTTCCAGGTCTTTCGTTCCCGTATACCCGACGAGTGAAGCACGCATCTCTAGCCGAATGCGGATCAACGGATTTGTCAGGCTGCCATTGCTCCTCACCCTACCTTTCGCCCAAACAAAATCGAGAACAATTTGCTCTTCTTTCTGTTCTGAGCTCTCTTCCGCAGTCACCACATCTATTTTCGCCCCTTTCTTCTCCTGTTTAGGAAAAGAAAAGCTCATGCGTGGAAGCCTGCTCCTGCCTACCATAGCCTGAACCATCTTGCCTTCTCGCTGTGACATAAAGTCAATCATTTTATCCCCGCGAAACAGGGCAACTCGCGCCACCTCCACGTCCTCTCCACGCTTCACCAAATAGGGCAAATTCGGATCGCATACCTCACTGGTCATCATGTAAACGAAGTCTTTGATACTGGCAAAGGAAGTAAACGCCGTCTCCACACGAGGACGCAGCAGATTGTTCAAATAGGTGTTTAATTCCGGCTTGTGCTTGTAGTCTCCCCGGATGACATCCTCCGCTCTGCCTTTCACAATAGCCACAAACACATTTTCTCCGACGATCGGATTGCGGTACAAATCCAGGAGCACCCTGCTAATCCCTACCTTGCGCGCATATTCCTCGCTAAAGAGAATGACCCGCAGCTGCGAAAGAGACATCGTTCGCTCCGCCATGGTGGAGAGCATCAGCATCGCCTCGCTTGTCACACTCGCATTGATAGCGTACGTCTGTGTCATTTCCTTATCGCGGCTGGAGGGAACCGGGATGGATACACTCACCTTCACATCTTGATCCCCGGTGTAATCGAATCCAATGACGCCAATCATCGCCATGTCCTCCAGCGATGGTTTCTCAAACTCCGGTGCACATCCGCCAAGACTGATTACGGCTATCAAAGCCACCGACAGGAAGACTCCCAGCCTCTTCATATTGCCTTCCCTCGACCTTCACCCCGGATGGCATGTACAAGAAGTAAAAAAACGGGCCACAGGATCACTCCGTATCCCATGTAGACGGTGACTTTGTTGTACAGGAAATGCTGGATTTCCATCGAAAGAGGACCGCGGATGATGAAATACGAGATGATCGCCGGCAACAGGAGATGCCACAATTTCTTGTGCCCTGCCCATTCCTCTATCCCTTTGCGAGCAGCCCATAAATACGCCGCACATGTACTCAAAACGAGAAAGACCCAGATGCCAATCCCCAGATTTTCAATCCGCTCCATAAAGGAAAGTTCCACTGCCTTGAACAGATTCAAAATGGGATAGATCAAATGCTCCATCTCCCACACGGAAAAGTAAGCCACGCTGGTGATCAGAATCAGTACGTAAAACAGGACGACCAACCAGACTCCTATCAGGGCATGACGCATTGCTTTGCCCTTTTGCTGGATATACGGATAGTAAATGAGCAGGAGCTCATAGCCAAACATACTCGCAAACGAATGGTTTAACGCATCGAGAACGTCCGCGATATTCGTATTAAACAAAGGAAAGATATGGGTGAATCCTCCTTTTTGAAACCCCCACTGCAGGTAGTAAACCATCCAACCTGTAAAAAAGAAGGAAATCAAACAGAAGCGCGCCACCAGCTTGATCCCGCCGTTTGTTATATAGAGCATCACCAACGTAAGACCTATCAATGGTAACGTGACTGTCTGACTGCTCAGCATCGAAGTTTGAACCAGCCTTACATAACCGGAATTGACTGTCGACACGTTTAGGATGGCATAGATGATAACCAACAAGTTTGCGCATCTTCCCAGCCATTTTCCTAACAATTTTTCATTGATCCGAAACAAGGAATCCTCCGGGTAACGTTTACACAAAGCAATCATCGGTATGAGCGTAAGGGAAACGATGGCACCCAATACAAATGGAATCCACCATTGGTTGTAGCCCATTTTGCTGACAGAATGGCTCAGCATGAGCAGATTGACGCCGATACACGTATTAAGAACCAAGCCAATCACATGATAGGGATTGAGGTTATGAATCTTCCCACGGTCCATCTAACCTACTCCTCGCCAATCGGCCTCGCTTTCTTGCGTTTCGCTCGAGACATGCCACTGCGATCAATAATGAATTTCATCGGCGTACGGATGAGACTGTTCATCAAGTCTGTCCACTTTCGCGGCACTCCTGCTGTCATGTAAGGAGCGCCCAGTGAAGTCAAATCCAGCAGATGGGCAAATAAAAAGGCAAGCATCAGCATTTGGCCGTACATACCCAGAATTCCTGCGATGAGAATAAATCCGTAACGTACGAGGCGGATCGCATTGCTCATCAAAAAGTTGGGTGGAACAAAAGAAAGCAGCGCCGAAACAGAAACGAGGACAATCAGGATGTTACTGGCCAACCCTGCTTGGACGGATGCAGTTCCGATTACGATACCACCTACGATACCGATCGTTTGTCCGATTTTGGTCGGCATCCGAATTCCTGCTTCACGCAAAATTTCAATGATCAACTCAATAAACACGACTTCAACTACCGGCGGAAATGGCACCCTACTCCTGGATTCGGTAAGGATCGTGAGCAAGGCGGGCGGCAGCATTTCGGGATGATAGGTGAGAACAGACACGTAACTGGAGGTCAGCATGATCGTCACGAACAGGCCGAAAAAGCGAATAATCCGCAACAAACTCGCCGTTGACCAGCGATTATAGAAATCTTCCGGACTGCTAAACATCTCTAAAAAGGAGGTGGGACAGATCGCAGCATCCGGACTTCCATTCAAGAGTATGAGGATCCTCCCATCCAATAAGGCAGCGGTAGCATTGTCAGGCCTGTTGGTAAGACCGAATTGCGGAAAAGGAGAGTATGGTTTGTCCTCGAGCGTTTGTTTTAATACCGGCATACCGACAAAGCCTTGGTAGATTACATTGTTGATTCGGGTCTTCACTCGTTCCACGTTTTCGGCACTCGCAATGTCTTCCATGTAGATAATGGCAACACGGTTATGCGTTTCTGTTCCGACAGTAGAAGCGACGATCTTCAAGTTGGGCGAAGCGATTCTTCTCCGCAGCAAGGACAGATTGATTTCCAGCATTTCAACAAAAGAGTCTTGCGGTCCGAGAACAGTCGATTCATTCTCGGATTTGGAAATGGAACGGTGCTCCACATGAAATGTATTGACTTGCAGAATCAGATTCCGATCGAGAAAGAACAGGATCGTGTGCCCCCGTAGCAAGTTGTTCATCAGGAGCGAAACGTCATCGGACTCATGCGGTTGGGCGAATGGAAGTACCTGCAACGGATCTCTTCCGTCTGAGCGCTGCAAGGGCAAGAAAATCATTTCATACAGCTGCGCCGAGTCTACCATGGTATCCAGATAAAAAACGTGTACTCTCTCACCGTTCATGTTCACCGCAAAGCTGCTGAGGTCATCCACATTATTTAATTTCTCTTTTATCTGATCAGGAGTAATTTGGCCGCCTCGCCATTCGGGATTGTCGTTGTATCCTTTCGTCGAAGCGAGCACCTTCTCTACTTGCTTTCTCCACCACTCAGTTGGCTTCACCATGGAATCCCCAACCTTTACAGGAAAATCCTTCTTACTTTGCCCTGCCGTGGCGAATTTATCCATTAGAAAACTTGGCTGCGCCAAGCCTTTAGCGGAGCCTTAGTACCCAAAGGGCACAAGTCTCGCCTTCTCACTTTCGTTTGAAGTCTCGCTATGTTGCACGTATACTGGTTGAGAATCTTATACATTCTTCTGTAGAACAGAAAAAAGGACGCACGGGGCGCCCTTCCTTCCTCTTGTACTTGATTTTAAGCAAACTGTCGGGAGAGATTTGCCATCTCGATCGCAGCAGCTGCTGCCTCCCAGCCTTTGTTCCCAGCCTTTGTTCCTGCACGCTCAATGGCCTGCTCGATGGAGTCCGTCGTCAGGACGCCGAAGATCACGGGAATGCCCGTCGAGAGTGAGAGAGAGGCTACGCCTTTTGCCGTTTCGCTGCAGACATAATCAAAATGCGGTGTCGCCCCGCGGATGACAGCTCCCAGTGTTACAACAGCATCATAGCGACCCGATTCTGCCATTTTCTTGGCGATAAGAGGAATTTCAAAGGCTCCAGGAACCCAGGCCACATCGACGTTTTCTTCTTCTACGCCGTGGCGCTTCAGAGCATCCAGTGCGCCGCCAACCAGCTTGCTGACGATCAATTCATTAAAGCGTCCTGCCACGATCCCTACGCGTAATCCTGTGCCTACCAAATGTCCTTCAAATGTTTTCATGTCTCTTCCACTCCCTATCGATGTAGTTGAAGCAAGTGACCCAGCTTCTCTTGTTTGGTTGCTAGATATTTTTCGTTATGCGGATGTTCTGGCATCTGAATCGGCACTCGCTCTTCGACTTTCAAACCATAGCCATCCAGCCCACGTATTTTCCGCGGATTATTGGTCAAAAGTCGCATCCGGTGCACGCCCAGATCCCTCAGGATTTGTGCACCTACCCCGTAATCCCGCAGATCGGCTGCAAATCCCAGCTTTTCATTTGCCTCTACCGTATCCATTCCTTCTTCCTGGAGCTGATAGGCACGCAGCTTGTTGATGAGACCAATCCCGCGCCCCTCCTGCCGCATGTACAGCAATACTCCGCGACCTTCTGCCTCGATCTGTTCGAGAGCAGTATG
>JARDZO010000336.1 GCA_029240815.1 Brevibacillus sp.
CCTGCTATTATAACAATTTTTTCAATATTGTTGTTGTCAGAATATAAAGTGTTACGTCTGATTATAGCTAGGCACCTAGGGGGTGTCAACGAAAAGAACCATAAATCTTTTGACTTTCGTCCGAACGAATGCTCAGTAGGAAATGGCTTTGTGGCAACTGTTTTGGGTGAAAGCGCATTCACAGACAACCGAGGTTGTCCTCATAAAATGCAAAGAAAAGGAACGGCTCAACCGTTCCACAGACCCTCTATCAGCTTTTCAGTTCCCTCTCACGCATTCCCTCAATCAAAATATTCGCCACTTCCGGTCTGCTGAACTGCGGTGGTGGTATCACACCATTTCGCAGCATTTCACGCACTTTGGTTCCGGACAATGTCAGATGCTTATTACCCTCGTGCGGGCAGGTTTTGGTTGTCGCCATGCCTTCACATGCGTTGCAGTAAAAGCTGTGCTCGAAAAAGAGCAGCGCGATTCCCAGCTCTTCAGGTGCAAACTCGGAGAAGATGTGCTGCGCATCGTAGGTTCCGTAGTAATTGCCGACTCCTGCATGATCGCGCCCCACAATAAAATGGGTACATCCGTAGTTTTTGCGGACCAACGCGTGGAAGACTGCTTCTCGTGGACCGGCGTAGCGCATAGCTGCCGGAAAAGCGGCGAGCAGGACTCGATTGGGAGGATAGTAGCTTTCAAGCAAGGCCAGATAGCTTTTCATCCGGACGGTTGCCGGGACATCGTCTGATTTCGTCTCGCCCATTAACGGATTCAAAAACAGACCATCCACAATCTCCAGCGCGGCTTTCTGAATGTATTCATGCGCTCGATGCACAGGATTTCGCGTCTGAAAACCGACGATGGTCCTCCAATTGTTACGTCGAAAAAGGTCCCTCGTCTGGGCTGGGGTGAGATAGTACTCTGCAAACTGATCCGCCACAGGCCGTTGCAGGATTTCCAGCGGACCGCCCACATACAGGTTGCCTTTTCCAAACAGCTTTTTTACTCCAGGGTGGGCCATATCCGTCGTACGAAAAACAAGCTGTGCCTCCCGATTCTTATCCGGTCGAAAGAAGCTTTCTACTTGCAAAATCGCGTAGTTCTCCCCGTCCTCACCGCGCAGCAGGACTCGTTCACCAGGCAAGATGTCTCCGTGCAGCTCCTCGTCGACGGCTAACGTGATTGGCAACGGCCAGACCGCACCGTTTGCCAGGCGCATCGTCTCCACAACAGAGAGATAATCGTCCTCGACCATAAAACCGGACAGCGGGGAAAAAGCGCCGATTGCCAGACAGTCAATGTCAGACAGCGTCCATTTGTCGATCGTGATGATCTTCTTTGGCAGTGTTGAATACGTCATAGGTATGCCTCCCCGCTGGTCATTTGTGCAGACCGCATTCCGTTTTTTCGTGACCTGCCCATCGCCCAGACCGCGGATCTTGGCCTGGCATCACGGCTCGTGTACAAACACTGCAGCCAATGCTGGGATAATTTCGATCGTGCAAGGGATTGTAAGGGACATCGTATGCGTGTATATATTCCCATACCTGTGCGTCCGTCCAATCTGCCAGCGGATTGAACTTCACCAGGTTGAATTTCTCATCCCATTCCACTTTTTTCGCGTTCGCACGGGTAGGTGATTGTTCCCGACGAATACCGGTGACCCACGCTTGATAGTGGGAAAGCACCCTCTTTAACGCATGCTGCTGTGCCTGTTCTTCCAGCGTGATTTGGGGCAGTACCTGAATAAACGTCGTCCCGTACCGCTCTTGCAGCCGATCACGGGTATGATAGGTCTCAGTAAAATGCTTGTTCGTGTCCAAATAAAAGACAGGGATAGTAGGTGCCAGCTTGTGCAGCATGTCGATCAGCACTACGTCTTCCGCACCAAAACTGGATGCGAGGACGATGCCGCCCGCATAATTCTCTACTGCTGTCACCAAGACGTCCATCGGCGCCTTGGCTTCCAGACGATATGCCCACACTTGTAACTCCTCATCCGCCATCATGTGGCGTTCGCTCATCTTCCAAACTCCCTTCTTGCATTGATTCACCCATCATCATATGTGGCAGAGTCCCAAGTGGCGATTCGTCCCTAGAAAAGAAAACAGCCGTCAGACCGAGGTTGGCCTGACAGCGTGTTCCGCTTTGTAAGTCCCCAACTATTTTTCGTTGTTTTCATTTTCAGGTGGTGCGAAGAAATGAGCCGGCCCGTAAGTTGGCACTTGTGGCTCTGCATGCTGGTACGTAGTTCCAAACACAGTCGATGATGGTGTTTCATACGAATCATCGTTATCTTTTGCAAATGCACCTGGTGCAAGCAATGCGGCACAAACCACAGCAGAAGCGCCCATCATCATCCATTTTTGTTTTTTCATCTAGTCTCTCTCCCTATCCAATGTTTTCCTGTAACGCTTTTTATTGTATGGCGTAAGGGTGTCAACTCGACACGGACGTACGATTGTTTTTTATTCCAACCTGGGTCGGAGTTACACTTCCGGCTTTTTCCTGATGCAAGAACTGATTGTTCACGTACACATAAAAAAAGCACCCGGAGAAGTTCCGAGTGCCTGTAGTATTTTATCGTTCAATCATCAGTGCGATCCCTTGCCCACCGCCGATACAAGCTGTGACGAGGCCGCGCTTCCCACCTCTGCGCTTCAGTTCATAGGCGAGCTTGGGACAAGCATGGAGCCAGTAGCTTCTGTGTGTCACGAACAAACGGGAAAAGGAGCCCTGGTTCAGGCTCCAAAAATCCGGCTCTCCCTATACATCCACCGCTGCCTTCGTCTGCTTATACAGCTCTTCTATCGTTTGCCCTTTTGCCCGTGCCAGCACTTCCATGCGCACCGCCAATTGCTTTTTGGAAAATTGCTGCAGATCATCGATACGGACACCGTATGCACTTGCCTTTCTTGTCGGATCGATGCCTTGATAGAGCTGACCCGCTAATGGGGCTAACTCTGTCATCTTATTGACGATCACATCGTATACGTGAGGGTGTTCACAGATGAGCCGCTGCAAGAGGAACGTGCCGTAGCTGATATGGCGGGCCTCATCGGTCTTGAGGTAGCCGATCCCTTTCATCAAACCCGGCATGACGCCCGCTTTATTCAGCCCTTCGTAAAAGGCGTAATACCCGGTCTCCGCCAGTACACCTTCTACAAACATGTTGTAGACAGTAGAGGCTTCTGCTACCGCTTCTGGCGATTGATCCGTCAACAGGCGATTCAGAGCCGTTGGCAGAATGTCATGGAAGATCTTTTTGTAGACATCTCCATGAAATTGGTTCAAGTCTCTTTTTTCACCGATCGTATCCACGACCAGTCGAAAAAACTCGGTATGCTTTGCCTCTTCAAACAAGAATGTGGTCAAAAACATCTCTTCCTCGAGACGCCCTTCCTTCGCAATGACCATGATCAGTGGCAACAGATCCAAGGTAACGGCCTCTTCTCCTCCCAAGAATCCGGCGATCCGCCCCAAGGTCTCATTCTTCTGTTCCTCAGTCATATTGGCATAGTCTTCACGATCTTGTGAGAAATCGATATCTTGGGGATTCCACATGCCAAACCGCTTCGCTTTTTGATACAACTGATAAGGCAACAGCTCTGTATTCAACCCTCGCTGGCTAGTCGAAAGGAAATCCTGTCTCATCAAAACACCCTCCATCGATCGTTTTTTTCGAAGAGCCCTTAGGCACTCACATCTGCTTTTTCTGTTACCGTCTGAAAGCCTTTGATTGCACCCAAGACTTGCTCCGTTTGTTCCAAAGTCACCAGATTTCCTCTGGCTGACTCGGCATAAACCGGAGCATCTCGGCTACGGACGAAGACGGGTCAGCTACCATCATGTTCGCCAGTTCGTGCGGAAGCATGGCGAACATATCCGGCACAGGCTCCTCTTCTTTAAACAATCCCGCTGGTGCAATCGCGACGATCTGCTCGATTCGGCTCTGGTCAGTCGCAGCCAGCTCTAGCGCGATCATTCCCCCGAGCGAATGTCCGATCACGGCAGCAGATTCCAATCCCAATCCGTCAAACAGATCGTAGTAGCACAGAATCAAGTCCCACAGGTCGCGGATGTTTTCCAGTCCGGAAGATTGTGCAGTACCTGGCATGTGCGGTGCGATTACCTGATAATGATTAGACAATTCATCAAGAAACGGATCCCACACTAGACCTCCCGCGCCGCCGTGCAGGTAGACTACAGGCTTCCCTTTGCCTGCTACCTTCACGGCAAAGGTGACATGCTCATTTGCCTGAATCAACTGTTCTTTTGGTTGAGCCACCCGCTCCCCCTCCTTTTCCGTGTGCTAACCCTGGACGGCAGCTTCCTCCACTTGCTCCTGTGCATATCCTTTTGGCCAGTACTGAGAGTGATCCCATTCGCTGAAAATAGAGCTCAAATGCGGTTTCACTTCCTCTGCGAACAGTTGCATGTTCTTCTGGACGAGCCAGTGCGGCATAGAGCCGATGTGGAACAGGCAAACGACATTGCCTACCCGCATATCCTGCAGGCTCTCCCGCATAATGTCCCGAACGGTAGAAGGAGAACCCGCTACGATGAACCCGTGATCGATCAGATCTTGCCAGCCCATTCCATCCTTCAGCATCTGACTTGCGCTCTTTTGGGTCCCGTCAAACTGGGAGGCGAGGCCAGCGCGCAAGCTTTTCACGGTGCGGTACCCTGGGGCTTCTGCAACGCGTCTGTCCACATGCAAACATTTGTTGAAGAAATAGCGCACGTGCTCCTCGTAGTCGATCTGCGCCCGCTCATCCGTTTCCGAGACGCAGATGATCTGGCAATACCCCGCCTAATACGGGTTGCGATCTGCCCCCAGCTCGTCGTTGCGCTCCCAGAACGGCCCCATCACTTTTTTAGCGTATTTGTGACCGAAATAGCTCAAATAGGAGAACGAGTAGTTGTGGTTGATCGAAAAATCGTAGGTCTCGACGCTTCCACCACCTGGAATCCAGACTGGCGGATGCGGTCGCTGAGCCGGACGAGGCCACACGAATGGGTGGGTTATAGGAAGCCAGACTGTTTCCCAAGACGATCAGGCTTGTTTTGTCACTGTGTCGTACCTTGCGCGAGAGGATCGATCCCATCAAATTGGGTGAAGGCATCAGTCCATACGCATTGCTATGGTGCTCATTCACCCCGATCGCATCGTAGCCGAGATCTACCGCAAACTCGAGCTCATCCAAATAATCGTGGTACATGCGATGGCCTTTTTGGGGATCAAACAGCTTTTTGGGTGGCGTGACCCAGACACTTGGGTACGTATCCTCAAAATCGGCAGGCAATTCTCGATAAGGCATCAAATGAAAGGCGACAAACTTCATCGGCGAATCCCCCCTTTGCGATCACATCAATCATCCCTTTTCATTACAGCCGCTCAAAAACCGAACGCAGACGACTGGACACTTGTGAAATAGCCTGGGCACCTTGGTCCATAATCCCTGCCATCCAGAAAAACCCGTGAATCATGCCGTCATAGCGAGTAAGCTCAACAGACACTCCTGCCTGCTTCAGTCGTTCGGCGTACATTTCTCCTTCATCACGGAGCGGATCGTATTCTGCCGTGATGACCAACGCTGGCGGCAGCCCACTCAGATCTTCTGCTAGCAATGGAGATACTCGTACGTCCGTTTTCTCTTCCTCCGAATTCAGATACTGCTGGAAAAACCATTGCATGCTATCCGCCGTGAGGAAGTAGCCTTCTCCATTTTCCCGATACGACTCTGTGTCACAGCCTACTTGTGTGACCGGATAAATAAGTACCTGGAGCGAGATCTCTGGACCCCCACGCTCTTTTGCCAGCTGGGAGATGACCGCTGCCAGGTTTCCTCCTGCGCTATCTCCCCCTACTGCGAGACGGGACGCATCCCCATTCAATTCCTGTGCGTGATCGGCTACCCATTGCACGGCTGCGTAGCAATCCTCCACCGGTACAGGAAATTTATGCTCGGGCGACAGTCGATAGTTCACAGACGCCACCACACTATCTGACTCGTGGGCAATATTGCGACATAGTGTATCGACGGTCTCAACATCCCCGATGACCCAGCCGCCCCCATGGAAATAGACAAACAACGGGAAGGATCCGACGCCCTCGGGAGTATAGATACGCAGTTCGATCTCTCCGCCATCTACGGGAATCATCCGGCTTTCTACTTTCGCCAGAGACTTCGGCTCACCAGACAGTGCCTTTAAGCCCGCGGTGCGCTCCCGGTTTTGCTCAGGGGTCAGTGTGCTCATGGGCGGTTCTCCTGCTGCTGCACCCATATCGAGAAATGCTTTTGCCTGCGGATCCAGTGTCATCGTGGCGCCTCCTCTTGTACCGATATTGGCAAGCCTGCTACTTCTTGGGCTACTTTTACGATCGTATCGAGCGGAATCTTGAACGCCAGCGCAGTCGGATCACTGAGTACAGCGGGAACAATCTGAGCCAAGCTTTCCTGATCCAGGCCGAATTCGGCAAAAGTGTCAGGCAATCCGACCGTCGCGCGCAGCTCGCGGATAAACGCGATCACCTGCTGTAAGCACTCCTGCGGCTCGACATCGCGAGCGGATAATCCCAGCGCTTCCGCGAACCCGTTGATTTTTGGCAAGTACAGACGCGGCAAGGCAGCCATCACATTCGGCAGCAAGACAGCATTCGCCAATCCGTGCGGAATCCCGAACTTCGCTCCAAACGCATGTGCCATATTGTGTACAGGGATTGCGGTAATAGCGAGACTGAAGGAGGTGATCGCCATGGAGCTCGCCATAAGCATGTTCGCTCTCGCTTGCAGATCAGCTCCGGAAGACACAGCCGTCGGCAAATTTTCAGCGATCATTCTCGTCGCTTGCAGGGCAAAGGCGTCCGTCATGGGATTGGCTCGTGGTGAGAAATAGGCTTCGACTGCGTGGGTAAGCGCATCGCATCCAGTAACCTGCCCTCCCCTTAAAATAACATCCCTGCCCACGGACGCTGCTTCAGCTCTGGTGCCAACGCTGCATGGACATGCTTGACCTGTGTATATTCCTCCAACACGTGACGACCCAGCTCATGGACAAATCCTGCTCGCAGCTCCTCTCATACTTGTCCCGAGTGCAGGCAAAATCCCCTATCCTTCTCTTATTGTCGAATTATTCCGAATATGGTTCCTTTACGTATGGATAAGCATTTTGTTAAAATGAAAGCGCTACATTTTT
>JARDZO010000337.1 GCA_029240815.1 Brevibacillus sp.
TCAAGCCGCGACATCAGTTGCTTGTAGCTGACATTCAACTGCGCATCGGCAGCCTTCTTCGCCGCCTCCGAGCAGGGCACCATTTCCAGACTTGAGGTGGCATGGCTGCAGTCGTCCTGCGCATAAGCAGCTGAAGCCGGCAGTAGCACGGCCAGCAGGGTAAAAACAAAACGGTTCACTGTGTTCATCCTTGAGTCATTCAGGCTTTGCGTTTGGCAAATGGAACACGTACGGCTTGATGGTGCGTATGCCGCCAGGATCGAGGCTTCCCTGGCGCTGTTATTTCGCCCGCTCAGCAACGCGTGCGGGTATTTTGCCGGCCTTACCTTCCGCGATCATAGCGTCAGCGTATTTTTTGTAATACTCCGCAGCCTCGGAAGTTTCTTTCAAATTCCACAAAGAGTCCGCGATATTGAGCATCAGCACAGTCCGCTTACCAACTACTTCGATTTCCCGATAAATCCTAAGTGCGGACGAATCATCACCTGCTTGTGCTAGATAGAAACCGACATTGTTCAAGGCTTGGACGTTCTTACTGGCCGGGTAGCAACTCATATAAGATTCGATCCCCATGAATAGTTGGTCTTTTACAGCAAGTCCTTTCGCAGACGCATTATTAATCGATTCCACTGACTTTATCAGGTTGCTAGGAGAAATCGTTTCCAAGTTCGGCACAATCACCTCTCCCCCATCAGTCAACCAATTTCCTCCTTTCCAACTTCCAGAACACGCTTCAGCGGAGCGTGACAAAAGTACGCAACCAGTATCCATTGAAACCATATCGCAATAATTATTCTCGGTGGCGACCACCTCTTGCCCATTGCTCAACTCTCCAAATACAGTTCGCTGAACCAACGCATATTTTTTGCTGGGTGAAAGAGAATCAGAGTTAATACCTACGCCAACTGAAGTTTTGTTCCCATTATCGTATAAATCATAGCTGTTGTTCATCTTGGAGAAGGTAGCGCGCTTCCATACAGCGGTACCTTGATCCCAAGAAGAAAACTTGAGCATCGCACCATCGACACTCGTCAAACTCGAATCTGCGGCATTACAAAAAGATCCAATTGAAAAAATTAGACATGTACCTATAAAAAGTTTTGCCTTTAACATTTTCAAAGCCCTGCCTTTAAGTGATTATAACGGAGAGATGGATTCGTCATTCTTCTGTTATTACCATACAAATCGAGAACCTTCCGCTCATTCGCGCCGTGCGCCGCTCCCCAGGTATCAATATTCCTACTTACCGCCGGATTCTGGGAGAAAAACGTGTCGAGCGCTGCACCTAAATCATCCTTGACAAAGGCGGGCCTATTTATATCATGATCAAGTACTACAGCTTTTCCTAAAGGAGACTTAAATAACTTTTTGGCACTAAAGCTGTACCCCGCGGGCACTTTACTCAATGCAGCATGCAGCCTATCAATAAAATCCATTATTTGTATTTCCACGTATAGCGGGCTTGCAATTGCACACGCCATCGCAGAAACCGGTTGGCAATCAACTACCTTGCCAAAGGTCGCTTCATTACATCCAAGTTGCAGGTTTTCTTTTAGCGCCTGTTTTTCCAATTTAGCGCCGTTAGCTCGAGCCTCCCCCTGATAATATAATTGCGGGGATACGCCAGCTTCATCTAATTTCCAGCCTTTAGATTCAAAAAATTCTACATATGCATCTGGATATTGATCCTTGAATTTTTTAATTTGATCTGGCAGCTCACCGCCACCGGTGACTTTCATTGTTTTCTGCATCGCTCCCGCAGTGATCACTTCACTGTCATAACACTGTACCCCATTGATTTTTGCTTCATTCCCCGACATGACAACAATGATTTTCTTTTCATCCGCTGTAATCCTCCCCGCAGATACTAGCTCATCCCATTGAGGAGCACTGCCTAACTCTTTATCACCGGTATGTAGTGGGCCATAATGGGTCATAGTGCTAGAATTCCAACGAGTCACTTTAACAATAGCATTGCACTCGCAGATTTTTTTAGCGGTCATATTTTTTATGAATTCAACCGGATGAAAATGCCAAACCACATCTAAACTAACAGCGGCCTTACCAGACAGCTCACTCCAAAAAACATATTTGCTTATCCGTTCTTTTTCGTGCTTCAACGTTTTTGGAGATGCTTCTAGTAATTTATCCAACTTACTCCACTTAACCGACTCCGCCTTGTCCTTCCACTCAGTTGGATGGTGAGCAATGAGCTTCGCCCAGTGATCTCTCATATCAACATTTTTCAATGCCTCAGAGAGTTCATTGCGATCAACATCCCCGTCGTGGTTTTTATCAATTTTGACGAAAAGATCTTTGAAGAACTGAGGCATGTCTTGAGGGTCTAGGAATCCATCGGCAACGGTGTTTGTTTCTTCCACGATCTGAAAACCCAATTTCTCCCAGTCGTGCTGAGTGATGAGCGTTGCGCCAGATTTTTTAACAAGTCCCTTTAACGGTTGATCGTCTTCCACCACACTGACGTCATACCAGCTTTCATCGCCTTCCTTGATCACGGGAGCCTTACTTAAATCAACAACATGCTCCTTTTTGACCGGAATACTACCGGTAGCAGGCGCCTTTTTCTTGAGCTCAGCTCCTGCCAAAAGATGCAGATATTGTTTACCTATCTTCAAATCAGCAGCGTTTTGAAGAAAATTTTTTACGTCGACATCAGCAGTGAATATCTCGACATGAACCTGATACTTATTGGTTACGCCGCCATCTTCGCCTGTGAGGTTTTCTGTCAGCCCTAAGTATCCGATCGGATCACCTGCCTTGATACCGGTACTTGCAGGCTCTACAGAATCGAATCTACTCGGGATTACATCCCAGGCAACATATTCGTTTTCCACAATCGCCCAGAAGCTGGGAGGAAGGCTTCCATCCCCAGCCAAGCTACCGCTGCTCGTACATTTCGCCATTCGACGAATTGTCCCTGCAACATTGAGGTTCAGTACCTCTTTGCTTTCAAATTCCACCGAACTTTGAGGGTTAAGTTGCAGCGAGCCAATCTTATCACCGGCATTCTGCCCATTTTGGGCAGAGATAGGACCCTGATAAAGATCCAATCTTGTCAACGCGGTTCCTTTCACCTTACCTTGCCAATATTTTGGCTTTAAACGCTCCGGGATCGGGTCTGCCAGCCATATACGTGCGGGTTTGGAGTTTTTGTAGGGTTCTCCATCTTTCAAGTATGCGAACCAGACCTCTTTGCCAGCCTCGCGAACTTTGTGGCCACTCTTTTTAACGCTACCTGACAGGATTTTCCCTTTCGCATAGGTGACGTTGCCTAAGTCCTTTTGATCCAATATCTCAAGTTTGGTCCCCGTAACGAGCTTGCCAACGTTCTGAACGCTACTGGATTCAGGGAAGTCGTCGTAAGCATTGAAGTCACTTACTTTCATGGTCACTTTAGGCTTCGGAGTTTCGTCCTCAGTCAGTGGATAACGCTTAAAGGGCAGAAGGTGCATGTACAAGCTGTAGAAATTCAGCTTGTTTTGCTTGCCTTTACTCGGTCCTTCTTCTGGGTTTGGCACAGATTTATACTCATGTCGCACCAAACAAAATGAGTTGGAATACTTCAGTTTCTTCTCATTTTCACCGAACGTAGATTCCAGATAATCTTCGTTAAGGCGATAGGCCACGACTTCACCATCAGCTATACAACGAATCGGTTCGTTCAAAATACATTGAGGTGCGCTGGCATTGCTGATGTGAATCCCACCGTGCCAGAACTTGTTACTCCCCAATAAATAATGCCCGGATGTTTCATTCTCAAGTACCTTATATACTTCTTCCGCATCAGAAAACTGTTTACCGTCTGCTTTTCGAAATGGATATTGAAAATTTAATAACGGCACCGCTGCAGATGGAGCAGGTGCAGGTGCAGGTGCAGGGCTTGTACCCGTTCGAAAACTTTCCTTTGCTCTTAAGAATTTTGTAGCTTTCGGCCAATAGTGACTGGGTGGTTTGGGACCAAATATTGTTATCGCTGGCCCTGTACTATTTTGAGCACCAAATATGTGCCCAACTTCTGTAGCGGGGTTGTAGTCCTCGATAATTCCTGTATGAAAAATCGGATCACCTGGTTTGTTAGGAGTGGCATTTATCCATAAGGCGATGTCACCTCGCTTTACGCTCTGTGGCTCAATCGTTGTGTAGTAACTGGAAGTATCCATATTACGGGTGTCTTCATACGGAATATTATATCCAGCGCCTGTCAGCAGCAGATTAACCATATGAGAACAGTCAATTTTTTTCTTACCGGCGGCGTTCGTTTGAAAACCATCGCCGCCCATTTTATAAACGTAGTCGCCACCGGTGTAGTTACTTTTTAAATCAAGTGGTTCAGTCATTTCTGCTTCCTGCAAATTAGTAGCAATAGCTGCTGGCTTCAGCTGATTGCGCTTTCAATCGATTAAAATTTTTCAGGGCAGTTTCATTACCGTTATCCGCCGCCAAGCGATAGCAGGCCAGTGCTCTTGATAAATCCCGGGTTACTAGCCCTCCCGTTTCGAAGGAGTAACCTAAATAGTTCATTGCATCCGTCGACCCCATAGAGGCAGAACGAATAAGTTCTTTTTCGGCCTCATCGGGGTGCTGGCAAGCACCTTCTGCGGATGGGTTGTTTCCGTAACAATAAAATGTCGATAGAGAAGCTGCGCCATCCGCGAGGGTTGTTGCCGCAGCTTTGAAAAGCGACTCAACCTTGCCTGATTCCAACTGCGGTGCCATGCCAGAGAGGCTCAAACTTGCAGCATCCAAACTCGCCTGAGGATCCCCCGAAGCAGCGGCGCAAACATAGTTTTCCAACGCGGCCTCGAAAAACTCTCCTGTCAGATAATACTTTTCCAGTCCACCTAGACCTTCGAAACTCCGCGCGCGTTGATAGCAAATGCTCTCGGCCGTACTCATGGTCGGAGAACCCGATACAACAAGGTCTTTCTCACTAATCGACCAATCCTCAACACCTTCCAGAACCCAACACGCCTGGCGAGAAAAGCTAAAGATCTTGATGTTGCTGTTACCTGCACGCTTATCAACAACGTTGAAATGACTGTCGTCAACCGCTTCGACTTCGACACCTTCGGTCTTTTCTGTGGCTACGGGTACCATCAGTGGAAATGCCAACGTCGAGCTCTTAACCCCCGTCGTTTGCGGATCAAAATTTCCGCTCTCCCCGGTAGGTTTCAAAACCAGCGACTTCACCGTCATCGCAGTC
>JARDZO010000084.1 GCA_029240815.1 Brevibacillus sp.
GCGCAAGCTGTTTTCTTGGCTGCAGCTCATTCAAAAGAATGAAGTAACGACGCGGGAAATCAGTGTCGGAATGAATACGGGTGAGCGAAATGCAGCCCGGATGGTTCAAAAGATGAAGGAAAAGGGAATCGCCGAAGCCATCGGCAGCGAATCGATGAGCCAAAGAGGCAGACCGCGACCCATATACCGAATTGATCTGCAACGTTTGGCTCAGGAAGTAAAAGTCAGGAACAATTCGTAAATGCGTAAAAGGAGGTTCGGTTCGAGATGGCTGGTTATATCGTCAAACGTTTCTTTGCGAGTATTCTTACGATGTTTGTCCTCGTCACTATCACCTTTTTCCTGATGCACGCCGTACCGGGTGGCCCATTCAGTCCAGCAGAAGAGAGGAAAGTACCCAAGAGCGTCTTGGAGAAGATGGAAGAAAAGTTCGGCTTAAATGAACCGCTAAGTGTCCAGTACGTGAACTACTTGAAAAGCATTCTGCAAGGGGATTTGGGCTTCTCCTTCAAGCAATCGGACGTCACGGTTAATGAACTGATCTCACGCGGGTTCCCCGTCTCCGCGAAAGTCGGGTTGATCGCCATCATTATCGCACTCATTATCGGCATGTTGCTCGGCATCACTTCTGCAATCAAACGAGGGAAGTGGGCGGATTGGGCTTCGATGATCGTAGCCACCATCGGTATATCCATTCCGAACTTTGTGATGACGGTTCTCATGCTGTTTTTGTTTGCTGTCGTTCTAAAGCTGCTGCCTACTTACGGGCTGTCCAGCTGGAAGCATTATATCCTTCCCGTCATTGGACTCGCTTTTGGCCCGATCGCTTACATCGCCCGTCTGATGAGGTCCAGCATGCTTGAAGTGATGCGCCAGGACTACATCTTGACCGCCAGAGCCAAGGGTGTTCCCGAATATCGCGTGATTTTCAAGCACGCACTCAAAAATGCCATCATACCGATCGTTACTTATTTGGGACCTCTCGTGGCTGCGCTCTTGACCGGAAGCTTTATCGTGGAGCGGGTGTTCTCCATTCCGGGCATCGGCAGGGATTTCGTGACCGGGATTAGCGACCGTGACTATTCCGTCATCTTGGGGCTGACCGTCTTTCTCGGACTGTTCATCATCATAGCGAACTTTATCGTAGACATTCTTTACGCCATTATCGACCGGCGGGTAAAAATTGAGGAGTAGGTGAAGCCAGGATGAACTATGCAGCGAAAAGGAGTGACGGGGCTGTTTCTTTATCCGACATGGACCCGGCATGGGCGAATCTCCCAGATGAGGACTTTGTCAGGCTGGAGGATTCCACGAGGCAGAGTGAAGCCATAGCCCGACCCAGCAAGTCGTATTGGCAGGATGCATGGAGCCGGTTTCGCAAAGATCCACTGGCGATGATCGGATTGTTCATCATCTTGGTCATTGCCATCGCCGCTATACTGGGACCGATATTTTCGCAGTACACGTACGATGGACAGGATATCGCCAACCAAAATCAGGGGCCGTCGGGGGAGCACTGGTTTGGCACAGACAAATTCGGACGTGATATTTTCGTCCGGGCCATGTACGGAGCGAGGATCAGCTTGACGATCGGTGTCGCGGTTGCTGCCATCAATCTGGTGATCGGCGTGATTTACGGCGGGATTTCCGGGTACTTCGGCGGCAAAGTGGACATGGTGATGATGCGTATTGTTGATATCCTGATTGGTGTGCCGGATTTGCTCTACATTATCCTTTTGATGATGTTTTTGGGGAATACGATCGAGAGTATCTTGATCGCTATGTCGCTCACGTATTGGATCGGAACCGCACGCATGGTGCGTTCACAGGTGATTTCGCTCAAGCACCGCGAGTACGTGCTGGCAGCGAGGGCTACAGGGTCATCCAATATGCGGATTTTGTTCAAGCATCTCATCCCGAACAGCATGGGTCCGATCATCGTGACGGTGACCTTCTTGGTTCCTTCCGCCATTTTCACGGAAGCGTTTCTCAGCTTTTTGGGGATCGGTATACAGGTGCCGATGGCGAGCTGGGGCACTCTTGTGAACGATGCGATTCCTACTTTGTTTACCCAACCGTATCAGATGTTGTTCCCGGCCATCGCGATCAGTATTACGATGTTTGCGCTGAATTTCATCGGTGATGGTCTGCGGGATGCCTTGGATCCGAGGTTAAAGTAATAAAGGCGGGTGATAACGTGAAGCTACTCCAGGTACAGAATCTAAAAACGACGTTTCATATAGAAGCAGGACAAGTACAGGCAGTCCGAGGCATTTCCTTTCATGTGAACAAGGGCGAATCGATCGGCATCGTAGGTGAGTCTGGATCAGGAAAAAGCGTGTCCATGCTGTCTCTCTTGAAGTTGCTCCCGTCCAATGCCAAGCTCGAGGCGGACAGTGTCTTGTTCGATGGAACGGAGCTCGTAAACACGGACCAAAAAGCGATGAGAAAGATGCTCGGGAAGGACATCGGCATGATTTTCCAGGATCCGATGACGTCACTGAATCCCCTTTTTACCATTGGTGAGCAGATCATGGAGCCGCTGCGCATTCACCAAAAGCTGTCGAAGGAAGAGGCGCGAAAAAAAGCGATCGAGATTTTGAAGGTGGTCGAAATTCCGAGTCCTGAAAGCAGGCTTAAGCAGTATCCCCACGAGTTTTCCGGGGGAATGAGGCAAAGGGTCATGATCGCGATCGCTCTGTCTTGTTCGCCAAAGCTGCTGATTGCAGATGAGCCGACTACAGCGCTGGATGTGACCATTCAGGCGCAGATTCTCGACCTCATGCGTGATCTTCGAAACAAACTAAACGTCTCCATCGTGATGATTACCCATGACCTCGGCGTGATCACCAATATGTGCAACCGAATCGTCGTCATGTATGGGGGAACGATCGTAGAGCAGGGGACGACGCGAGAAATCTTTTATGAGCCGAAGCACCCGTACACCTGGGGATTGCTCCGGTCGATCCCGCAGTTTTCGGAAGGAGAAAAGCAAAAGCTCATTTCCATTCCGGGCAGTCCTCCGGATTTGCTGAAGCCCCCGGCCGGCTGTGCGTTCACAGCGAGATGCCCTTACGCCATGAAAGTCTGTGAGAAGCTTCCGCCACAGCAGGTATCTTTGTCTGAAACACATCAAGCAGCGTGCTGGCTCATGCATCCAAAAGCCCAGCCCCATGCGAAAGAGGTGACCAGCTAATGGGGGAAGCCAATCAAGGACTGGTAGAGGTACGGAATTTAAAAAAGTACTTTGAAGTGCAGAAAAGCTTTCTCGGTCGCAATTCGACGATGTTAAAAGCAGTGGACGACGTCAGCTTTACGATCTTGAGAGGGGAAACCTTTGGTCTCGTAGGGGAATCCGGCTGTGGAAAAACGACCATCGGCAGAACGTTGTTAAAGCTGTATGAGCCAACGGCCGGTGACATTTTGTATGACGGGCAGTCGATCAGTGGACTAAACCACAAAGAGATGCTGCCCTATCGCAAGAAAATGCAGATGATCTTCCAAGACCCATACGCATCGCTCGACCCGCGGATGACCATCGCGGAGATCGTGGGTGATCCGCTGGTGGTACATAACATCTACCAGGGGAAGGATCGAAAGGATCGGGTCAAGGAATTGATCGAGCTGGTAGGACTAAAAGCAGATCACCTCAACCGTTATCCACATGAATTTTCAGGTGGACAGCGCCAACGGATCGGGATTGCTCGAGCCTTGGCCGTCGAACCCGAATTCATCGTCTGTGATGAGCCGATTTCCGCACTGGACGTGTCCATCCAGGCGCAAGTGGTCAATATGCTCGAGGAACTCCAGGAGCGCTTTGGCCTGACCTATTTGTTTGTATCTCACGACTTGTCGATGGTTAGGCACATCTCTCACAAAGTAGGCGTCATGTACCTGGGAAGTCTGGTGGAGTACGCAGAGGTCAATGAGCTCTATACGAACATGCAGCATCCCTATACACGAGCTCTACTGTCTGCTGTCCCTATTGCTGATCCGGATACGGCGGAGCGAAGTGAAAGGATTCACCTGAAGGGCGATGTGCCGAGTCCGATGAATCCGCCGAGCGGTTGTGCGTTTCGGACGCGCTGCGCATACGCCATGAGCAAGTGTGCGGAGGAAAAGCCCAGCTTGCGGGATATGGGGAATGGACACGTCGTAGCGTGCCATTTGATCGATTGACTGTACATTTCCATTCCTGAAGATATGAATGCTGTCTCATTCCTGACAGCTCATATAATATGCAAAAAACGGGGGGACGAGTATGAAAAAGAGGATGGGCTTGGTGCTCGCAGCGCTCTTGGCGATCACATCTGTGACGGCTGGATGCAGCAGTTCCAGTACGGCACCACAGGGTCAGCAAAATCAGGGACAGACCGCTCCAAAAGCAGAAGGGGCAAAGCCTGCAGCCGAGCAAAAGATCATTTATGCATTAAGCAAAGAACCGGAGGAAATGGATCCAACGTTAAACACGTATGCGCGCTCCTCCATCGTGCTGCAAAACTTGTTTAGAGGCCTTTATAAAATTGATGAATCCGGGAAAAAGCCTGTCCCATCTTTAGCAGAAAGCTATGAATTGGATTCGACAGGAACCAAGTACACCTTCAAAATCAACAAAAATGCCAAGTGGTCCGATGGAAAGCCAGTAACTGCTCAAGACTTTGAGTACTCCTGGAAGCGCGTATTGAATCCTGATGTTGCTTCCGGTGCGGCGTTCTATCTGTACTACCTCAAAAACGGAAAAGCCTACAACGAGAAAAAAGCAAAAGCGGAAGACTTAGGCGTAAAAGCGGTGGACGACGTGACTCTCGAAGTGACGCTGGAAAATCCAACCCCCTACTTCTTGGAGCTGCTGTGCGTCACGGCGTACTATCCGGTACGAAAAGATGTCGCGGAAAAAGAAGGCTGGACCAAATCGCCTGAGACGTATTTGACGACGGGGCCGTTCATGCTGACTGAATTGAAGCCTAAGGAAAAATATGTGCTGAAGAAAAATCCAAACTATCTGGAAGCGGACAAAGTGAAACTGGATACGCTGGAAATTGTGTTCATCGAGTCCAATGAAGCTGAGCTTGCTGCTTACTCTAACAACGAAATTCAAGTCTCTGACAACATCAGCCCCGAGGGAATGAAGCAATACCAAAATACACCTGAGTTCTTCTCTATTCCACGGATCGGCATGCAGTATTTTGATTTCAACGCGTCAAAGAAACCATTTGACGACGCGAAAGTACGCAAGGCATTCAGTATGTCGATCAACCGTGATCAGATCATCAAGAGCATTGTCCAGTCCGTAGAAAAACCTGCGTTTGGTATGGTGCCATACGGAATTCCAGATGGCGTTCAAAAAGATAAGGAATATCGCGATGTAGCCGGGAACATGTTTGCCGAAAACGTAGACGAAGCGAAAAAATTGCTGTCCGAGGCGGGATATCCGGATGGCAAGGGAATCCCAGAAATCACAATGATCGTTATGGCGAACCAAACAGATAAAGATATCGCCCAAGCGCTCCAAAGCATGTGGAAACAAAATCTGGGTGTAGATGTGAACATTGAAACGTTTGAATCGAAAGTATATTGGGATGAGATCGAGAATGGAAACTTTAGCATCGCATCCGACGGGTGGACGGGTGACTATCCGGACCCAATGACCAACCTGGACATCTTTGAAGGGGTCAACACAGATGATGACCTGCGTTGGAGCAGTGCAGAATACGACCGACTGCTGGAAGAGAACCGCAAAATTTCCGACCAGGCGAAACGGATGGAAAACTTTGCGAAGGCAGAGAAAATCTTGGCGGATGAAATGCCTTTGATGCCGATACGCTTCTATGAGGATCAATTCCTGGCGAAGCCAAATGTCAAAGGTGTTCTGAAAAACTACATCGGCCATACCATCTTTGAATACGCGCACGTAGAATAATCCATTTGAATGAGAAGGGTCGGGGAGCATTCGCTCTTCGGCCCTGCCTCGTGAGGGAGAAACAACAATGAAACCGATCATTGGAGTGACCACATTCCTGTCCGAGTCGTCAAAGTACAGCTCGGTAAGCAAAAATTACATTGATTCGATCTACGCCGCTGGTGGGCTGCCAGTCAATATTCCCATCGTTACGAATGAAACGAATTACGACGAGTTCATAGACATGGTAGACGGGATTCTCTTTACAGGTGGGAACGATATCGCCCCTTATTTTTATGGCGAGAATCCGGTAAAGGAGCTGCACTCGATGTCCTCGATCCGGGATGAGTATGAATTATCTCTGTTTAAAAGTGCCTATGCGAAAAACATGCCCATCTTTGGTATTTGCCGCGGGATTCAATTGATCAACGTCGCGTTGGAGGGAAGTCTTTATCAGGACATTAACAGTCAATGTCCGGGCACTTTGGGACATTACCCGGAGCACACCGCGTCTGACGAATTCTATCATTCCGTACAGATCAACAAGGACACCCAGCTCTATGAGATTTTTGGCACAGAGCGAATCTTCACCAACTCCTTTCACCATCAATCTGTCAAAGCTCTCGGGAAAAATCTCGTAGCGACAGCGTTTTCAGAGGATGGTATCGTAGAAGCAGTAGAAAGCACAGAAGATCGATTTTTGCTGGGAGTCCAATGGCACCCGGAGTGTATGACCAAGCGACATCCGATGTTCCTGAAGCTGTTTCATACGTTTGTTCAGGCATCGCTTGCACATAAACAAAGGGAGGTATCTGTATGAAATTGTTTATCAGCGCCGACATCGAGGGTGTAACCGGTATCGTAAACTGGAACGAAGCCGACATCGAAAAGTCTTTCAGCAAATATTTCACCGAGCAAATGACCAAAGAAGTGAATGCGGCTTGCGAAGCGGCGTTGGCAGCTGGTGTGGAAGATATTTTAGTAAAAGACGCGCACAGCACAGCGAGAAACCTGGATCCATCGAAGCTGCCTGAGCAGGTGAAAATCCTGCGCGGTTGGACGAATAACCCTTACATTATGATGGCAGGGCTGGACTCCAGTTTTGACGGGGTGTTCTTTATCGGCTATCACTCCGCTGGCGGAAAGAACGGAAATCCTTTGGCGCATACCATGAACATGCGAAATGAGTACGTGAAGATCAACGGGGAAATCGCCAGCGAATTGACCATCAATGCCTATACAGCCGCATATATCGGGGTTCCTGTCCTGCTGGCTACCGGAGACAAGATGATCTGCGAGGATGCCCAAAAGCTCAATCCCAACATCAAGACCGTACCAGTGAGCGAAGGGATCGGCAACGCGTCGATTTCCATTCACCCCAATCTGGCGCTGCAAAAAATTCAGGAACAGGTGCAGGCTGTCCTGAACGATGACCTTGCCAAATACATCGTCCCATTACCTGAATCATTCCACGTCGAAATCGCGTTCCGTGAGCATTACCACGCCTACAGCGGTTCCTTTTATCCAGGCGCCAAGCAGACAGGTCACAAGACAGTCGCATTTGAGACGAATGATTATATGGATGTGCTGCGCTTTTTGTTCTTCGTTTTGTAATGAATGGGCTGTTCCACGGTCGACTTCGGCTATGGGGACAGCTTTTTTTTGTGGGCAAATGTAAGTGCAACGCTAATGCTAATCATTGGTAACAGAGATGGAGCGGATAAAATTTGGCGTATTGTTGAACCTAGAGATGGCAGGAGGTGATAGAAATGACAGTAGCATCCCAAGTTAAGCAGACGCTGGCAAGCTTAAAAGGAGCGCAGGCGAATCTAGAAACGTTTGCTCTTAACACGCAAAACCAACAGGCTAAACAATTGTATACGCAAGCGGCTGAACAAACGCAATCCATTCTCTCCAATCTGGAACAGCGAGTGACAGAGTTGGAAAACGAAGAACCACAATATAAAGGATTCTAATTGCTTCCAACCAGGGAATAGGAAGAGGGGGCATCTCCTCTTCTTTGTCCCTGCAGGAATTTGGAGGTACATGGAACATGCCTGATTGGTTAAATATCGCCCTAAGGTCCATAGGGGCCGTTGCTTATTTGTTTATCTTGACGAAGCTGATTGGAAAAAGGCAGATCCGCCAGCTTACATACATCGAGTACATTGTCGGGATTACCATCGGTTCGATCGCTGGATTTATGGCTATGGAAATGGACGGTCCCATTTACCACAGCTTGATCGCACTAACCATTTTTGCTCTGTTTCCTGTATTGCTGGAATGGCTCTCTCTTAAAAGCAAGGTCATCCGCAATGTGGTGGAAGGCAATGCCACCATACTGATCAAGGACGGCAAGGTTCTGGAAGACAATCTGAAAAGCGAACGGTTGACAACGGAAGACTTGCTGGAGCATCTGCGGATGAAAAATGTGTTCCGGGTGGCAGATGTGGAATTTGCCTTGATGGAATCGAGCGGAGAGCTGAGTGTGCTGCTCAAATCGCAGCATCAGCCTATTACGCCGCAACACCTTGAGTTGACGGTCTCTCCTGCAGAAGAACCCCAGGCTGTCATCATGGATGGTGCGATCATGGATGAACCTTTGGCTACGATCGGGTTAAACCGCAGGTGGGTGAGGGCTGAACTGGAGAAAGCAGGAGTCGCGCTGGAGAACGTTTTTCTAGGTCAAGTCGACAAGGGAGGGCAGCTGTACCTTGACTTGTATGACGATAAGGTGCAAGTGCCCCAGCCAATGGAAATGAAGCTGACATTTGCCACCCTTAAAAAATGCCAGGCCGATCTGGAACTGTTCGCTTTGGAGACGAAAGACAAGCGAATGAAGCGGTCTTATCGATTTGATTCAGAGGAACTTCAAGATGTGATCGACCAGATAAAACCGTTGTTGATACGCTGACGGGAGTGATTCAGATGGCTGACCAGAAAAAGAAAAAGCTTACGTTGATGCAGCAGGAATACCAGGAATTAGCAAAAATACATGAACCGCCCCGCCCGCTCGTACGCAATTTTACCAGAGCCTTCCTCGTTGGGGGAGTCATCTGTCTGATCGGGCAAGGACTTCAAGAGATATTCATCCGTTACTTCCACTTTACTGAAAAAACGGCAGGCAATCCGACAGTGGCTGTACTCATTTTTATTTCGGCTCTGTTGACCGGACTTGGGCTGTATGACCGGATCGCTCAGTGGGCGGGGGCAGGAACCAGTGTCCCGGTAACGGGCTTTGCCAATTCCATTGCTTCTGCGGCGATCGACCATCGCAGCGAGGGATTCGTCCTTGGAGTGGGCGGCAACATGTTTAAGCTGGCGGGATCTGTCATCATGTTTGGAGTCGCTTCCGCTTTTCTCATTGGACTGATAAAAACGCTGATAAAAATGGGAGGATGAAGCATGCGCCAGGGTCACCAATCATGGGTGTTCTCTACAAAGCCGGTGATTGCCGGCACTTCGGCGATAGGCGGTCCATTCGAGGCACAGGGACCGCTAGCCGAAGATTTTGATACGCTTCATGGTCACCTCATGATCGGACAGGATAGCTGGGAGAAGGCGGAAAGAGTTTTACTGGAGGAAGCCTGTGACAAAGCGATAGAAAAAGCGGGCCTCACAAAAGAGCAGATTCACTTCATGCTGGCTGGCGATTTGATGAATCAGAGCATCTCCGCCAATTTTTCCGCCCGTACACTCGCGATTCCCTTCCTCGGGATCTTTGGGGCTTGCTCCACTTCAATGGAGGGCTTGGCCTTGGCAGCCCAGCTGGTAGACAGCAAGTCGGCCGATTACGTAGTGGCCGCGACAGGCAGTCACAATGCGGCGGCGGAAAAACAATATCGATATCCGACAGAGTACGGCTCTCAAAAACCACCTACCGCGCAGTGGACCGTTACGGGAGCAGGAGCGGCCGTGGTCGCCAGCCAAGGAAACGGGCCGCGTATTCTGGCGGCCACTATCGGCAGAATCGTGGATATGGGCATGTCAGACCCGTTTAACATGGGCGCGGCAATGGCGCCGGCAGCATTGTCAACATTGGAAACGCATTTTCGGGATCTGCAGCTCCCGCACGATCATTACGACCTTGTGGTGACAGGCGATTTGGGGAAAGTGGGCCACTCTATCTTGTCTGAGCTGCTTCCCAAACACAACGTTCATATTCCATTGGAACGCTATGTGGACTGCGGCATGCTCATTTACGGAGATAATCCCAATGTATGGTCGGGTGGCAGCGGATGCGGTTGTTGCGCGACTGTCACATATGGACATCTGATGAGCAAAATGAAGGCAGGGGCATGGAAGCGAATTCTGGTGGTGGCCACGGGAGCGCTGCTCTCTCCCATTTCCTTTCAGCAAGGTGAGAGTATCCCTTGTATTGCCCACGCAGTAGCGATTGAAGCGGAACCGCTGTAAGGAGGGGGAGCATGACGTTTTTCTGGGCATTTCTCGTAGGAGGAACGATTTGCCTGATCGGACAGTTCCTCATGGATGTGGTTAAACTAACTCCGGCCCATACCATGTCATCCTTGGTCGTGGCCGGAGCTGTGCTTGACGGTGTCGGGTTGTACGAGCCGTTGATCAAGTTTGCCGGTGCGGGCGCTACTGTTCCCATTACCAGTTTTGGCAACGCCTTGGTTCATGGAGCCATGGCGGAGGCCGAGCAGCATGGGCTGGCAGGCATTGTCACTGGAATTTTTGAAGTGACGAGCGCAGGCATTTCGGCAGCAATCGTATTTGGTTTTTTCATGGCAGTGCTGTTCCGTCCAAAGGGCTGAAAGTGTCAGGTTTGTTTATGAAGTAAGGGGGACGCCAATGAAAGTACATCATAAGCTTTCATCTTTGCTAGTGATAGTACTAAGTATGTTGATCATTAGTTGCACGGCAAACCCAAGTGAACGCCTAAACCTGCAAAGCGTCGAGTCCCCTGACCCTCCCCATTCAAAGCCGGTTATCATGATCCTTATCGATTCTTTAATGGATAAGCCTTTGCGCGAAGCGATCGAAAAAGGAAGCGTGCCAGCTTTGCAGTATGTAATGGCACACGGGCATTATTACCCGCAGATGGTCAGCTCCTTTCCCACTATGTCCGTGACGATAGACAGTTCCTTGTTAACGGGGACCTATGCGGACCAGCATCATGTGCCAGGTCTGGTTTGGTACAGCGGAAAAGAAAAACGCATGATCTTCTATGGGAACGGACCCAAGGAAGCATTGAAAATCAATCAACCGCAAGTACTCATCGATGCGGTGTACCAGTTAAACCAAGTGCAATTGAACAAACAGACCAAGACGATCCATGAAGAGTTGGCGGAGAAAGGTAAACAGTCCGCTTCCATCAATGGGATCGTCTTCAGAGGAAAGACGGAACACATTTTGCGAGTACCGCCCTTGATCGCAAATACTACGTCTTTGCCGCAACAATTGAAAGTAACGGGACCACCCTTTCTTTCCTATGCCGCACTGGCGCAACTTGACCCCAACAATAAGAATGATCGGCTGTGGAAGAAATACGGCATGAACAACCTTTTTTCCGCACACGACACTGCTTATCTGATCACGCAAAAGAAACTACCCAGCGTAACGCTCGTCTACTTCCCGGAGAATGATATGGCGGTGCATAAAAAGGGCGTCTCTCAGTTAAAGGGAATTGAAGAAGCGGACCAAGCACTGCAAGTCGTGTTGAATGCCTACGGATCGTGGGATCAGGCTGTAAAAAATGCGGTATGGATCGTCATGGGGGACAGTGGGCAAAGCGCTGTACGGCATGATCGACAAGCAGCCACTGTCGATCTAAGGCCGCTATTGAACCGGTACCGCATTGCGAGATTAAATGAGCCTGTAGGGGCCGATGACCAGATCGTAATTTCCACTAACGAACGGATGGCCTATGTCTATGCAATCGATGAGAAGGTTCCCTTATCTGACGTTGTGAAGCTTTTGCAGAATGAGAGCAAGCTCGATCTCATCGCGATGAAAGACGGCAAAAATGTGCAGGTCACAGCGGGCAAAAACAGCAGGATGTTTTCCTATCGCCCTGGTGGAAATGACAAGGATGAGTATGGGCAAACGTGGACGATATCGGGCGATCCCAGTGTCGCAGATATCACGATAACGAACCATCAAATCAAATATGGGAAATATCCAGATGTATTGGCGAGGCTGTATGGGGCAATGAACTCTCACGAAGGACGATACGTTGTCGTCACGATCCAGCCTGGATATGAGCTCGTCACGGAAAGCTCGCCGACACACGTCGGAGGAAGCGCTCATGGTTCCCTGCATGAATTAGATTCTCTCGTTCCGTTTCTGGTCGCTGGAACGAATACTGGTCCAAAAACGATGCGGATCGTTGATGTCAAAGACTGGATTTTACAACTGGCGAATGAATAAGTCTGGGTAGCTTTTCAGTATAAAAAAAGAAACCCCAGGATGCGTGGGGCTTCGCTACAATCTGACGCGGGATCATTGTCCTGCGTTATTTTTATTTGCTTGGATTTGAAGAACGTTATTACGAAAGGAATCGACTACCCAGATTGCTCCAGAAGCATCGACCGCAACATCGACAGGGAGCTGGAGTGGCGCAGCGGGTGAAGAAATGGATTCGGTAGCGCTGACCATATCTGTCTGAGGTACACCGAGTGTCCCAGTCAATGTAGTGACCTTTCCATCATGCAAATAACGGACGGCGTGATTCATGCTGTCGGCAATGATCAGGCCTCCCTCAGTAGTCAGCGCCAAGCCCCTCGGAAACAGAAATTGAGCCGTGTCCGCATCACCATCTGCGTAGCTCCCTTCCATGTAGAGACTATTGGGAGGATACTTGGAGCTCGTGTGACCTGCTACAGTGGTGACGGTCTTCTGTTGCAAATCGATATAACGGATGCGTTGGTTGCCGGTGTCACTCACGTACAGATTTCCTTTGGCATCCAGGCAAATTCCACTTGGTTCATTAAACGTGGCGGTTTCCAGCGGACCATCTTGAAAATCTCCAGCTGGTTCTACATCGCCCGGTGATATCTCCACGGTTCTTTTGGACGGACTGTTTAAGGTTGTCACGGTCCCGTCGATGGCAATTTTGCGAATGACATGGTTCAAGGTGTCTGCGACAAAGACCGTCCCATCAGGAGCGACAGCAAGATCAGCGGGGGCATGAAAACGGGCCTGCTGCCCGTTTCCGTCGCGGTTGCCCATGACGCCATCCCCACCAATCGTACGTACCCCTTGAGAAGTAATCTTGCGGATGGAGTGATTACCGGTATCCGCTACGTAAAGATTATTTTGCGAATCCAGCGCGAGTCCCTGAGGATCTTGGAAAACAGAAAGATTTGCGCTGCCGTCATAAAGCGTTCCAATCGGGAAACCCTTGGAATCCTCCGAAAAGGTAAAGCCAGCGTAGGTCGTCATATTTCCTTGGAACAGCTTGCGAATCAGGTGGCTTTTGGTGTCAGCAATATAGACCGTACCGTCCGGGTGCAAGGCGATGCTCATCGGCGTGCGAAACGATGCGGACAGGGCCGCGCCGTTATCTTCACCGAATAATCCGCTCCCAGCAATGGTCACGACTGAGGGGGCGGGGGCATTTTGTGCAGGCTGCCCGACACTCTCGGCCAGAGCGGGAGTTACAGCAGCGGTAGGGGCTGCTAACAGCCCGATCATGAGGGTCACCATCCGGATGGTCTGTTTGATTGGTTTCATATCCGTTGCTCCTTTTAATTACTTCCTGAGCATACGACTTTGAGAAGTACGCAACTAGCTTTCATGAAATCGTATCTCCCTAGATTTAAACGAGCGGTGGCTTAGGTTCGTCGGTACCAGGTTCGTCGGTACCAGGCTCGTCCGTAGCTGGCTCGTCGGTACCAGGTTCGTCGGTATCAGGCTCGTCCGTAGCTGGCTCGTCGGTACCAGGCTCGTCGGTACCAGGTTCGTCGGTATCAGGCTCGTCCGTAGCTGGCTCGTCGGTACCAGGTTCGTCGGTACCAGGCTCGACGGTTCCGGGCTCGCCTGGTGTGAACGAATAGGTGCCTTCCGCTATCAAGTCACCAGATGCATGATATACCTCGACCTTGATTTCATACTCAAAGCCTGGCTCGAAACCAGATAAAGTCATACTAGAGATTCCATCCGCATCAAGTATTGATACACCCTGTTCCTCGCCATTTTGGAGAACGCTATAGGAGTCAGCCCCCGGAATTGTAACCCAATAAAACTCTTGGCTTCCGTCAACGAACTCACCCGGTTGAATGGAGAATTCGATAACAGGTGGTGGAGTTTCTCCTGACGTTGTTTTTACTGTTTTTTGTCCTTCCGCAGTGGGGAAATCTCCAGGCCATTCTCTCACGTAGAGAGTATACTCGGTGTTGGGCGACAGTCCAGTAAACGTATACTCATAGGGATCCTCGGATCCAACCCATATGCTGTCAATCTCTACCGATTCATCATCGAGATAGAACCGATAGGAGCGCTCGGGTCTGCCCGGTTCCCAAGTGATTTTGATAGAATCGGGACCTTTCTCCATCACGCTGATGTTCAGTCCAGGAAGCGATTTCGTACGAAACGGTAAACTACCTTCTGCAATGGTTTTCCCTTGGGCGTCCAAGGCCTGAACCTTGAGACTATAGTCTTTTCCTGGATTGAGTCGGTCTAAAAGAAGGTAGCTTCTCGAGGAATCGAGATCATCGTAAAGTTCATAGTGTTCTTCCATTCGCACATTGTTTAAGTAAACTCGATAGTCTGAAGCCCCTTCTATCAGGTTCCAACTAAAATCTCCGGTTTCATAAAATACATCATCTTGCTCGATCTCAATATCATCTACAGACACCGGCGGAGGAAGTGGCGGCACCTTCCCTAGCTGAAACGAATTGCTCTGCGCGACATAGCGGGAGCCTTCGGAAAATTTGACCGTGTAGGACTGAAGCGGCATTTCCGCTGTATCCGTAGCAAGTGTGATGGTCAATCCGCTGTTCCCGTTATGCTCCACAGATGCAATAGGCAGTCCCGGTATGTCGATGTCATAGGAAGATACAGATATCGGCTGTGAAAAACTGACGCTAATATGCTGACTGTCAATCACACTGGCCTGAGCCGTGCTGTATATGAGATCGGCAGTGTTGCTGTCGCGCATGTTGCGCTTCGCGGCGTAGGCTTCAATCGTTTCCCCGTCGCCAGGGACAGTCAGTCTGTCGCCTGAGGTATATTCTTTAAAGCGATCTCCGCGTTTGACGTAGATCGTAGCCCCAGGTGTCTCGGAGGATAAAGAGATAGCTGTGCCGTTATCGACAAGTCCTTCAGCCGGGGTAGCAATCACTTCGGCGACCTGTGGCGCCTGGAGCACTCCGTAAGCCGAGAAGTGGCTAACGGTTGCTGTCGCTATTCCAGAGGAAACAGTGGTAGGGACGTACTCCCAGTCATCGCTGCCGTTCCAGTGGAAGATACCGACTTGCCCCTGACTGGCTTTTGCATCAACAGGGAAAGCAATCGTTACAGGCTCTTTGATTTCGATCCCACTAAATTTGAAATCGATAATCGGTCCAGCGGCAGTGAGAGTACGATCTGCTGGCAGAGCAGGGGAGACTGCTTGCAACGTTGCAGTTGCCCTGCTCGATACATTCATGGCCCCAAAGTCAAGCACGATTCCCTTTTCAAACAAGAGTCGTTGTTGCAGGAGCGGGACAGGTGAACCAAGCGGAGCGACGACCTTTAGCGCTGCTTGTACTTTTGGATCATAGCCTTTCACTGTTCCCTCAAATGTGAAGACTCCGGTCAGGCTCGTGTCGGCTTTCTTGTTCCAACTAACCGGAACGGACCTTTTACTCCCGGTGCTCATGATGGCCTGGACGGTTGTTGGGAGCGAATATGATTTCAAGAGATGGGTCTCTAGGGAAAGTGGCTGAATTTTTTCGATGGTGGCATCTTCTTTGTCATCGCCACCAGATCCTGAACCGCCGGAACCGCCAGAACCACCAGAACCGCCGGAACCACCAGAACCAGAACCTCCAGAGGAGCCGGTCGTGGACCCTGGAGAAGCAGGGTTTTCCTTAGCGAATTGCTCTTTAGCCTGTTGCTTCTTTTTTTGATTTTCCTCTGCATTTTGCTGGGCTAATCTGTTGAGATTTTCCTGGATTTGGGCGATCAGGCTGGCATTGTTGGCCAACTCCTCTTGTTTCTTCTTCTGTTCCACCAACGATTGTTGTTTGCGTTTTTCGTTTGCTTCCAAAAGCTTTTGGCGTTCTGCTTCTTGCTCGGAAGTCAAGTCGAGCTTAGAAACAGCATTCAGATCAATTTTTCTGGTTAGCTCTTGATTCGCCGTTTTGATCAGGTCCGCAATCTGTTCTTGTGAAACTTTATTTTCTTCAATCGCTTTTACGATCAGGGCATTAAGGAAGTCATCCAAGTTCTGCTTATACTTGCTCAAATCATCCTGAGATTGCAGTTGGAGCGATTTAGAGACTTCGGGAGGAAGGTTTTGAGTCAGGCGCTGGATAAACTGATCTTGCTCCTCATCCATCATCCCCTTATTGCGAATCAATGCCTCGATGATAGAAGGGGAGAGGGAGTTCATCATATCATCTGGTAGAATAACCGCAGCCGTAGATTCTGGAAGAGAGGCATCTTCTCCTGGCCTAGGCAAATAGAAGGCACCAATCATCCCTGGATAAATGAAGTGGCTGTCACGCTGATCGAGGGAAGCAGTAGCTACTGTGCCGGACCCCACGAAGACGGATGAACTACCTGTAAAAGGATCCGTGCTGACGAGAAACTGCGTTCCCCGCACACCCATGACAGCTGTAGGCGTAGAAATCGTGAAACTGTCTTCTTTTTTCGTTAGCGGTTTGACTTTGATATAGACCGAACCCGACCATGCTTTGAGATTGGTCTTTTTGCCATTGACAGCTTCTTGCAATTCGGAGAGGTAGACGACCGTATTTTCACTAACGGTTACTTCAGCTGCCTGTGCCATGGTCAAAACAATGCTGGATTTTGCTCCCGTCGTGATAAGATCGCCCTGGTTTAGACTCATGCTTTTAAATGCTTTGTATTCTTTGGTGCCACCGGCTTTTTTGATCTGGACAGTGCCCGTGACGGACTCCACTTTTGCCGCGCGTGAGGTTTCCGCCGCGGCGACCGTTTTGACACCTCCAATAAGCAAGCAGCCAATGATGACAAACAAAACGGTCATGACCGTTTTGTTTGATCGCAAGCGGTCACATCCACGTTTGTGAAAAACGTCGAGACGTTTTTCACAGAAAAAGAGGCTTGGCCATCCTGCCAAGAAGCTTGTTTCTCGCCCTTTCATGCACATGTTCACTGCCGGAATCCCTCCACTTTCGCGGTCTTGCGGACAGTTGCTACCTGTCCGGTGATTTCATAAATTCAGTCACTTCGTATAGCTTGATGCCTGTCGCTTTTCCTTTCATCCATTTTTCACCGATGAATTGATAGGCGAAATAGTCTTGGGTGCGTTCGTACGTCGCTTCTGATACCAATATTTGATTGGACGCTGCATTGGACTCGATCCGTGCTGCTGTATTGACGTGATCACCAATGGCTGTATAGTCCACGCGCAGGTAAGAGCCGATGTTGCCGACGACTACTTCACCCGTGTTGATCCCGATTCCGATGCTTACCTCTACCTGATGCTTCTCCCAAATCTCTTTGCGGACCTGTTCCATGCCTTGCTGGATGTCATAGGCCGTTTTCACAGCGTAGTACTCGTGATGGGGAACGTCGAGCGGAGCGTTAAAGAGGACCATGGCTGCATCGCCGATAAATTTGTCTATCGTTCCATGATTTTTGAGTACTTGCGTGGTAATCATGTCGAACATCGTGTTCAAAAAATCGACGATCTCTTCCGGACGAAGCTTTTCCGAGAGAGGAGTAAAGCCGCGAATGTCCAGGAACAGGATGGAAAGCTCCTTGTTTACGCCGCCTAGCTGCAACTCCACTTCCCCTTTGGCAATTTGCTGGACGAGCTCCGGTGAAATGTAACGCCCGAACTGACGGGTAATGAATTGCTTTTGTATCGTTTCGATATACGTTTTGGCAGCGATATTCACAAAGAAGGTAGCAAATAAGGTAACCAACGGCATCACGACCGTCAGATAGACGAGCTTTTTATCAAACAAGAGCCACTGTCCAGACAGCAGGATTACTGATACCACGATGACGAGCCCGATGCTGTACAAAGGCTTCAACCGCCACGAAAACCAGATGGTGAACAGGAACACGACCAGCATCAAGGTCAGCACCAGCAGATCGTCAACCAACGTGATCTTTTCGTTATGCAGTAACTGATTGACGATATTGGCATGGGCGTAGACCAGATACATATGATTGTCGATCGGCGTTGGATGAGCATCGTCACCCGCAGCAGCCATACCGATGAGGACAATTCGATCTTTGAAAGTCTCGGGAGGAACTTCCCCGTTCAGCACCTGGTAAAACGGGATGTTCATAAAATCTTTGGTGGTACCGTCGAATTTGATAGGCAGCTCTGCTTGTGGATGATCGGACAGGTAATGCTTCACATCTGCTCCGTACATGTCTGCCATCTGATAGGCCAGGGAAGGGATTTTGCCTTCTGGGCTATCGAGCATGAGCCATGTGCGCCGAATCACACCATCCTCGTCAAGAGCCGCATTGATATGGGCAGTCTTGGCAGCGGATGCAATTTCGGGAATGGACGTAATCAATGATTGTCCTTTGATAAGTTGACCTTTGGTGACCGTTGTTTCAGTACGGAAAAAGCTTTCCAGCTCAACGATAGAAGGGATGATGACATTGTCGTGTTTCGCGAGCTCAGCAGCGAATGCTTCGTCGATACTCGGGTCTTCACTTTTGGTAGTAAAGGTGATGTCAAACCCGACGACTTTCGCCTCTGATACGGCTTCTAGCAGAGGAATATACGTGTCACGCGACCAGGGAAACG
>JARDZO010000338.1 GCA_029240815.1 Brevibacillus sp.
AAGCCGATACAAAATCACTTTCAAGAACCGCGGGAAGTGCCTGTTTCCACCGAGATCATCAACCGGCTGAGCAAGGATCTGAACAGCGCGGATTCAAATTCGTGGGCACGACGATTTGCTACGCCTAAATACAGCCGGTTGGCATGGTGAACAGCCATTCATAGTCGTGCTGCTGTTATGGCCGCCACTGTTTCAAAAAAGAAGACCAGACCACTCCTACTACTAGTGAAGTGGTCTTGTTATGTACCTTGCTACAGGATGCGCAGCACTACCCATTTGCCATTTTCGTACGTCACATGTATGTCGAGCATCTGCTGATTAGCTGTATCATCTACTCGCCCATCAGACATGGTCAATGCGTAAAGAGTGTACATGTTGTCGATTTCCACTACGAATCTTTTCGATTCATGGTCATAGGATACGCTGACATGCTCTAATGGATCTTCTCTGTATCCAAATGAAGCTTCCTTCAACGTAACTGCTTTTAGCGTATAATCCGAAATGCTGGCAAAATGATGGAGAGCACCAAGCTTTTTCTGTGTTTCTTGCAAGATATCGCCACCATAGCTGCTATGATACATTTTCTGCAATGCGCTTATATCTTTTGCTTCGTATGATTTTGCCCGTGTCTCCAAAAACTGGCGGACAAAAGCAAGCACTTCCTGCTTTGTTTGATCAAGCAACGGCGGTGTCAGACTGTACGAATCAGATAAATTGGTAATGCTTACTGCCTCGCTTCTTGATTCTCCCCAAGGGAATTTTGCCACTCCTTGAATAGTTTGAGAGCCGTTGGAAAAAGCAGGGTAAAAATACTCACTATCTTCATCACCCAGGACAAAAGGAGTGGGTTTATCGTTTACATAGACTTCTACTCCATCAAGTGAGCTCGTAATCTGTACCTGATCACCTGTAATGAAATAAGACCCCTCGGTAACAGGTTCAAATCCAAACAAGCTGACCGTCTCGTTTTGCGTAATATCTTGATTGGCGTAATCGAAATGGGTCACGAGGCTGACATCATACTCACCCGGGAATAAGGGGCCTAACTTTGCTGTATGGTTATCCTTGCTTGCCTTCATGATCTCCTTGGTGTTCACTTTCACGATTCCGTTGTCGTTTTCCAACGTAATCTCCAAGTATTGAGGACGTACCCCAATTGCATAGGAATCGGAAAAAAGCCCGGATTCTTTCTTCAAATAAAACTCACCTGCGCCGAGCACTTCAGCGGGAGAGTGTTGATCCAGTAACCCCGTGTTGATATTTTCCGCATTCTCATGAAGCGCTTGTTGGGCAATCATGATTTCCATGGTTTGGTTCAAATACTTTGGATGTTCTTTGGCATACTTAATGAATTGCCCCAAGTACTCTGTTTTCACTTCCATCTGCTGATCATCGACAGAGATGAGCTCTTTTAATGCATCCACATCTTCCGCAGCGACTGCATTTTGAAACTTTCGCAGCACCTCTTCTGAAGTCGATCCGTTTGATGACGTAAACAAAGCGATGACAAGGGCAGCCACTGCCAATACTACGATGACGGTGATGAGAGGCTTTTGTCTTGCTAATTGCATCGCTTTTCCGAAAAATGGACCACCATCAAATTTTGCACCTTTTTGCGGTTCCAGCATCATCCACTTCCCCCTCAATCATCGGCCTTTTATTCAATGAAATACATTTTGCCGTCCACTTCGAGGGAGACAGAGGATTGCGTCATGTCTTTCTTCAATTGTTTGGCATAGGCCACTACTTCATTCAGCGACTGATTGTCGAGTTTCTCGGCAAAGCTGTAGACGATTGTGACCTTTTCCTTAATCAACTTCTTGTCTTCATCCACCCAAGCACCGGTTCCGGCAATCGCGGTCCCACCGCCAAAAAGATCGGAGAATTTCGTCAGTGCCTGGTCGACAAATTGGGCATGAACTTCATCCGTAACTGGTGTGCTTCCGTTCATTGTGGAGGGGACATAAATTTTGACTACATGACCCAAGTAGAACTGACTCTGCAAAGCATCGTTTGCCTTTTCTGTTGGTTGTGCCTCGGTTGCGAAAGCCTGCAGCGGGTTGGCTGCCGAATACAGCGGGAGAACCAGAAGCGCCGCCATGCACATACAGAACATTCCAACCATCCATTTTCTTCTCACTGAACACTCACTCCCATTGTTTGGATATAAAAACCAATTTATATTGTAAGTGATCAGAATTACCAATAAAATACATCATTAGTATCAAATTGAAAAACGAGCCGCTTCTTGTTCCCTGCAGGGAAGAGCGGCTCGTTTTTTGGATACGTGCAAAGACGTTTGCTATTCAGGAAGGATACACGTCCTATGGGTCTATAGTACGATTAGAGTAATTTTCCAAAAAAGTTGATGAAAATTATCATTAAAACTTGCACGTTGTATTAAGTTAGGATCTTTAAGCCTCAATGTTTTTTCCGATTAATTTTGTCATTTCACAGCGAAGACTGGATCTCAGGAACATTTTCATCACTTTTTCTAAACTCGGTCATTTTACGGACACACTGCCAGAGTACCTTTGTTGTGTAGCCGAGACGGGCAAGCCCGAAAGCCCAGTTGCCGGCACAACTACCAAACATACATCCTTAGGAGGAATAAGCAATGAAAAAGAGAATGGCAATGGCAGTAATGGTTCTGGCAGTATCCGCAATGGCAGGTTCCGCTTTCGCAGCAGATGAACCGAGTAAAAACAATACAACCGCCGCCCCACAAAACGCAATCAAAACGCAAGTAAGCATCAAGCCAGCGATCTCTCTGGAACAAATGGCGAAAGAAAAAGGCATGACTGTTGAAGAGCTGATCGCTCAGCTTAAAAAAGAAGGGAAAATCAAAGCCGACAAAGCTGTTGAAGCGTTGAAAGTTCAGCCAATCAATGGCAGCAAACCGCTTGAAGGTATACAACCCCTTACAGCTGCTACATTGAATATTATGGACGACCAACAAGGAACCGCCATGCTGGAAGTCATCGATCTGGAGCAAGAGGCCAAAGAAAAAGGCATCACTGTCGAAGAACTCATCGCTCAACTCGAAAAAGAAGGCAAAATCACAAAAGCCGCAACACTGACTCCTGCTACACCTATTCAAAAGTAATTGCTAAGAAGCCTCTGACCACAATTCGGTCAGAGGCTTCTTCTATTTGCTCCACTCACATACTTTTACAGCGTCAGACCGCCATCGATTGTCACAATGGAGCCTGTCATATAGCTAGAGCCTGGCGATGCCAGAAACGCTACTACATTCGCCACTTCGTCCGCATCAGCCATACGTCCAATACGCGGGAATTGGATCTCCGGTACATGTCCAGTTTCCTCAATGTCTTGTTGCAAGCCTGCCACCAGACTGGTTGTTACACCACCAGGACATACTGCATTCACGCGCACGCCCGTTTTCGCATATTCGATCGCAGCCGATTTGGTCAAGCCAACGACAGCATGCTTGCTCGCAGAGTAGGCGGACAAGCTGTGCTCACTTTTCAATCCTGCCGTAGAAGCCGTGTTAATGATGGAACCCGCCCCTTGTTTCACCATGACCGGAATGACGTATTTCAAACCGAGAAATACCCCTTTCAGATTCACGGAGATGACTCGATCAAACTCGGACTCCTCTACATTTTCCAACAGACTTGGCTTTTGAATAATTCCCGCGTTGTTGAAAAATACATCGATACCCCCAAATGCCTCGACTGCTTTATTCACGTAATTTTGTACGTCAGCAGAGTCGCTCACATTGGCTTGCACGAAAATGCCTTCGCCGCCTTTTTCCTTGATCAAACCGAGTGTTTCCTCGCCCGTTTTCTGATTGAAGTCAACCAGCACCAATTTCATCCCTTGCTCAGCCAGCTTCAGACTGGTCGCACGGCCCATACCACTACCTGCACCTGTTACCAATGCTACTTGTCCTTTTGGAGTCATGATCCAATCACTCCTTTTGTTGTTGATGTTCTTCGAGATTTTTTACCATTCTTTTATACGAGCCGAGCAAGTTGCTGATCTCCGTTTCTGAGAACCCATCCCAGAGAGCGTCCATCAATGTTGCGTACCGTTCGTTGATTATGTCATGTATCTCATTTCCCATCGGTGTTATGGCCAGCAGCGTTACTCGTCTGTCATTTTCAGGGATTTGGCGCTCAATGTATCCTTTGCTCACCAATTTATTTGCGAGATTGGTTACAGCAGGCAAGGTGATCGACAACCGCTCCGCTAGAAACGAGCTCTTAACCGCCCCCTCCTCCGCCAATATCTCCAGGATATATACCTGTGATCCGGATAAATCGGCGTCTATGATCTTCCCGTAGGAAATAACGAATTTGCGCATCATGATCGACAGTTGCCTCGATAGCTCATCCCGTTCTTTCATCGCGATGACAGTGACACCTCTTTTTATTCATAGTTTTAATAGTTAATACTTTTAACTACTTAAACATACTCCTTCTTCCCCATCTTTGTCAACACCGTCTCCTTGTCGCCATTTTTCAGACACACATCTGGTTTATGATAGACGCTCTAGCTCCAAACTTATGCGCTGCTCGTAGCCTTGACAGATGATGCCAAGATTTGTTCCCTCTCTTCTTGCTATCATAGGTAGAAACACAAAGAGCTGCGACTCGATAGAAATGAGGTAGCACAGCAGTGAAACGAGTCCTTGTCATTGAAGATGAGATGCCGATTGCCCGGTTGGTCCAGGTCTACTTGGAACGGGCTGGTTACGACGTTCATTGGAACGAGGGGAATCAAGAAGCCGTAGATACGTTTCTTACGTGGAAGCCGGATCTGGTCTTACTCGATCTGATGCTCCCCGATCAGGATGGCATGGAAATACTCGAACGCATCAGACAATACGGGAGCTGCCCGGTCATCATCTTGACTGCGCGGGGTTCTGTTCCCGACAAATTGCTAGGTCTGACTCTCGGGGCAGACGACTATATCGCGAAACCATTTGATCCTGAGGAAGTGGTCGCACGTGTACAAGCTGTCCTGCGACGCTCCACTTATATAGCGGAGGCGGACACGATCCGGCTCGGCAGCTTGACGATCGACTTTAGCGCTCAGCTCGCTTCATTGGGTAAGGAACCGGTCTCTTTGATGCCCCGTGACTGGCAACTGCTCGCCTTTTTGGCCCGGCATCCCAATCAATGCTTTAGCCGCGATCAACTGCTCGACCAAGTATGGGGGATGGATTTTGAAGGAGGGGAC
>JARDZO010000085.1 GCA_029240815.1 Brevibacillus sp.
TCTCCTCCTCGGCTCTCATTCGTTGATTAAAAATGATTCGAGGCGATCCAGCTCAGTGTGGAGCAATGCCTCGTACTTTCCATCTCCCCCGAATTCGACGACGGGGATCAGACGCGTCCCATATTTGACTTCCAGCACATCACGCAGTACGTCTCTGCCTTCCACATCGATCCATTCATAAGGGTGGTCATGCGCCTCCAGAACCTCTTTAACGTTTGCGCAAAACGAGCACCCGCTTCTCCCCCACAGAACTACTTTCTGTTTTGTAGACAATTGCTTTTCCTCCCTCTCCTTACCGTACTCTGCCAGTAAAAAAACAAAGAGACCCCCACTTCCTCATCCTAAAAAGAATGAAGGCAAGCAGCAGTCTCCAGTGGTCTGGTCGACGATATTATTTAATTCAGATCTGATTACTAGGTATTTTATCTCCCGGTTTCCCATCCGTCAATCGTCTTTTTCTTTGTCGTGATCCCATAAATCTCATTGACAATCGCGTGTGCGCCCGATAAAATCCAAGTAAACAACTAAGAAATAATTGATTTAAAAGAACAAAAACAGCTGACTGGACCACCAGAAGCCTCTTAGAAGACAAGACACCTAAGGGGCTTTTTGCGTACATTTCTACGGTTAGGGGAGAAAAACTGTGGCGCTAACATTGAGTATTTTAGACCAAACTCCTATTCAAAACGGAGAAACGGCCGCACAAGCCTTTTTGCATACGATTGAGCTGGTCAAGATCGCGGAGAGGCTAGGCTATCATCGTTTCTGGGTCTCCGAACATCACGACCTGGATCACGTGGTCGGCTCTTCTCCAGAAGTCCTCATCTCGCACTTGCTGGCAAAGACCGAACACATCCGGATTGGCTCGGGAGGCGTGATGCTCCAGCATTACAGCCCGTATAAAGTAGCGGAAAATTTCCACGTACTCGCATCGCTCGCGCCAGGACGGGTCGATCTGGGAATCGGCAGAGCACCTGGTGGACTTCCTCTTTCTACGCAGGCCTTGCAACAGGGAGATGCCTCTACTACCCCTTCGCTCGAAGAAAAACTCGTGGAGCTGGAGAAGTTCCTCCACAACAACCTCGAGCCCGAGCATGCTCTCCATGGATTAAAAGCGATCCCGGTTCCCCCGCAGCCTGCGGACCTGTACTTGTTGGGAACGAGTGTGGCGAGCGCCGAATTGGCCGCACAGCGCGGGGTGCCATACGTCTTTGCGCAGTTCATCAACAGCGATGAAGCCGTGAGCTATGAAGCCATCGATTCGTACCGCAAGAAGTTCGTCGCAGGAGCACTCACACAACCCCAAGCCATTCTCGCACTGTCCGTGATCGTGTCCGATACCGATGAAGACGCCAAGAGGCTCGCTGCCGAGAACGAGCTCGTCAAAATCCATTTGGCGAGCGGAAAAACGATCACAGTAAACAGTCTCAAAAAGGCAGAAGAATACGGGAAACACTCTGCAGAGTCCTTTACCATCGAAGTGAAGGAAGCCAACATCATCTCAGGCTCCACAGAAACCGTACGGGCAAAATTACTCGATATCCAGCGCACTTATCAAGTGGACGAAGTCATCATCACTACTCCGATCAAAGACTTTCAGAAACGGATTCATTCTTACGAGCTGCTCGTCGAAGCCTTTTCGGAACTGACCGTCTCGTAAAAGTCAGATCATCCATGACAAAAAAGCTGTCCCCAAAGCTCGATGCTTGGGACAGCTTTTCATTTTGACCATGACCGCCTATTATACGAGTGCCTGATTTGTCTTTGTTGTATACCGATTCGCAGGAACTGACAGACCCAGATTCTCACGCAACGTACCCGCCTCATACTCCGTCCGGAAAAATCCACGCTCCTGCAACAGAGGAACGACATGATCAACAAAGTCATTCAACGCATTCGGAATACTTGAACTGATGATAAAGCCATCCGCTCCCCGCTCCACGAACCACTCCTGGACGAGATCCGCGACCTTTTCTGCCGTTCCCATAAACAGTGGACGAGGCGTCGTCTCTCGAAGAGCTACTTGGCGAAGGGTCAGATTGCCTTCCTGAGCATCTCTCTTGATTCGCTCAGTCGTACTCTGAAAGCTGTTTTTGCCCACCTCCCCCAGATCCGGGAATGGCTCGTCGAGGGCATACACCGAGAAATCGTGGTGATCGTAATACCTTCCCAAATAAGCGAGTGCTTGCTCGATTGACACCAGATTGGCCAGCTCCTGATACTTTTGCTCCGCTTCCTCCTCGGTACGTCCGATAATCGGTGCGATACCAGGCATGATGATGACCTCGTCAGGATTACGACCCGAATCCGCTGCCCTGCTCTTGATGTCCTCGTAAAACTGTTGCGCGTCAGACAATGTCAGATGTCCCGTAAAAATAGCATCCGCCCACGTGGCTGCAAAGCTCTTGCCGTCTTCCGAAGCTCCCGCTTGAAAAATCACAGGCTGACCTTGCTTGGAGCGGCCAATATTGAGCGGACCCTGCACCGAGAAAAACTCCCCTTTGTGATGCAAGGCGTGCATTTTTTTCGGATCAAAAAATACGCCCGACTCCTTATCTCTCACAAAGGCGTCCTCTTCCCACGAGTCCCACAGACCTTTTGCCACCTCCAAATACTCCGTAGCGATCCGGTAGCGCTTGGCATGATCAGGATGCTCATCGATCGACTTGTTAAAATTCAGCGCAGAGCCTTCCAGTGGCGACGTCACGACGTTCCAGCCTGCACGCCCTTGGCTGATATGATCCAGAGAAGAGAGCTGACGCGAAACGGTAAAGGGCTCGCTATACGACGTAGATACCGTCCCGACGAGCCCGATGCGCGAGGTGACCGCAGCCAGCGCTGACAAGATCGTGAGCGGCTCAAACCGATTCAAGAAATGGGGAATGGACTTTTCATTGATGAACAAGCCATCCGCAATAAACACAAAATCAAACTTGCCTGCTTCAGCCTTTTGCGCCTGTGATGAATAAAAGCCAAAGTCAATACTGGCATCGGGCTGCGCCAGCGGATGTCTCCAGCCAGCGATGTGACCACCAACTCCATGGATAAACGCACCGAATTTGATTTGTCTGGAACTGGCCATGAAATGACTCCTCCTAATCTGAGCGTACATGTGCAAAAAAGACTCCCTTGGGATTGCGTCTGCATGATGCGTCTGCAAGTAAGGGAGCCTTCAGCTGTCTGATCGGCTAGTTATGAATTCAGTTTAATCACGTTATTCCTATTGGTCAAGTAAGAATTACATTTTCACCGTGTCAAGGCATCCTGATGATGATGTGGTCGTCGAACACAAACCCGCATTTTTATATCTAACGTTTCATTGACAAACAAACAATAGGTAATATAGACTCATTACGACATATTTACCCATTAATCGACAAGGGCATTTCGACTATTTCGTGTTCGCTACACCACGAATGCAGGACCAACGAACCATAACGACAGCGAATATAAGAAGCACGTCCTAGATGTCTTTTTTTACAGGAGGCTCTACATGTTCTCTACCATTTCGAATGTCGCACTCAACACAGTTCTTTTCGCTCATCTTTCTGTCGGTGTGTTCTTTTTGTATTCCGAATACAAATTTTTGAGTAAAATAAAGAACTCAAAGAAATAACACCACTTCGAAGAATATGCAAAAGGAGCCCCCATGAAAGTGAAATCTATCATCCGCCAGCTCGTTTCACGCCCTGCTCCTTCCGAACAGGAGCCGTCTTACAAAGAACTGGACTCGCGCCTGATTAAGTCCACCCGATACGATCTGGACGCCCAGCATTTGTATATCCGATTTCAGGACGGCCGCGAGATGGTTTACTGCCGTGTTACCCCTTATGCCTACAACGCCTTTTTAAACGCCGAATCATTCAGTGACCACTTCTATTCTTTCATCCATATGAGGTATCTCAATTATCCCGTCATGTAGTGTAGACGCGCGACTCCCTCATGCATGACTCCTGGGAGTCGTACGCATTTCCCCGAAAAAAAAACTCCAGCTACTTTCATAGCCGAAGTTTATTTCAACGCCTTCCTTAAAAACGCTCTCGTCCGCTCAAATTGCGGGTTCGTAAACAGCTCTTCCGGTGTCCCTGCTTCAATAAATTCCCCATTATCCATGAACATGACTTTGTTCGCGACTTCACGCGCAAATCCCATCTCGTGAGTAACGACCATCATGGTCATTCGTTCTTGGGCGAGCTGTTTGATGACCTGCAAGACTTCCCCCGTCAACTCGGGATCGAGTGCCGACGTCGGTTCATCAAATAACAAGATGTCCGGATCCATCATCAACGCTCTGGCAATCGCCACTCGCTGCTTTTGCCCGCCTGAGAGCTTCGCTGGGTAATGATCTGCCTTATCGGACAAACCCACCTTCGTGAGAAGCTCCGCACTTTTTTGCCGAACCAGCTCTGCCGACTCCCCTTTTACCACACGCGGAGCCAGCTCCAAATTCTCTCTCACCGTCAAATGCGGAAACAGATTGAAATGCTGGAACACCATTCCCATCCTGGCGGTAATCTGCTTGATCTGCTGCTGGTTTGCGTACACACCATCGCTCACGAGGTCTTCATCCTGTACACGGATACTCCCCCCGTTCACTTGCTCCAAATTCACCAAACTTCTGAGCATCGTGCTTTTTCCGGAGCCAGATGGGCCGATGACTGCAACCACATCGTTCCTGTTTACTTCAAAACTGACATTTTTCAAGACTTCCAATGTGCCAAATGACTTTTTCATGTGGGAAACCTGTATGATCGCCATTTCTCGCCAATCCTTTTATTCAAATTTAAAACGTTTTTCCATCCACTTAAAGAACAACGTCAACAAGAGGGTCATGACCAAATAAATGACACCTGCAACGAAGAACGGGACGATCGTGAAATCACGATTCACAGCCGTCTGCGCGTAGTGCAACAGCTCCGGCACAGCGACTGCGTAAAGCAGCGCAGTATCCTTCACCAGTGTAATCGACTCATTGGAGACCGCTGGTAATGCTACGCGAAACATTTGCGGCAAGATGATCTTGGTCATCGTTTGCCATTTGCTAAAGCCCAGCACCTGCGCCGCCTCGTACTGTCCTTTGTCGATCGCGAGCAAGCCGCCCCGAAAGATCTCCGCAAAATAGGCAGCGTAGTTAAGAACAAATCCGATGCACGCCGCTACAAAACGGTCAAACACCAAATATTCGCCGACCCCTGGAAGCAGCGGCAGTCCGAAACAAATAAACAACAATTGCAGCAACAGCGGTGTTCCGCGCATGACGTAAACGTACGTATGGGCAATCCACGCCAGCGCTTTGATGCTGCTTTTCGCCATCAGTGTAATGACAAAGCCCAATGGAATGGACACCACGATCGCGATGAGGAATAGCAACACCGTCATCTGCGCGCCTTCCAGCATCGGCTTTGTAATATTGAGGATATATTCTACACTCATACTTGTTTGCTCCTAACAAAAAAGTCTAACCATTAGAAAACTTGGCTACGCCAAGCCTTTGGCGTGGCCTTAGTACCCAAAGGGCACAAGTCTCGCTTTCTCACTTCGTTCGAAGTCTCGCTATGTTGCACTTATACTGGATAAGAATCTTATTAATTCTTATCTGTAAAATAAAAACGGGGCTCCGCCAGATGTTCGACGAAGCCTTTGCTTCCTGTTTACTTCAATACCCGATCTTCACCAAACCATTTTTCCGATATTTTCGCTGCGGTTCCGTCCTGATTCATGGTGTCCAAAGCTTTTTGCAGACCATTCAGCAGAGCTTCATTGCCTTTTTTCACGCCAATCCCGTACTCCTCTGGCGCGAGTGATTCATCCAACTGCTTGAACGTCCCTTTGTCTTTGGCCATGTAATAGTCGGCTACGATCTGGTCGATCACGACTGCATCTACGCGTCCGATTTTCAAATCGCTCAGCGCAAGCACGTTGTCAGGAAACTCTGTGATCATCTTCACGTTATTTTTCACCGCACTGGCATCCAATGCGTCAGCAGCAGAAGACAGCTTTTGCAAGCCTACGATTTTACCGGACAAATCATCCAGTTTCGTTATATCCGAATTCGCCAAGGTCACGATCACTTGCGCATTTTTCAAATACGGCTTCGTGAAAAGTACTTTTGCTTTACGATCGTCCGTAATTGTATATCCGTTCCAGATCAGATCGATCCGACCGCTGTTGAGTTCAGATTCTTTCGAGCTCCAGTCGATGGTTTGAAAGACAACCTCTTTCCCCATTTTCTCTCCAGCCGCTCGAGCATAGTCGATATCAAAGCCGACGATTTCATTCTTTTCATCGCGAAAGCCCATTGGTGCGAACTTGTCGTCGATCCCGATGATCAATTGATTGCCGCTCGCACCGGTATTGCTGCTGGAACATCCAACTACCAGTGACAGAAGCGCTGTAAGCAGGATAGAAATAGCTGCAAATCTTTTCATGATGATCCCCCTAAGACCCGTTGTTTACTATGGTAAAGTGGTAATACGTTAACAAGGTCTCATGATAGCACATCATCGAAAAAGAGTCGAGGAAGTTTAGTAAATTTAAACATTACAATCAATTCCAAGTGGGATACCCTAGCAAATACAGGTCTTTTTCTTTTGACCGATTTTGCCTCGTTCCTCTATTTTTTTGATATGCTCCGTAGCCAATGGCACCTTGCAAGCTGTCTGTCCCATATCCACCCGAACCGCTCCTATACTCGCTGCCACATCGAGTGCTTCCTGAAGCAGCGCAGGTACATATGCCCCGACTGCTATCACAAATTGATTCATCGTATACCGCACCAAGGCGTACATCTGCTGCCTATGGATGAACGGCTACAGATAATCGTGGAAGATTTAGAAATAGGGTACAAGTTTAGGTCAAATTGATTGAGCTTTACGTATTGATACATTAGGTATTTACTTTATGGACAAGTGAAAGGAATGTATAAAAAAGCGATGTTTACTAGACAAAAACAGATGACTGATGCAAATCATGTCTGAGCTCATGATACCCCTAACCATTGTTTCTTTCCTTTGTACCATCATCTTTATCTTTTGGCGACCTCACGTAAACGAAGCCATACCTGCTACCGTAGGAGCCTTTTTTGTCTTTATCAGCGGCAGTGTTTCCTTCCTTGATCTGTTGACCATCACAGAAACGATTGGAGGAGCAGCTGTCACCATAATCGCCACGATTGTCATGGCGATCGTATTGGAGAGCTTTGGATTCTTCAATTGGACAGCAGAAAATTTGGCAGCCAAATCGAAAGGGTCCGGCATACGCCTTTTTTGGTATACCAACCTGCTTTGCTTTTTGATGACCCTATTCGTAAACAACGATGGTAGTATTCTCATCACCACGCCTATCTTGTTGCTCTTGCTCCATAAATTAGGTTTGAAAAAACACGAGAAGATCCCTTATTTGCTCAGCGGAGCTTTGATCGCTACCGCATCCAGTGCCCCGATCGGGGTGAGCAATATCGTCAATCTGATTGCGTTGAATATCGTAGACATGGACCTCTATATGCACACCGCCATGATGTTTGTTCCTGCTACACTTGGCCTAGCCCTTCTTGCTCTTTTGCTGTACGCCTATTTTTATCGCGTTCTGCCACGTCAACTTAGTACCAGCCGACTCACCCTCTCATCGAAATACAGTCACCCTTTGAAAGGCGACACTTCTCCCATCCCGCGAGAGCAACGAACAAAATTTATGGGTTATCTGTTACTCTTTGTCTTTGCTGTTCGTGCCAGCCTTTTCATCGCTTCCTATATTCATTTTCCCGTACCAGTAATGGCAGTGATCGGTTCCTCTTGTCTATTAGGCTGGCGCTGGGCATACCTGAAAATATCGCCAGCTGATATGCTGAAGAAAACGCCTTGGCACATACTCATTTTCGCCTTTGGCATGTACGTGATCATTTACGGCTTGCACAACATCGGATTGACCCAATGGCTTATCCATTATTTCCAGCCTATCGTTTCCGGGAGCTTGACACAAGCCAGTGTGATGATGGGTATCCTCGTTTCCATCCTGTCCAATCTATTCAACAATCATCCCGCTTTAATGATAGGAACACTCACATTAACAAACATGGGGCTGGATCCGCTTACTCTCAAAATCGCCTATCTGGCTAGCGTCATCGGTAGCGACGTCGGTTCCCTCCTTTTACCGATAGGGACACTGGCGACCCTGCTCTGGATGCACCTCTTGAAAAAAGGGAAAGTGAACATTTCTTGGGGGGAGTATCTGAAAGTCACTGTGGTCGTCATCCCGATTACGGTACTGTTTACGCTAATCGTTCTAGCTTACTGGGTTGCCTGGATCTTTTAACAAAGCAAGTTCGCAGGAACATGTTCCGGGGGGTTCATAAAAAAAATCCCCTAGGATATGGGCCTAAGGGATTCTTGCGGGATGATTAGGACAAAAAAAAACCTCGACATCGCGAGGGCTGAAAAAGGTTGTTAACAGTGTAGTACTGATTGTGCCCAATTATTTGTTGATTCATACGTAGCGAAGACCTTACGGACGTAACCGCCATCACTTTCTTGCAGGATCACTACTTACCTTCCAAAAGGTATTTATCCTTCTGCATTTTGACTGTTTCAGCAGTCAACGCATCGGTCTCCAATACTTGACTCATGAGTTCTTCTCTTTCACTTTCTTCGCTGTTCATTTTGACTGGCTTTTGCTTGGGTGAACTTAGTAAGGAATCTGCTATTTTCTTCTTCATTGGACCTCCACTGAGCACTTTTTGGTTAGTTTGTCTTCTCGAGTGAAATTGCATTCATGTGAAAGAGAAGGATGTGTTCAACAACACCAACTGAAAAGCTATTTCGTCGTGTCCTTCTCAGCTTTCGACACCTTCATATTAAACTCGCGTTCTTGCTCTTCAATAATCGCCTTGTCCTCATCATTGTCCCTCACCACTTTTTGCGTCAAGATCGCCCCGACCGCCACAAGCAGCATGCATGCAATATAATACCCTTTTTCATTCAACTCCAGGGTCGTTGCATTGTAAAGACCGACGGAAAACAATAGGACCCCTGCACCCAAGGTAAAATAGGCGAGGAAAGAAAAGGCCGGTGTATTGCGCTTGCGATGTTTTTGCGGATACATCGTAATCCTCCTTATGATATATTTCCTACATTTTATGATTTTACCAAATTTTATACAACCTTCTGTTTTTATCCAGCAAAAAACCGGACGATCGCTCGCCCGGTTGTTTCGACCTTTATTGGAGCTAGTACTTGTTTGCTCAGCTGCTGATCGCAAAGAGTCCTGGAGTTCCACCTGTATGCCAGAACAATACCTTTTCTCCAGGCCTTACTTTTTCTTTGCGGATATAGTCAATACAGCCCGCCATCGCTTTTGCTGTATAGACGTGATCCAACAGAATGGCTTCTTTGCTCGCCAACAAATGAAGTGCTTCCATTCCGCCGTCAGTAGGATTTCCGTATCCTTCCCCGATGTATTCGTCATGTAAGTACACGGAGAGATCATCAAGATGCAGCTTTCGATCATCGCCTTTCAAGGAGGCTGCTTCATGTAAGCAAGATTCAATTTGAACCTTGATGTCAGCCGTTTTCTGCCCGGACGATACGCCCACAATCCGAGTGGCGTCTTTGTGCAGATAGCATCCGTAGATCAGCCCAGCGATCGTTCCTCCGGAGCCAGCTGACACAAAAAGCCAGTCGAACTGCACGTTCTTTTCCGCAGCTTGCTCTTTCAACTCATCGTAGGCGTCCACATACCCTAATGACCCCAAACCGTTTGAGCCGCCGACCCCGATCACATAGGGACGCGATCCTTGCACCTTGACTTTTTCGGCGTGCTGGTTCAATGCTTGGCCCATCTCTTTTTGCGTATTCGCTCCCGAGAAAACCACATCTACTCCCATGTAATGATCCAAAAGGTAGTTTCCTTTTTTGCTCTCCGGTTCATGGCCGCCTAATACAAGGATGGGTTTCAACCCCAGCTGTATGGCCATCGCTGCCGTTGCCCGTGCGTGATTCGAATTGAGACCGCCTGTCGTTATTACCGTATCTGCTCCTTTTTGAATCGCGTCTGCCAGCAGGTATTGCAGCTTTCGCTTCTTGTTTCCTACTGTTAACATATCGCCGTTTGCGTCATCACGTTTGATCCAAATCTCTCGATCCAGTATGGCGCTAACCCTTGGCAGAAAGTGCAAAGGACTTTCCATTTGCCTCTCCGGCATCGTGTTCATGGGTAAAACCTCCTTTTTCTCTTCCTCCTCCGCTCCCTCTTTCCTTTCGAGTCGCAATAACATCAATTTCAATTAGTGCGTCTTTTGGTACACGATTTGCCTCCACAGTAGAGCGAGCAGGACGATGCTCTCCCATGAATCTGCCATACTCTTCATTAGTGGTTGAACGCAAAATTCTCTGCCTCTAGAATGGCTCTATTAGATTTGACCCAGAAACTGTTCAACCTCTTCCTGGCTTTTTCCGAGTTTACTTACAAAGCGAATAAGTTCCTTCCCTTCTTGAAAAGCAATAAAGCTGGGGATTCCAAACACATCTAGCTTCTCTAATAGCTCCGGAAAATGGTCTCGATTTACTGCGATCATATCTATTTTTTCTTTGTACGCTTCTTCCACAGATGGCATGAATGTTTCAATGTGCTGACAGTCTGGGCACCAATCCACATAAAATTTCGCAACAACTGGTTTTGTTGATAAAATCGCCTCATCAAACTCTTGTTGTGTTTTGATCTCTTTCATGATTACAATCCTCCCTTTATCGCTACGATTTGACTCAGAAACTGCTCAACCTCTTCCTGGCTTTTTCCCATTTTGCTTACAAAGCGGCCCAGTTCCTTTCCTTCTTGAAAAGCAATGAAGCTGGGGATTCCGAATACATCAAGCTTCCCGAATATTTCTGGAAAATGGTCTCGATTTACTGCGATCATATCCATTTTTTCTTTGTACGCTTCTTCCAAAGAAGGCATGAATGGATCGATGCGCTGACAATCCGGGCACCAATCGGCATAAAATTTAGCGACAACTGGTTTTGTTGATAAAATCGCCTCATCAAACTCTTGTTGTGTTTTGATCTCTTTCATGATTACACCCCTCCGTAATTTCTACTATTAAGAATATTCCGCATAAACCAGTTGCTTCAATCACCCCTTTCTCCAAAATGCCCTGAATGTCAGTTGTCCCCCCGGTATTTGCCTCCTCACTCATAGGTAAATCATTCTACGAACATAGCTTGTTTAAAAATTGCAATGTACGTTCATTTTGTGCATGTTCAAAAATTTGTTCTGGTGTTCCTTCTTCGACAATTACACCTTTATCAATGAATACAACCTTATCCGCTGCCTCACGAGCAAAGTTCATTTCATGCGTGACAACAACCATGGTCATTCCTTCTTTAGCTAGTTCTTTCATAACCTTCAGAACTTCACCTACTAACTCGGGATCTAAAGCGGACGTAGGCTCGTCAAAAAGCAGGACTTCAGGTTCTATTGCCATCGCTCTGGCGATTCCTACGCGTTGTTGTTGTCCGCCTGATAACTGGGATGGATAGTAGTTTGCACGTTCTTTCAAGCCTACCTTTTCTAGCAAGTGAAGAGCTTTTACACGTGAAGACTCTTTGTCTTGCTTACGAACGATGACCAAACCTTCCATTACATTTTCAAGGGCAGTCATATGAGGGAACAAATTATAACTCTGGAAAACCATACCTGTTTGCTGACGGAACTTGATAACCGTATCTTTAGGAACTTGTTTTTTATCCCCAAAATCCAAAGTAAATTCTCCGAGGTTCATGGTTCCTTTTGTAGGTACCTCCAGTAAATTCAAACAACGAAGCAATGTTGTTTTGCCTGACCCCGAAGGCCCAATAATGCAAACCGTATTACCTTCCTCTATTTTCAGATCGATTCCCCTTAAAATCTCTGTTTGTCCAAACTGCTTATGCAGGTTCTTAATCTCAATCAACTGTCTAACCTCCTATCAAATTACCCTGCCACATAACGATCAAGCCGTTTTTCCATACGTCCTTGAGCATTAGAAAGAACCGTACTGAAAATCAAATAAATCAATGCCGCTACACAATATAGCACCAACGGTTCATATGTTGTTGCTGTAATTTGCTGAGCTACCCTAAACATTTCGGTAACAGTAATTGTAGCTGCCAATGATGTATCCTTTACCAAGCTTATAAAACTATTTGACAAAGGCGGAACAGATACCCGTGTTGCTTGAGGAAGAATAATTCTTCTCAATGCTTGACGATAGCTCATCCCGATTGAGTAACCTGCCTCCCATTGGCCTTTGGGAATGGAAAGGATAGCTGCCCGAATGACCTCTGAGTTATAGGCACCAACACTTAAAGTAAAACCGATAACAGCCGATTGCAGCGGACCAATCGTTATCCCAACACTGGGGAGACCGTAGAATATAATAAACAACTGAACAAGCAAAGGTGTCCCCCGAATCACCCATACATAAAATCTTGCAACAGCATCAAGCGGTCTAATTCCTGAGATTCGAGCCAGTGCTGTGAGCAGAGCAAGAATCAGTCCCAGAAAAAAAGAGAGAAGTGTCAATGGTACAGTAAAAGCGATCCCAGCTTTTAACATCGGAAAAAATGAATTTCCAATGATGTCAATTATTCGTTGCATTCTTTCATCCGCAAACATTAGATCACTCCCTTATTTTGAAACGTCAGTACCAAAGTATTTTTCCGAGATGCTTACATACTTACCATCATTCTTCATGTCGGATAGTGCTTTATTTACGGCCTCTACCAATTCCTTATTGTCTTTTCTGAACATAATTCCCGATTTTGCAGGCTCATCTAACTCTGCAACAACTTTAATAGGTGCATCAGGCTTCTGCTTTTTGAAATCAAGAAAAGACAATCCATCGTTTACAGCCGCATCAGCACGTTTTGAATCCAATAGATCAATGGATTGATTAAATCCTTCGACTCCCACGATTTCAGCACCGTTGGATACGGCTATCTCCTTAAAGTTACTGGTAAGTGTCTGAGCTGCTTTTTTCCCTTTCAAATCTGCAAATGTTTTAATTGTTTCATTGTCCTTATGAACAATCAAAACGGGTTTTGACAGGATATAAGGATCTGAAAAATCGTATTTCTCCTGACGGTCTGGACGTATTCCTACCTGATTTACAATCATATCGAATCGCTTCGAATCAAGTCCGGCAAACATGCCGTCCCATTGGGTTTCAATAAATTCTGGCTTAACGCCAAGTCTGTTCGCTACTTCCTCTGCGATCTCAACATCAAAGCCAGTCAACTTTCCTGAAGCATCATGGAAGGTAAACGGTGGATAGGTCCCTTCTGTACCAATCCTGATTTTCCCATCCGCTTTAATTTGCTCCAGCAGATTCTTGCTCGCCGTTGCCTGATTTTGTGTTGTACCACATGCCGTTAATGCAAGTAAAACCAGTAAGGAGAAAGCAACTAAAATTGAACTCTTTTTCACAAAATACACCTCTCTCTTTATAATTTATTTTACTAATAAAAATATTCAAATAATTAGAAAGCGAATTTTACAAGTTCATTAAACCAGTTGGTATTTTTCCAGCTTTCTATATAACGTAGAGAGACTAATCTGTAACATTTGTGAAATCTTTTCTTTATCATTTCTATATGGTTCAGCAAAATAAAAGGCTTCTAAAATATTCTTTTCATACTCTGAAATCATTTGTTCTAAACTTAATCCCCTTCTAAAACAGACGAAATTTTCCTGTTTGTTGAGGTAATCTGGTAAATCGTGAATTTCAATCGTATCTGATTCAGCTATATTGACCATATATTCCACAGCGTTTTCTAGCTGTCTAATGTTTCCTGGCCAATCATATTTAATCAACCACTGCTCTAATACTGGATCGATAGAGAGCTCATTTATTTTCAATATTCTGCAATGTTTTCTAATAAAATATCTAAGAAATAACAGAATGTCATCACGACGTTCCTTTAGAGGTTTTGTAATTAGCGGTATGACATTGAGACGGTAATACAGATCTTCTCGGAATGTACCTTTTTCCACCATTTCCTCTAAATTTCTATGTGTAGCTGCTATCACTCTTACATCGATAGGAATGTTTTTTTTCCCACCAATACGTTCAATGGATCTCTCCTGTAAAACTCTTAATAATTTAGGTTGTAACGAAATTGGCATATCACCAATTTCATCTAGAAATAATGTCCCTTTGTGGGCATATTCAAATTTACCAATATTCCCTTCCCGTCTTGATCCTGTAAAAGCGCCTCCCTCATAACCAAACAATTCGCTTTCCAAAAGATTTTCAGGAATCGCGGCGCAATTTATTGCGACAAAAGGATTTTTTCTTCGATTGCTTTCATAATGAATCGCTTGTGCCAATAACTCTTTACCAGTTCCGCTGTCACCTCTTATAAGAACAGTTGAAGGACTATTCGTAACACGTCTTGCCTTTTTTATTACATCTTGCAGTCCCGAATTATGGCCGACAATGCTATCAAAGGAAACATTTTGCAAGACAGCGGAATCCTCAGACGCATCGCCCCCTGATTCTTGACTGTAATCCAGTAATAACAGCTTTTTTTCTAGCAGCGCACTCAGATGATGCAAAAATCTTATCAGCATCTCAGAGTTCCTGATCATTCTTTCTTTCTGTTCAGGAGAAAAGCCCATGATCCCAATGACCCCTACAGATCTATTCCGTTTTAATATGGGAAAACCGATGGAGGCTGAAACTTTGCATTGCCCCATAAATTTACAGCTCATGCATTGAGATTGATTTTTAATAACATCATAGATCATTGCCGGTTTCTTTGTTTCCATAATCATCCTTAAATAAGAACCTTCTGGTGATGGATCGCCGATACTATATTTATAAGAACCGGTTCCGCTAATTCGTATGCCGTTTTCATTAAGAATGGTTATATCAAAACCAAGCACTTCACTAATATTTTCCGAGAATGTTTGGACAAATTCTTGAATGTAAGAAATGTCAGCCATATGCCCTCCCATTTTTACGTTATCGAGATTATTTATTTCGTCTTGTTTTCTATGCACTACACAATAAATTAACGGCTTCTTCTATCTGACGTAAGCTCCTTTCTAATATGGAACGTGGACACGCGATATTCATTCGCATAAATCCGATGCCATCCTCTCCAAAAATATACCCTTCATTCATAGCAACTCTCGCTTTGTTAAGCATGAATTTATCAATTTTTTCCGTAGCAAGAGCTAATTCTCGGCAATCCAGCCACACTAAATACGTACTTTCTGGCTGAATCACTTTTATTTGCGGAATGTTCTCTTGGAAGTAACGAACGAGAAAATCTAGGTTTCCTTGTAAATAATCGATCACTTGCTCTAACCATTCTTCACCGTATTGATAAGCAATCTCTCCTGCTATAATCCCGAACATGTTAGGGGAACCGATATTCAGACTGTTTATTGACTGGTTAAAAATATCTCGTAATTTTTCATTCGGAATAATGATGCAGGAAGTTTGTAGACCCGCTACATTAAATGTTTTAGAAGGTGCTATGCAAGTAATGGAATGATCGGCAAACTCTTCTGAAATGGAGGCAAACGGTATATGCTTGTGTCCTTTATAAACAAGGTCGCAATGAATCTCGTCTGAAATGACTAGAATGTTGTTCTTGATGCAAATTTGTCCCAGCATCGCCAACTCTTCTTGGGTCCAGACTCTCCCTACTGGATTATGTGGATTGCAAAGCACCAAAATTTTAACACCGGAGTCTATTTTCGCTTCCAAATCCGCAAAATCTATCGTATATCTTCCGTTTTCTAATTTGAGTGGGTTGTTTACAACTTCACGCCCTAGCGACTGGATGATACGAGAGAACGGATGATAAACTGGTGTTTGAATAATGACTTTATCCCCATGTTGTGAGAATGAATGGATAATCACGGATAATGCTGCGAGCACGCCAGGACTGTGAGCGATCCATTTTCTATCTATGGACCAATCATGTCTTCTTTCCACCCAATCAACAATCGCCTCAGAATACGAATCAGGTCGATACGTATAACCATATATACCATGCTCAACTCTTTGCCTTAAAGCTTCTATAACTGCGGGAGGCGACTTAAAATCCATATCCGCAACCCACATAGGGATAGCATCACTTACACCAAAGCGGTTTTGAAGATCATCCCATTTTTCGCAGGCTGTATTTACTCGGTTGATAACTTGATCGAAATCATACTTCATTTCCATAACCTCCATCTTCATCAGTTGCAGCTTCCTCGTTATTCCAATGCTATTTCGAGATCGTTCCATATATCTTCTACATCTTCAATTCCAACTGAAAAACGGACGAGTCCATCATAGATACCTGCTTTTTCTCTTTCTTCTTTGGGGATAATCGCATGTGTCATCGAAGCTGGATGTTGAATCAAAGTACCTACGTCCCCGAGGGAAACGGCTAAGGTACTTAATTTCACTGAATTCATTAGTGTAACACCTGCTTCGTATCCCTCCTTCAAGACAAAAGAAATCATTGCTCCGGGACCCTTCATCTGTTTCTCCATGATATTTTTATCTTCGAAACTTGTTAGACCTGGAAAATAAACCTTCTCGATTGCCTTGTGTTTTTCCAAGCGCTCAGCCAAAATTTGTGCATTTTCTTGCGAACGATCCATGCGAATGTGTAATGTACGTATCCCTTGACAGAGAAGCCATGCATCCATAGGAGCCAAATTTGCTCCCATTGTTTTCTGCACTTCTTTTCTCATCGGATCAATAATTTCTTTACTGGAAATCACGAGTCCACCAATTAGATAACCATGACCGGACAAATATTTTGTTGCGCTGTGCACTACAATATCAATTCCGCATAGGATAGGATTTTGCAAATACGGGGACAAAAATGTATTATCAACAACGGTCAATACGCCCTTTTGCTTGGCAATTGCCGCTACGCTCTTCATGTCGACTAAGGAAAGTCTAGGATTGGATGGCGTTTCAAAGTAGATCACTTTCGTTCTATCTGTAATGTGAGGTTCAAGCTCTTCCCCTGACTTAAATGGCACAAAAGTTACATCGATGCCAAACTTCTTTACTGTTTTGGTTAGAAAAGCGTGTGTTGCTCCATACAACTCTGTGTGTGCAACAACGTGGTCTCCTGCCTGTAAAATTCCCAAAAGGCAACCAGTTATCGCAGCCATCCCAGATGAGAATGCCAGACAACCTTCACCAAATTCCAATGACGCTGCCTTCTCTTCTAGCTCTCGTACATTTGGATTTCCCAAGCGTGAATACATAAATCCGGGATCCTCTCCGGCGAAGCGTTTTGCTCCTATTTCTGCATTATCAAAAACAAACGTTGAAGTCATGTAAACAGGGGAGATATGTGAGCCATGTCCAGGATCCTTATTCACTTTCACTAGATTGGATATGTATTTCATCTAATGTTACTCCTCCTTATTTTAGTAATCTGAAGAATTGCTGTTCTTCTTTATTTCTTCCTCCTTCCAGTTGGATACCGATTTATCACTGCAAAAGTTATGCCAATTCTGCAACCCTTATAAAACCTATTGTTTTCTGTTTTAATTCTTCACTTTTTTCATTTTTGCTAAAATATTCTGCAAAATACACAAATGATCGATCTTACTTCTTTGGCAATATTGATATTATTTTCCCAATATTGAAATCAACTCTGGTCATTAGCCCCCCTATCTAACCGGAAGTTACTCGCTTTACCCCTCCATCAAATCCGCCTATTATCTTCCCTTAAAAGCAGTACCTGAGTACCTTTGACAACGACAAAAACCCCCTGCCTAAGCGAGGGGGTACGAACTTTTAACAAGTCGGTGTGATCAAGTCATTACTTCCTTCTTCCCAAAAAACGCTCGCAACGCCTTATATACCTCGCCCTTTTCCCGAATGACGCAGTGCATGAACTTCGGCTCCTTGATGTGCCGATAAGCAGACATCAGGGTGCTGTGTCGGTTGTACTGATTCACTTCTCCATAGCCAAACATGTTGCAGCGATCCATGAGCTCCTTCACCAGCTTGACGCAGCGCTCATTGTCAGAGGTGAGGTTGTCGCCATCGGAAAAGTGGAACGGGTAAATGTTGTACTGCGACGTCGGATAGCGGCTGTCGATGATCTCCAACGCTTTTTTGTAGGCGGAGGAACAAATCGTCCCCCCGCTCTCTCCTTTGGAGAAAAAGGTATCTTCCGTCACTTCCTTGGCATCCGTATGATGGGCAATAAAGACGATCTCTACCTTTTCATACTTCGTGCGCAGGAAGCGGACCATCCAGAAGAAAAAGCTGCGGGCAATATACTTTTCAAAAACGCCCATACTTCCTGAAGTATCCATCATGGCAATGATAACAGCGTTCGAATGGGGCTTGATGATTTCTTCCCACGTCTTGAACCGCAGATCGTCTTCATTAATGCCTAGCTCCAGATCATTGTAGCCTGCCAACCCATTGCGGCGGATGGCAGCGATCAGCGTCCGTTTCTTGTCGATGTTGCCCATCAGCCCTTTTTTACGGACATCGTTGAAACGTGTCTCTTCAATGACGATTTGGTCTTCGTCTTTTCGTTGCAGGTTTGGCAGCTCCAGCTCTGCGAACAGCATCTCTTGCAGTTCTTCCACGCTGATCTCTGCCTCGTAGTAGTCCACGCCCGGCTGATCGCCTGCGCCTTGACCTTTCCCAGGCCCTTGCGCCGGATCTCCGTCCTTGGCGACGACATCCCCTACCTTGCTGTTGCCTTTTCCTTGACCGCCGTGCTTCCCTTTTTGGAAGTTGAAACGCAACCGGTACTCATCCAGGGAGCGAATAGGGATCTTGAT
>JARDZO010000339.1 GCA_029240815.1 Brevibacillus sp.
CACGGGCTGGAGCAGGAGCGCAGACTGAATGCACGACTTGTCCGCTTGAGTGAGGAGACAGGCATTCCTCTGGTTGTCACGAACAACGTCCATTACGTTGACCAGAGCGATCATGCCACACACGACATCCTACTCGCAATCGGAGAAGGCAAGACGGTGGGAGAGGAGAATCGCTTTCGCTACGAAACCGATCAGCATTACTTGAAGAGTGCAGAAGAGCTTGCGCCGGCGTTTGCTTTTGCTCCCGAGGCACTAGCCAATACGGTAAAGATCGCTCGGCGCTGCCAGGTGACATTGACGTTTGGGGAACATATTTTGCCAGAATTCCCCTTGCCGGCAGGACAGGATTCGACTGCATTTTTGCGAGAGCTGTGTGAAAAAGGCTGCCAGGAGCGATACAAGGAACTGACTCCGCAAATTCGTGAGCGATTGGACCACGAGCTAGCCATTATTACAGGGACAGGCTTTACCGATTACTTTTTGATCGTTTGGGACTTCATGCGCTACGCCCATCAGAACGGCATTCCGACAGGGCCGGGCAGGGGATCGGCAGCGGGAAGCCTGGTTGCCTATGCACTCAAGATTACGAACGTAGACCCGCTGCGCTTTCATCTGCTGTTTGAGCGATTCCTGAATCCGGAGCGGGTGACGATGCCTGATATCGATATCGACTTTTCGGTAGAGCGCAGAGATGAAGTCATCCATTACGTGGCTAATAAATACGGGCATGACCGTGTGGCTCAGATCATTACCTTTGGTACGATGGCGGCGCGTGCAGCTGTGCGCGATGTGGGGCGTGCGCTGGGCCTGTCGCTCGGGCTGATTGATCGCGTGGCGAAAATGATTCCCCAGTCGCCTGGAATGACAATCGAAAGGGCGATGAAGATCAATCCGGACATCGGCAAGCTGTGTGCGGAAAACAAGCAGGCAGCCCAATTGATTGCAACGGCAAAAGGAGTAGAGGGCTTGCCGCGGCACGCATCTACGCATGCAGCGGGAGTGGTCATCTCCCGAGAGCCGCTGACCGAATATGTGCCTTTGCAGACAGGCAACGAAGGCTTGGCGCTCACGCAGTATCCGATGGAGATTTTAGAAGAAGTGGGCCTGTTGAAAATGGACTTTCTCGGCCTGCGCAATCTGACGATCATTCAAGAAGCCTTGCGCAATCTGGAGCAACAAGGTACAACTATCGACCTGGAAAATATCCCGACCGACGATCCCAAAACCTTTCGCATGCTCTCGCGCGCAGAGACGACAGGCGTATTTCAGCTGGAATCGTCTGGTATGCGCAATGTTCTGCGAGATTTGAAGCCGTCCAGTCTGGATGATATTATCGCTGTCCTGGCCTTGTATCGTCCGGGACCGATGGAGATCATTCCGCAATATATCGCTGCAAAACACGGTCAGACTAAGGTCCAATACGCCCATCCCGTGCTGGAGCCGATTTTGCGAGAGACGCATGGGTTTATGATCTATCAGGAGCAGATTATGCAGATTTCTTCCGCGTTGGCAGGGTTTAGTCTGGGAGAAGCGGATATTCTGCGGCGTGCTGTGGGGAAAAAGAAACGGGAGCTCTTGGCTGAGCAACGGGAGAAATTCGTAGCCGGTTGTGTCAAACAAGGCTATGGGGATGAGCTAGGAAACGAAATCTACGACCTTATCGTGCGCTTTGCGGATTACGGCTTCAACAAGGCCCATTCGGTCGCGTATGCCGTGATAGCCTATCAGATGGCGTATTTGAAAGCGAATCATCCGCTCGCGTTTATGGCGGCCTTGCTCTCCTTGTCCATCGGGAGCCAGACGCGCATCGCCGAGTATACCGAGGAAGCTCGCCGTCTTCAGTTACAGGTGCTGGCTCCAGATGTGAACCGCAGCGAAGCGCATTTCACGGTGGAGCAGGATTCCATTCGCTTTGGATTGGCAGCTGTGAAAAACGTGGGATACAGCGCTATTGAGTCAATCGTCAAGGAACGGATTAGCAGACCGTATCGGGACGTGTTTGATTTTTGCGCGCGGGTCGATGCGCGACTGGTGAACAGACGGGTCGTGGAGTCGCTGACGCTATGTGGGGCGCTGGATTCGCTGCCTGGACACCGCAGCCAGCTCCTCATTCTACTGGATGAAGCGGTGGGCAAGGCAAACGGAAAACGGGTCGAGCGGGATGCGGATCAAATGAATCTGTTTGCTGGAGACGATACAGGAGCACCGGTGCGTGAGCCAAAAGATTATCCAGAGTTACCGCCTTTTTCACGCGCGCAGCAATTAAAAGAAGAGCGAGAGTTGCTCGGCGTCTACATCTCTGGTCATCCACTCGACCAGTATGCCCATTTGGCTAATCGGGCAGAAATAGCGGCGATCGCGTCGCTAGGGGAGCTTCCTCGCGACAAGACAGTGAAAGTGTTCGGAATGATCACCGAAGAACGGCGTATCCAGACGAAAAAAGGGGATGCGATGGCATTCATTACCATGGAGGACAAAACGGCACAGGTCGAACTGGTCGTCTTTCCGCAGGTGTATGCCAAGCATGCGGAGCTGTTGACCAGAGAAAGCATGGTAGTGGCCGAAGCCCGTATCGATCATCAGGATGATCTGGTCAAACTGCTCGCTTCCCGCTTCTGGGCGGCAGACGCTTTGCCAATGCCTACGGTAGAGACTGTGCTTTTTGTCAAAATATCGGAGGCTCAGGAGCATGATTCGACGCTCCAGCGGCTCCAGCAATTGTTTGTCGAAAAAAAAGGAACAATTCCTGTGATTCTGTTTTACGAGGGAAAAAGACAGACAATTCGCTTGCCGGATACGATTGGCGTTGGGTTGGACGAAGCATTTTTGGAGCAAGCGAGAGCAATTGTGGGACGCGACAGCGTAATTTCGAAAGAATTGCCCATAATGTGGGGAGGATGAGGAATGTCCTCCCTTTTTCGCCGTTTTCGGCAGGTTTACAGGAGAATGGGTTTTGCTATATATTGAAAACATAACTTTAAAAGTGGTCAGACCACTGGGTGTAGGTTAGAGCAGCAAACGCAGTTTAATAGAAAAAGATAAACGTGAATGGAGTGGTTATGATGTCCAATCTGAGAGAGGAAGCACTGGAGCTTCACAGAAAACATCAAGGGAAATTGGAGGCTGTCACAAAAGTGCCTGTCCGCAATGCGCGCGACTTGAGCCTCGCTTATTCTCCAGGGGTTGCAGAGCCATGCAAAGATATTTTTGACGACAAATCCAAAGTGTACGAATATACCATGAAAGGCAATCTCGTTGCAGTAGTCAGCGACGGTACTGCTGTCCTCGGCCTCGGAAATATCGGTCCAGAAGCAGCAATGCCTGTTATGGAGGGAAAAGCCGTCCTGTTTAAATCTTTTGCAGGGGTAGACGCGTTCCCAATCTGCTTGAACACCACCGATGTAGACAAAATCGTAGAAACCGTAAAACTGCTGGAACCAACGTTTGGCGGGGTAAACCTGGAAGATATCGCAGCTCCTGCTTGCTTCGAGATAGAAGAGCGTTTGAAACGTGAAACGAACATCCCTGTATTCCACGATGACCAACATGGTACTGCTATCGTAACAGCGGCTGGCCTGATCAACGCGCTGCGCGTAGTAGACAAAAAACTGGAAGAAATCCGCGTTGTAGCAAACGGCGCTGGTGCAGCCGGTATTGCCATCATCAAGCTCCTGGTTTCCATGGGCGTAAAAGACGTCGTTATGTGCGATACCAAAGGGATTGTTTATGAAGGCCGTCCATTCGGTATGAACCCAGTGAAAGAAGAAATGGCAAAAATTACAAACCGCGATAAAATCCAAGGCGACCTGTCTGATGCGATGAAAGGCGCTGACGTATTCATCGGCGTTTCCGTAGCAGGGGCAGTAACACCTGAGATGGTTCGTTCCATGAACCGCGATGCGATCATCTTCGCGATGGCGAATCCGACTCCAGAAATCATGCCGGATGAAGCAAAAGCCGCTGGGGCTGCCGTCGTAGGTACAGGACGTTCCGACTTCCCGAACCAAGTAAACAACGTACTAGCATTCCCAGGTATTTTCCGCGGAGCACTTGACACGCGCGCGACGAGCATCAACGAAGAAATGAAGATGGCAGCAGTTTATGCCATTGCCGACCTGATCACGCCAGAAGAACTTTCTGCAGATAAAGTCATCCCAGCGGCGTTTGATGCTCGCGTAGCTCCAAACGTAGCTGCAGCAGTAGCCAAAGCTGCGATGGATAGCGGTGTTGCTCGCATCACTGTGGATCCGGAAGCCGTGAGAGAAAAAACAATGAACCTGGCTGCGATTTCCTACCAGCAAGTATAGGAGACTCGTGCAGTCATCACCCTCCGAGACACCTGTACGGTTTGTGGCAGGTGCCTTTTGGAGGGTGCTTCACTTCAAAGTAGGTGCTACTAAGGAGGATGAATGGTGCTCGACTCATCCCAAGATCGAAAGGTATACGAAGGGATTCTCCTGCAGATCCACGAGATCGTTCAGGAGAGAAACCTGCGTCCGGGTGACAAGCTTCCCTCCGAGAGAGAACTGTCTGAACAACTAGGGGCAGGTCGCTCCTCCGTCCGCGAAGCACTTCGGGCACTGGAGCTTCTCGGTCTGATCGAGACTCGCAGAGGGGAAGGCACATTCCTAAAGCATTACCGGCACAATCGTCTGATTGATATCCTCGGATTTTTCATCCTGCGGGATGCCAAGACGAAAAAGGATCTGATTGAGATGCGCCGAATCCTGGAGTTGGATGCGGTTCGACTCGCATGCCGACGTGCTACTGACAAGCATTTTGAAGAAATGGAACGCATCCTGGCGATTGCCGAAGAACGGGTCGAACGCGGAGAAGTGCCGACGGAGGAAGACTATCAATTCCATCGGGTCATCTGCCGATCCAGTCGCAACTCGATCTTGCATCGGATTTGGACGCCCCTTGTGGAATACAGCAACAGCGTTCGTACCGAGTCCTTGTCTCGTGAGGGCAGAGCGAAGCTAGCTGTGGCCGAGCATCGCGAGATCATGGAGTCTATTCGAGCAGGGGATGCGACAGGAGCCGTTGAAAAAATGAAGCATCATTTAGAGAACAGCAAGCTATGATTTTCCCCCATTTGCGACAGGCGCAAAGGCTGTGATATGATGATGCAGACCTGTATTGGACGATGAAGGAGGAAGCCAGCGTGTGGACTG
>JARDZO010000086.1 GCA_029240815.1 Brevibacillus sp.
TCGGACTGCCAGATCCACGTGGCTTTACTCTTTTTTTCCGCAGGGGAAAAGCCGAATAGAAAGCCGAGCGTAAGGCAGAGAACACTCAGGTAGATTCGCGCGGCTTTCATCGTTACTCCTCTCGTCTGCTCGCATGGAGCCAACTCTCGTAATCGTGAACAGCGCTACCCGCGAAGGCGGGATTTTCCGCAAGCTCGTCCTGCAGGATCGCCAGTTGGCTCTCCATCTCGGCTGTTCCGTCCTGGTGAAAACTCACATTGGCGCCTTCCTTTGATTCCAATATATTGACCCCTACCACTACCGAGCCATTTTTTCGCGCATTGGCATCTGCGACGATGCTGTGCACGATGTCAACAATGCCATTCGGCCCCTTCGCGTGATTCCGATAGGCCATCAATGTGATGCTGTCCAGACGCTCTACCATCCAGTTGCTCACTTTTTTTGCCTCTCCCGGTACGGTCACGGAATCGATCCAAAAGGGAAGATCAGCGCTGACCAGCAAGCTGGAGTCTTTTTTTGTTTCCGCAATCAAATAGACGACATTCTTCATCCATTGCTGTATGACGGTGTCCTGATCCGTCTTCCATTCAGATAAAAGGTACGGTTCTATGTCTACGTGGATGCCTTGAAATCGCTCTTCTGATTTAGCCGAACGGTTATAGGCTTTCACCCAGGAGATAAGATCACTAATGCTCTCACGATTTGCAGCCAATGCCCAGTTCGGATCACCTCCCAAAGCCTCGACCTTGATGGACGCTCGGCTTGCCGTTTTGATAAAGTCGCGATAATCCTGTGGGCGAAGCGTTGTCGGCTCAATGTGCAGATAGATCAAATTGATGTCGTTTTGTTCGGCAAAGGCGACGATTTCCTCTGTTTGGGAGGAAATGATGCTGGCATCCCAAATCCACGTCGCCTTGACATAGGCAGGGGTAGAGCGGAGCTGCAACAAGATCAACACAACGATCGAAACGCAGATGGCAGCAAACAGCCATACCCAGACATGGTGTATGCCAGTCCGTGCCCATCGCGGTATCAGCATCGTCCTCCGGTTGCTTGCGCAGATGCCAGCAACTGTTCCTCGATCAGATGACGCTCATCTGCTCGCTCATCTGACCTGCCCATTTCCCCCCTCACGAACGCGTACGGACCAATAATGGCGTCGCGCGTGATCTTGCTGCCTACGACTGTAGATGAGCTCACCTGCACATGGCTCTCGATAGCACTGTCCATCACATGTGCGTTTGGCCCAATCGCGCACCCTTCCCCGATTCGGGTGTGTCCACTTAGATAGGAGCCTGGATAGATAACCGTATCTGATCCGATCTGCACGTCCGAATCAATATAGGTCGAGACCGGATCAATGATCGTCACGCCACTCTTCATGTGGCGCTCATTGATTCGTTTTCGCAGTTTTTGTTCCATTTGCGCCAGTTGGATCCGGTCGTTTACACCTGACCCTTCTTCTGGATCATCCGCAGCATAGGCGCCAATCAGGCAGCCTTGATCCTGCAAGATGGACAGCACGTCCGGCAAGTAGTACTCCCCTTGCGCGTTATCGTTGGATACGAGCGGAATCGTCTCAAACAGCTTGCGATTATCGAAGCAAAAGATACCTGTGCTGATCTCACACACCTTTTTCTGGCCCAAGGTAGCATCCTTTTCTTCCACAATCCGTCTGACGTTGCCGCTCTCGTCACGGATGATCCTGCCATATCCGGTCGGATCGTCCACGATCGCTGTCAATACAGTAGCCGCTGCTCCCCTCTCCCGGTGATAGGAGAGGAGTTGATGCAACGTCTCTTTTCGTACCAACGGTGTATCTCCATTTAATACGAGGGTGATTCCTTCCTGATTTTCCAATGCTTCACGGCACATCCACACGGCGTGCGCTGTCCCCAACTGCTCTTGTTGATGGGCGTAGCTGACGCGGTCTCCCAGTTGATGCATGACCGCTTCTGCACCGTGGCCGATCACCACGACAAGTTTGTGCAATGCCAGATCTTCCACTGCTTCGACGACGTGCTCGATCATTGGCTTGCCGCAAACCGGATGCATGACCTTGTACAATCGCGACTTCATCCGCGTTCCTTTTCCGGCAGCCAATATAACTGCATGTATGTTCATCCGATTCCCTCCGTCCCGTCCAGCTCGCTCTCTCTATACGCTCGAAGCTGGATCTCCCGCTCGAAGTAAGGCTTTAATTCATAGGTTAATGTGTCAATCATCATTCCAAGGTTGATATCTTTCCTCTGCACGCCCAGCTGATAGGCCTGGAGCATGATCTCCAGCAAAATCTCCTGATTCAACGTTCGATTCGAGGTGCTCATGTACTCAATCCTCCTTTTATCGTCCTTCATTGTGAGTAAGGACGGGCGTTGCTATTCGACTGTTACACTTTTTGCTAAATTCCGCGGACGATCCACATCATTTCCTAAAGCAACCGAGGTGTAATAGGCGATCAGCTGAAGAGGAATAACGCTCAAGATCGGAGTCAATAACGAATCTGTTGATGGAATCAAGCACACATCATCCACAGATCGATGCAGCTCCACGTTGTCTTCCAGCGCTATCCCGAGCACGTTTGCCCCTCTCGCTTTCACTTCCGTAATGTTACTGACCATTTTTTCGTGCAGCTCCGCTTGCGTAGACAGCGCGATGACACGTGTCCCCTCCTGAATGAGCGCCAGTGTCCCGTGTTTGAGCTCTCCAGCCGCATAAGCCTCAGAATGAATGTAGGAGATTTCTTTCAGCTTCAGCGACCCTTCCTGCGAGACCGCGTAATCGAGACCGCGCCCGATGAAGAACAGATGTCCTTCGTCCTTGATGGATTGGGCAAACGCGTGAATTCCTTCTGCGTGGGAGAGAACCGCCTCCACCTGCTCAGGAAGCTTTTGCAAGGCCGCGATCAAGGACTTTCTCTCTGGAGAGGACAGCGTCTCCTTCTCTTGTGCCAAATACAATCCGAGTAAATAAAATGCGACCAACTGGGAGGTATACGCCTTGGTAGAAGCAACCGCGATTTCCGGGCCTGCGTTCGTCGTGATCAGGTGATCGGCCTCTCGCGCAATGGAGCTGCCCACGACATTCGTAATCGCCAAAATGATAGAGCCGTGACGTTTCGCCTCCCGCAAGGCAGCCAGCGTATCCGCCGTCTCACCTGACTGACTGACGACGATCGTGAGGCTTTTCCCTTTGAAAAGGGGCCGTCTGTAACGAAACTCCGACGCCACATCTACTTCCACAGGGATCTGAGCCAGACTTTCAATCACGTGCTTTCCAATCATTCCTGCGTGGTAGGCCGTTCCGCAGGCGACTATGTATATTTTTTCGATCCCCTTGACTGCTTCAGTCGACAGTTGAAGATCCGGGAACACAATTTGTTGTCCCGCTTCGTCAATACGCCCAGTCATGGTGTTGCGCAGAGCACGCGGCTGTTCGTGAATTTCTTTGAGCATGTAATGCTCGTATCCGTCTTTTTCTGCCTGCTCCTTGTCCCACTCGATTCGCAACAAGTCTCGTTCGATCAGTTGATTCGTCTCCAGACTCATTACAGTGACCGAATCTTTGGTCAATATGGCCAGGTCGCCATCCTCGAGAACGTAGACATCGCGCGTATGCTCCAGTACAGCGGGAATATCCGAGCCGATGAAGTTCTCTCCGGTACCTACCCCGATGATCAACGGGCTAGCGAGCCGGACGGCAATCAGTTTGTCCGGCTCATGCTCCGTCATGACACCCAGTGCATACGCCCCGCGAATTTTGCCAGCCACTTGCTGTACCGTGGAAACGATGTCTCCGTCGTACAATTCCGCCAGCAAATGGACGATGACCTCCGTGTCTGTCTGCGAAGCAAATACGACTCCCCGCTCTTCCAGCTCGTGCTTGAGATCCAGGTAGTTTTCGATGATTCCGTTGTGTACAATCGCGAATTTTCCTGACTGATCAAAGTGCGGATGAGAATTTTCATCCGACGGACGTCCATGTGTCGCCCAGCGAGTATGACCAATGCCAATCGCTCCCTGCAGGCTGGATTTCTCCGCCTGCTCCTCCAGCGCATCGATGCGTCCTTTTGATTTGCAAATCGCAATCGTCGACCCATCGCAAACAGCAATCCCTGCTGAGTCGTAGCCGCGGTATTCGAGTTTTTTCAGTCCATTGATCAAGATGGATTGTGCTTCTCTGTTGCCGATATATCCCATGATTCCGCACATGTTAAGCAATCCTCCCTTTATGCCAGCATACTAACCATTTCTTTTTCCTGACTAATCGCGACAGCATTCCCGATTTTGTAAATGTTCGCGTTTGTAATCCCGTCAAAGGCGTTGCGTGTGTCAATAATGGCAACCCCGAGGTCTGCCAGTGCCTGATAGTCGAAACAACGGTGATTGGTGATCAAAACCATGCAATCGTACTTCTTGAATTCTTCCGGATCGTTGTCGATGGACTGAACGACTTGTCCTTCCTTGTCCACAAAGCTCTGCGCATACGGATCGAAATAATCAACTTTTGCCCCGTTTTTGGCGAACAGCTCGTAGATTTCCAATCCAGGTGATTCGCGCAGATCATCCACATCTGGCTTGTAGGCCATACCGAGTATCAGAATTCTGGAGTTCTTGATTGCTTTGGCGTAAAGATTGAGAACCTGACTGGTCTTGTTCAGAACGTAGTCTGGCATATTGTCGTTGATTGATTGGGCAATCTCGATAAACTGGCTGTGGAAGCGGAACCCTTTGGCCTTCCAGGACAAGTACATTGGATCGAGCGGGATGCAGTGCCCGCCAATCCCCGGTCCCGGATAGAAAGGCATGAATCCAAAAGGCTTGGTCGATGCCGCTTTGATAACCTCCCACACGTTAATACCCATTTTGTCGCACATCATCGCCATTTCGTTCATAAAAGCGATATTGACGCTGCGGAACGTGTTTTCCAGCAGCTTGGACATTTCCGCTACTTTTGGTGAGGAGACGGGAACGACCGTTTTTACCAGATTGCCATACAGCAAGGTGCCAAGCTCGATGCATTTTGGGGTCGTGCCCCCGATGATTTTCGGTGTATTGTGGGTGGTAAACAGTCGGTTACCCGGATCGACACGCTCAGGAGAGTAGCAGAGGAAAAAGTCTACGCCTGCCACGTAACCGAGCTTTTCAAACTCACGCTGAATCAATTCCTCTGTGGTTCCGGGATAGGTGGTGCTCTCCAGCGTGATCAGCATGCCTTGTCTCATGTATGTTTTCATTTGATCGACTACATGAATGATATAGGAGGTGTCCGGGTCTTGGTTGGGACTGAGTGGAGTGGGTACGCAAATGCTGACCGCATCCAGCTCCGCGAGTACACTGTAGTCAGCAGTTGGGAAGAAACGTCCTTCCGCCATGCATTCCTGAAGCGTTTCATTGGAAATATCCTGAATGTGCGAAATGCCCGCTTTCAGATTCTCCACCTTGCGTGCATCCAGATCGACCCCCGTTACCGTGTAGCCGCTTTTTAGCGTTTCGATTGCCAAGGGCAGACCCACATATCCCAATCCGATAATGCCAACTTGAGCTGTTTTCATTTGAATCTTTTGTTTTAACTCCTCGTATCTTCCCATTGTTGTTCCACTCCTTCTCTCTTTATGAAATCAGCCGTTTTACTCTCGCTTCCAGCTCCACCGGGGAAAACGGCTTGGTAATATAGTCAGATGCGCCAAGAGCAAATGATTTTTGGACATCCTCTTCCAGGCGTATGTCTGTCAGAATGACGATTTTACTAGCGCAGTCATTTTCAGTGTGCTTGATGCGCTCCATCAGCTGGTAGCCATTGATCACTGGCAAATTCAGATCGGTAATGACCAGATCAGGCATGATTTCCTGGAATTTCTGCATCCCCTCCATCCCGTCGCTGGCTACGTTGACCTGATAGCCTTTGCGCTCCAGATAGATGGTCAAAAATTCGTTTACCGTCTGGTCTGAATTGATGAGCAGGATGCTTGTCTGATCCTCTTCGCTGTCAACAGACACTGGATCATATATGTGAATTTCCCCGAAGCCTTCCAGTTCTTTGATATCCTGGATCATTCTCATGAGCATTTGTCCAGACGAGCGTGAGCTTTCGGGAAAGCTGGCGATCAGCATGCTGCCTGACAAAAGGTGTTTCTCCAGTAAGTAATCCTTGACTCGCAGGGCGTGAAAATGGGTGTCACTCAACTTTTGCCGCTCCAATAGCACACCCAAAATATTTTTCGTCTTGTCGTACGCATAATGAGCTGTCACATCAGGTGTATCCGTATCAAAAGCGACTTTGATCGCTTCCAGCCCTTCTTTCGAGAGATTTTTGCAAGTCACCAAAATAACCCCACACGATGTTTGGTTCGATTCCATTTCACCGAGAAGCTGATAAAAAGCTGGTACGAGATTACTCATCCTCTTGCCTCCACACTCGAAATGTTTTTGTTGCTCTCAGCTTGCCAGCTCTTGCGTGTCATCGCTCCCCACGAATTGTTATTGCTCAAGTATTCGATGTGTCCGAGGAATCTCCAGATGACACCGACCTGACGATAGCCAAAGAACATCAAGATTGTATAGAAAAGCATTTTGACGATATCCCGGATACGCGGATAGCGACGAAACGCGATTTCCTCCAGCAGCAGCGCACCGACTCCCAACAATATGCCGTAAATGATATTGAGCAGTCCGTACAGCAGGAGAACTTGCCCATTCGTCATGTCCATGAGTGTGTACCCAATCAGAGCCAGCAGCCCTGTGAGACGGAAGTACGGGTTGAGCGTCTCAAACAAGATATTGAAAGGCAAAGTTAGCATCCCGAATAACTTATATTTCGGACGCAGGACCATATTCTTTCCGTACTCGATCATGTTTTTCAGATTGCCGCGCCCCCATCTGCGCCGTTGGCTGCCCAATATTCGGAACGAGTCCGGAGCTTGCGTCCAACAGACCGCATCCGGGCAGAAGGTGACGCGATAAGGGAGTTTATTTTCCAGCATGTACTTGTGGAGCTTGATGATGATGTTCATGTCTTCACCCGGATAGCCCTCGCGATAGCCGCCGACTTTGATCACATAGTCTTTGCGAAAGACTCCAAAGGCCCCAGACACGATGATCAAACCGTTGATGGCACTCCAGCCAATCCTTCCCCCGAGAAAAGCCTTGAGGTATTCGACTGATTGCATCATCGGTAAAAACTTGTCCGGCAGGCGAATGTCGCTGACGACCCCGTCTTCGATCTTGCAGCCGTTCGCGATCCGAATATCGCCGCCAATTGCGACTGTCTCATCCGGATTTTCCATGTAGACTTTGGCGATTCGAATCAGCGCATCTTTTTCCAGCAGGGAATCGGCGTCGATCGAAGCGATCAGCGGGTAGTGCGCGACGTTGATCCCTGCATTCAGTGAGTCTGCCTTTCCGCTATTTTCTTTGTCAATCAGATAAAGATTGGGGAAAGCAGGATTGTGGTAAATTCCCCGGATGTTCGACGTATGCAAGAGCGGCTGAACAGGCATGTTCGCCGATGCTTCGAGCTTGAACTCACGAGCCAGTACTTGCAGGGTATCGTCTTTGGATCCGTCATTGATCACGATCACTTCATATCGCGGATAGTTGAGTGAGAGCAGGGATCGCACATTCTCGATAATTGTCAGTTCTTCATTGTAGGCCGGTACCAGGATCGATATCGGCGGGACTTGTTCCGAGCCTGACAACGCCTGAAACCTGGAGTAGATGGAGCTTTTTAAGATCCCGACGATGCTCTTGAAGGAGAACATCATAATGATGAAATACAACGAATTAATCGCAATCACATAGTAGACAGCGAACATTCCGTAATAGAGTAGAAAATCACGCATAGCTTCCTCCCCTCCCGCTTATCTTTGCCAAGCTTACGCAGTCGAAATTGTCTTTCGTCTCGAGCTCTGGTAGAGATGCAGCTTTTGATTGTACTGCAGTTGCTTTTCCTGATCGTCCAGTTTCTGTTTGCCCTTCTCTAGCTCTTCCTGAACCACCTGATGGGCCAACTGCACATGGTTTCCGAAACGCCCCTCCTGCAAAATTTCGCAAAGAGCCTGAAATCCTTCGATGTTCAATTGCGCCAAGCTTCGCGCACTGTGGTGGCAGACCCACCAGTTGGGATCGCCCACTGCCTTTTTCAGCAATGGGATGTGGACTGCAAGACCCAGCGGCCCAATTGCCTTTGCTACAGCTGCCCGAATCTCCCAATCCTGGTGAGCGAAAAACTCCCGCACTCGTTTGTCTGTCAGCAGGCGAGAATCCTTGCACATCAGCTTGACTGCCTTGATTCGCACCTCTTTTTCCTTTGCATGGACCAGCTTGTGCAGATAGGGTTCCAGATTGGATTGATTGTTTACGGACAAACCGATGAGACCGATCTCGACCAGATTCGTATCTGCTTCCTGCAAAAAGGCAACGTACAATGGTCCAGTGTCCACCTCTGATTCGCTGAGGATATCAACAATCAATGGATGGAAGTTTTTTCGATGCTTGACGAGCTGCCGCACCATTTCACCCAGGTCGTTCCCATTGCGCGCACACTTGGCTACCGCACGGGCCACGATAAACAGGCTGGGATCGTAGTCTAGTTTTTCTAACAACTGCAGCAAACCAGGAACAGCCCGCTGGGAGCGCATCACTCCCAGATTGTAGGCCGCATCCACTCTCGTCCACTTCCACGAGCCACCCAGCCGTTGCAGATCGAGGTCTACCAACCCCAGATCAGCACACAACCACGCGAGCTTCTGACGATGTACACCTGTGAACCGCTCCATCAGCTCAAACAGCTTTTTCTGAATGATCTTCTTTTCGTGCAGCGTCACTTCTCCATAGGGAACCCTCAATCGGTCTTCCTCTTCCCCATGGGCCTGCAGGTAGATAAAGTAATCCTGGTACTTCTCCAAGCAGAGCTTGGTTCGTTTATCGGCAGCAATATTTCGTAGTTTCAGCCCGAACAGGACCAATAGACCGAGTACGGTCACACCGCATAATGCGTACAGAAAAACGAATGCCGTCGCTAATGGTGTTTGCACGTTCCTCTCACTCCTCTAGACGCTTCCTTGTCACTTTTGCAAAATGGACGGCTTGATATCGCGATAGGTCTTTTGCAAGATCGAGTAGCTCTGTTTTTTCCGTTCGTGATAGCGTACTTGCTCCCATGCTGGCCATGAGTAACGAGGAAGCTCGGTGACGCGGAACGGGGCACTCGTCTGTGGCAAGCTTGTCGTCTGGGCATGGGCGCGATCAACGATCCACGGCAGTATGCGAATCCCTTTTGTCGTCGCCGTTTTGAAGGTCTTCCCTTCTTCCTGATAGCTCATGACCGTAAGCGAGCTGGGATCGGTAAAGCCAAGCAGCATCCACGGAACCCGCATCTCCACTACCTTGCCTTTCACTTGCCACGCCGCCAACGAGTTGTAGCTGGCATCTTCTGAATCAGTCGTTCCGCGCGCCAGCTTACCTACTCCTACCTCTTCCATCGGGTAATATTTTTTGCTGTCCGGCGGTTCCATTTCCAGCCCGACTGCGAGCTTCCATGGTTTGAACACTCCCGAATCATCGCGCATCTCTTCTTCTTTGACCGGCAGCATTCTGTACCCTTTCCCGTATAGCCGGGTATGGAAATCGTAGTTGGAGGCGATCTGTATTTCGCTCTCCTCGTCCTTTCCTAGACTGATGAGTGCCTCCAGACCTTCGTCCAGTGTTGCGCCTCCCAGCTCCGGTGCGTGGCGATTTCCTCCCGGAGTCGTGTCCACACCGAAATACAGCTTTTCCTTTTGCGAATCAAACGAGTGGTCCAGTTGCGCCATGAAGTAGACGTACCCTTCATCGTGCGCCATCCAGATTTCCTCGAAACCGGGGACAGCGAGATCTAGGCGTTGCTTTTCCTCTGGCTGCATCTTGTCCCAGTCGGAACGATCACCGTCGATGTCAAGCACCCCATCTTTGTTCGGGTACATCCCCAGCAGTCCGAATAACGATTCGTTGGTCAGCACGTTGATCCAAAACGATCGTCGGTCTTCAGGCAATTCAAAGCGCATAGTATTCCATGTCTTCTTAAACCATTCGTCCTGCCAAGCAAAAACAATCCCGCCAGCGTAACCTTCCTCGCCGATCTCGCGCATCAGTGCTGCGTTTATTTCTCCTTGCTCTTTTTCCGTATGTCCGCCTTGATCCCGTCCCAGGTTGCCCAGATGGGCGGTTCCCCAGGAAGCCGGAACACCAAATTCCGTCACCATGATCGGCAAGTCTTTGTGGTAGGCTTTCAACTGGCGCAAGTACGCTTTGTACGTATCGATCTCTCCTGCATTGTTCTTCACCTGCTGCAGAGCAGGGTCGTGACGGAAGAAGTCCGGATAGTACGGATACACGTGATACGAGGCGAAATAGCCTGCATCCCATGCAGCTGCCTGGATATGCGTAGGATCTACACTGACCAGGTCCTCCTGATAGATCGGCTCTCCCGGGTGGGACAACGGATCCGTCGTCACCCAATTCGTGAATGTCATCGGGTGCTGCCAGCCGTGCTTGCTTTCCTCCTGAGCGACGGTGTCCACCATCTCAGTCAGCCATGTTTCAAAAGCTGTCGACTTGTCCGTCGTGCGGAAGTGCACACCCTGATAGGAAGCTGACTTGGCATGTAGCTTATTGGTATTCTGCACCATCACAGGGTCCCATTCTGTCCCCGTGTGCCAACCGATCAAGTACGGTCCAGCGTTAGCGCGATACTTTCCACTTGCCTTTCCCTGCTTTTCGGGAAGGGTAATGTCTCCGTAAACTGCCCCTACCGCATCTTGAATCTCATGGCGAAACTCTTCTCGAATCTCTGGCAGGTAGGCATCCTTCTTTTCGATGAGCAGCTCTTCTGGACTCCAGATCCCTTGCATGAAATAAAGAGGTTCCCCCTCCTTTTTGCGATTGTAGGAAACCAACGCTTCATAAAATTCTGGAGGATGAATCGTATACACCCGTATGACATTGGCTCCCATTTCATCGATCATGGCAAACCAACGGAGGTAATCTTCTTTTTTGATCGGCAGCTCGCCCGGGTAATGACCGGGTAAGGATGCCCCCAGATTTACCCCTTTGGCAAAGAACGGATGCCATTTTTGATCCTGATAGATTTCGATTTGGTCACCACTGGTGCGGAATTTCATTTGGAAGCCACTAGCCGTTTCCATGCTCTCTACGCGGCTGACATCCAAAAACCACCACAGATAGCTGATTCCCGCCACCATCAGTAACGTGAGGCTCATCCATTTCACGTGTCTATTCTTTTGTTTCAATTCCCGTCAACCTCCGATTCATCACCTAGCGCTTCTGATCAAATCAGCGGGCCTACCGACATTGTCATTGTAAACATAGGGACAAAAGCCTTCCCATAGACTGAAATCACTATTATGCTTTTTTCATAGTTGTAACGAAAATGTAATATTCCAGCACAATAACCCTAATTGTCCTACGTTTTTTGGCGGTAAGTCCTGCAACCTCCCCTGCCATCCGCACCAGGCATTTTTGTAATTAGGTACATATACTCGTCCCTTTTTTTTCCTCTTCCCGATGAAAAATGGTAGGTTGCAACCAACTGAAAAAGAGTTTGTAAAGATTTTATATCCACTGGTTCGAAAAACAGTTAGACGTATTTCACAGAAACTAAAATATATCGACCAGTCACATACTCATCCCTGAAAATCCAATACGAAAGGAATAATCCAGAAGGAGGTTATTTTTCCCATGTCATTCAGGACACTGAAACAGCCTTTCCCCCCACAGCACTAAAATCAACTGCCTGGCATGGCATCATCGAGAGCGAAATGGTCCCTCTTTGAATGTGATGCGCAGGAAACAGGGGGCTAGTTGTTGGTGATGATAGCGGTTGCATGTTTGCTGACTGTACGGAATATTCTGTATCATAAAACATCCATCATCCAGCTGCCCCATCTTAGATCAACCAGGCGTCTTCCTTACGGTTCCACCACAGCAAATCCCGTATGGAAAGGATGGGAACCGGATGAATGTTTCTCGTTGCTGTGGCGCTTCGACAAAGGTGGAAACTCGATCGGATCATCCCTACTTTTATGATGACATGTATGATCTTCGGGTTCCTATCCTCGTCTGTTCGAAATGCGGAAAAATGATTGATCAACATTCAATCGAAGCGGGTAAGGATGAAGAAAAATAGTTGGGTGTTGGATAGGAGGGAGAATGGATATGCATTTACAGAGAGCCTTGACTTCGAGGAACAAAGCAGACTTTTTGGTTGAATTGGTCCAGACGGTCAGTGGCTTGTTGTTAGTTGGTTTTTTGTGGACGCATATGCTATTTGTCGCCAGTATTCTCCTAGGGGTTGAGGCATTTAATACACTGGCCCATTTCATGGAGCAGTTTCGGCTGTTGGATCTCGCCGTGATTTTCATCATCCTTACCGTTGCCTCGCATGTTGGGGCGGTGCTTCGCCGGATTCCAGGCAGATGGCAGGAACAAAAAATCGTGTGGAGGCATGCCAAAATCATCAAACATCAGGATACCTGGTCTTGGCTGTTCCAGGCAGTCACGGGAAGCGCTCTTCTGCTCTTAATCATCATTCATGTCTTCACTGTTGTTTATGTCGGAATCGATTCCAAGCTAAGCGCGGATCGTGTACATTCATGGATGCTTTGGTTTTATCTCGTTTTTCTGGTATTAGCTGAGTATCACGCCAGCGTCGGTCTGTATCGGGCACTAGTCAAATGGGGATTTGTGCAACGTCACAGCCTGAAACGAGTGTTAACAGTCGTAACCGTCTGTACGATCGCCTTGGGCTGTATCAGCTTGTGGGTATTTTATTCGTTGGGAGGTTCCGTATGAGCCGATATGACCATTTCACTTCGGACGTACTGATTGTCGGAGCCGGGTTGGCTGGTGAACGCGCAGCCATCGAGGCGGCCACGCAGGGACTGAACGTCATGATCTTGAGCTTGGTCCCACCCAGGCGATCCCACAGCTCTGCGGCACAGGGCGGCATGCAAGCTTCTCTCGGTAACAGCACCATGGGCAAAGGAGACAATACCGATGTCCATTTTGCCGATACGGTCAAAGGCTCCGACTGGGGGTGCGATCAGGATGTTGCCCGTCTCTTCGCCGAAACGGCTCCGATTGCCGTTCGGCAAATGTCAGCCTGGGGGGTTCCGTGGAACCGCGTTGTTGCAGGCACGCGCATGTACGACGGCAAAGAAATCCATGAAGCTCCGGAAAAAGAGGGACTGATTGCAGCCCGGAATTTCGGCGGAACAGCCAAATGGCGCACGTGCTATACAGCAGATGGTACAGGTCATACCCTTCTCTATACCATGGACAGTGTTGTCATCAAGCTGGGAATTTCCGTTCACGATCGAACCGAGGTTCTTTCTTTGATTCATGACGGCACCCGCTGCAATGGCGTAGTAGCCAGATGTTTACGGACCGGAAAACTCCGGGTGTATACGGCAAAGTCCACCGTCATGGCGACAGGCGGATATGGCAGACTTTATGGCGCTTCCACCAATGCCATCATTAATGAAGGGAACGGCATGTTTGTCGCTTTGGAAACGGGGGTCGTTCCTCTCGGAAATATGGAGGCCGTTCAATTCCATCCCACAGGCATTGTCCCTTCCTGGATTCTCATTACAGAAGGTGCTCGCGGCGATGGCGGGTACCTGCTGGATAAAGATCTCCACCGATTCATGCCTGATTATGAACCGAATAAGAAAGAACTGGCCTCCCGCGATGTGGTTTCGCGCCGTATCATGCAGCATATTCGGAAAGGATATGGCGTTGAAAGTGCTTACGGGCCCCATGTCTGGTTGGATATTCGGCATCTCGGTGAAAAGCACATCAATACCAATTTGCGGGAGATCGCTACTATTTCCCGAAATTTCACAGGAATTGACCCTGTTCATAATTTGATACCGGTTCGCCCGACTCAACATTACAGTATGGGCGGAATCCGTACGAATATTGACGGAATGGCTTACGGACTGGAAGGGTTCTTTGCCTTGGGCGAAGCTGCTTGCTGGGATATGCACGGTTTTAACCGGTTGGGGGGAAATTCACTCGCGGAAACGGTCGTGGCCGGTATGGTTGTAGGTGATAAAATTGCCAAATACACGAAGGAAGCCTCTACTCATGTATCATCGTCGCAGATTGAAGAGCATGTGCGATTCCAGGAAGACCGCATCCAAGCTCTGATCCATTGCCGCAACGGGAAAGAGAACGTCTATGAACTTCGCCATCAGATGGAGAACATCCTGAGTGAAAACGTGGGAATATTCCGTTCACAGGAACCATTGCAAAATGCAGTGGATCAACTGCATGAACTGCATCAGCGTTCCTTTCACATCGGCCTTCGCAGCGGTGGGCAGGGTGCGGATCCGGAGTTGGCTTCCGCGCTCAGAATTACCGGAATGATGAAGCTGGCTTATTGTATCGCCAGTGGAGCATTGGCGCGAACCGAAAGCCGAGGTAGCCACTACCGTGAGGACTATCCGAAAAGAGACGATGAAAACTGGTTAAAGCGGACTCTGGCCTATTGGCCGACTGGAGCCAACCGACCTGTGTTGAAGTACGAACCTGTGAAAATTACCGAATTGCCGCCTGGTGACCGGGGATACGGCGAAGCGAGTGCAGGAGCGGCAAGCGCCAAACGGTGATCTTCTGATGTTGAGCGGAATGGAGGAGAAAAGATGGGTCATCGGCAATTGACGTTTCATATCTTTCGCTACAACCCGGAAAATCCAAAAGAGAAACCAGCCACTGTGTCCTATGTCTTGCAGGAAGAAACGGGTATGACGTTATTTATCGCTCTCAATAAAATTCGCGAAGAACAGGATCCTACATTGAAATATGATTTTGTTTGCCGTGCAGGCATTTGCGGTTCTTGCGGTATGTTGATTAATGGCAAACCCACCTTGGCCTGCAGGACATTAACCAAGGATTTACCAGCGGATATTACCCTCATGCCCCTTCCCGTCTTCAAGCTTCTTGGCGATTTATCGGTGGATACAGGTACGTGGTTTCGGGATGTTTCACTGCGGACAGAAGCCTGGGTACATACCGAAAAATCCTTTGATCCTCATTCACAGGAAGAACGGATGGACAATGAAACAGCATTGAACATCTATGAAGCGGAACGATGCATCGAATGCGGATGTTGCATTGGCGGTTGCGCCACCGCCAACATCAAGCCGAACTTTATTGGAGCCGCAGGTGTCAACCGTATAGCGCGGTTTATGGCTGATCCCCGGGACGAACGGAATGAACAGGAGTACTTCGATGTCGTCGGATCAGAAGACGGTATTTTTGGCTGCATTGGCCTGATGGCATGCGATGATAATTGTCCGATCGGAATCCCCCTGCAGGGGCAGCTCGCATATGTCCGCAGGAAAATGGCTGTTGCCGGTTGGAAGCGGTAATAAAAAGAAGCTGTTCCATAAGAACAGCCCCTGAATGAACGCAAGTGATTTTATTTACCTTCGTAAACAACTTTTCCGTCAACGATGGTGTAGACCACCTGCGTTTCGGAGATGTCTTTAAGAGCTCCTTTGGTAATATCTTGACCGAGAACCACCATGTCTGCCTTATTGCCTGCCTGGATGGAGCCCAAGTCATTGCGGTGCATCTCGTAAGCAACGTTCTTTGTAAACGACTGAAGCATTTCCTTGACAGTAAGCGCCTGTGCAGCATTGCGCACCATGTCGGTTTCCTGCTCTACCGGATAAGGACTATTTCGAGTGACACCCGTCTCTAACCCGAACAGAGGGCGGTAGTCAGGTGTTGGCGGGAAGTCGCTGCTGCTCACAATCGTGACGCCGGCATTCCACATCTTGCGGGTAGGATACATGGCCAACGCGCGTTCCTCCCCTACCATCGCTTTTTCTAGCTCGTAGTACTGATCCTTGTAGAACCAGAAGGGTTGCAAACTTGCGATGACACCCATTTTCGCCATGCGGGGGATGTCACTCTCCTGGATGGCGGAAATGTGGGTAATGGTGTGACGGGAATCACGTGCTCCGTTTGCTTTGGCAGCAAGCTCAAAGGAATTGAGCGCCATGTTGACGGCGCCATCACCGATCGCATGAATATGCAGTTGAACCCCTACCTTGTCCAGCGCCGAGATCATTTTGTTCATGTCGTCCTTTTTCCAAATGGAGTCGCCGTGGTGATGGTCTCCCATTCCAGCGTTCGGGCTATAGTGTTCCAAGTATAGAGCCGTCTTGCCTTCGGTTACACCGTCGGCAAATATTTTGACGGTATTCACCCGCAGCCAGTCCGAGTTGTATTTTTTGCGGGCATCCAGTATCTTTTTCACAGCATCTTCCGGCTTGTCTACTGGTTGGACTCTAATTGCGTTGGCAACCCGCATGGTCAGCTTGCCTTCCTTCTCCAATTCGGCCATGGCCTCAATAATCGCACCGTTGTCATCACTCAGGTTCACGAATCCTGTCATGCCAAAGCTATGCGCCTCTTCCTGATACTTCAGTATCGATGCCTTATACTGATCCTTAGTCAATTCGGCCAATGCACGTACACCTGCGACCAGAGCTGGGCTGTCACGCAGAGCGCCGCGGGGAGAACCGTCCGAATTGCGCTCGATCAGGCCACCTTGGGGGGCATTTGTGTCCTTTGTGATCCCGGCCATCTCAAGCGCTTTGGAGTTTACCCAGACAGAGTGGCCGTCAACGGACGACAGGATGACGGGAATGTCGGGAGCAACCGCATCCAAATCCTCTTTTTTAGGACCGGGATTGGTCCCATCCGGCTGTTCATATAGACCGTTTAGCCACCCGGAGCCAGTGATGATTTTGGCATCAGGATTGTTTTTCTTGAAATCAGCCACAGCCTGGCCGTATTCTTGATTGCTTTTCAGCTTCGTTAGGTCTACGGCAAAGAGCTTGGTAGTCCATAGACCTGGAACATGAGTGTGCCCGTCCATAAAGCCGGGAGAAACCATTTTGCCTTCCAGGTCGATAACCTTCGTGGTCGGTCCTACATATTTTTCCACTTTGGCATTACTGCCCACAAAGATGATCTTGCCATCCTTGACGGCTACCGCTTCGGCAGTAGGTTGGCTTTTTTCCATGGTATGGACGATGCCGTTTTTCAGCACGAGCGTAGCCTTTTCGGATGACGCTCCTGCGGTTTGGAGTCCAAAAACGGATGACAGCAGCAATATTGACAAAAAAATGGCCATCAAGTACATCATCCTGGAATTACGTATTGTGCGACTCACCATATTCACTCCTTTTAATCGTACTTACCTTTTTTCGGTTGGAGTAGCTGTCTATCGAATCGTTCGGGCGGTGGACTCGACAGTTCCATGGAAAGCAGCACAGCAATCAGGAATAATTGGTTCGGCACGATACCCCCCCTCTCAAAAATGAATCGGCCATAGGATCCATCTGCCAATTCATTGGGCTGAAAAGAATCTGCCCGAATTCCTCCATAAGCAACATTTGTACCAAATTGGGGATAAGCAAATTATCATAAAATTGCAATTATTACGGCGAGATATTATGCGATGGTGCATTATTTATGCAATTTTGATGCATAATGTCGCAGAAAAACCGGAGCATCCTCATGGCTCCGGTTTTTCATGTGTCATCATTCGATTACTCCATCCCGTTACGCTGGACAGAAGCGACGGGAGCAACTGTTTCCTTATACTGTCGCACCAGCTCGCTTTCCGCTTGAGCCGCCTCCCCCTGCTTTGCCAAATAATCCTGAGACTCCCGTTGCTGATCGTTGGGTTTTCCGTTGTTCGGCCTGGACATGCATGTACCCCTCCTCTTTTTATGCCTAACACCTTTTTACTATTGGTGTTGAGTCGGGGCTTTATTCGTTCATCCTCATTTCCCGCTCAAAGAAGGATGATCAAAATGACAGAGGCCAACCAGTGAGTTTTTTCCTATTTCTTCGATGGTTTAAATAGTAATATGTGCCGTTGAAGCGATTGACCTTTATAAATGATAATAATAATCAATCGCAAATAAGTGAAGATCTTTATGAGGAGAGGGTTACATGTTCGTCGGCTATTTAAAAGAAAATGTCTACGCTTCCTACCTGCTTACCATTCTTCGGCTTTATCTCGGATGGGTGTGGTTTGAGGCGGGAAGCAAAAAGATTGCCTCCGGTTTTGATGCCAGCGGTTTCCTGCATGGAGCGGTCAGCAAATCCGCTGGGGAACATCCGGCAGTTCAAGCTTGGTGGGCTGGTTTCGTGAATGATATTGCTCTTCCAAACGTGGAGTTATTCAATTTTTTAGTTCCTTGGGGTGAACTTCTGGTTGGAATTGGACTTCTTTTCGGTACTTTTACGACGTTTGCTGTATGGATGGGCATTCTGATGAACTTTTCCTACATGTTTTCCGGAACAACGAGCACAAATCCCCAGATGGTCGTAATGGAAATGTTGATCCTGGTCGCTGGGTTTAATGCTGCAAAAATCGGATTAGACCGCTGGCTCATTCCCTTGTTACGAAATAAATTCACCTTCAGGCAACCTGTATCGAAGCCTGTACAGGGATGAGCGACCGCGCTCGCATCCTCTCATTTAGAAAAACGCGGAAATACACCCGCGTCCTTTATCCACTAGTTCGGACTGTAGTGGAGGAGAGGAAAAAGAAGAAAACGCTCC
>JARDZO010000087.1 GCA_029240815.1 Brevibacillus sp.
CGCTTGATAAAGGTCGATTTTCCCGTACGTACAGGCCCTACCACTCCCAGGTAGATATCTCCGCCCGTCCGTTCGGCAATGTCTTTAAAGATGTCGACTCGTTCCACCATCGATGACCTCCTTCTATTTGTCTATTTTTACACTATGACCGATTTTCCGAATTATCCCTGACCGCCAGCATTTTCCCCGGGAATCTCGTACTAGTTTTGTGGACAATACAAATATATGTATTTTGGGGATAACTAGAACAAAAAAAACGACTCTGCTTTGAGTCGTTTTTTCTTCCTCACAGTTTTAAGAGTCGTGGCTCTCCATCCACCAGTTCATATGGAAAGGATTTAGCCGGGACAAACATGGATTCACGAGAAAATACATAGCGAGGATCGGTATTTTTCGGTACAGCCGCCTTCGTATTTCGCAGAAGTTGAGCAATATCTGCAGCGTAATCAATCCCCACTTCTCCCTTTGCATTCATCACGAGAGGAAGCAAGGAATTCCCGAGAGTGGATGGCACTTGCCAGGCTTTCACGCCAATTTCCTTGTGATCAATGGAATAGTAGCCATTCCCCAAGTCATCCTTCACAGGCAGCTTATTAAAATAATTACGATAACGATCTACCGCACTCTGTACGTCTGCAACCGTGCTTACCGCCCCTAGATGGAGCAATTTTACAGTCGGCTTCGTCTCCACATCGATCAAGACATATTTGAAAACGCCACCTTTTTCAAAGGCATTTCCAGGTACATCTGGCATGTATTTCGGAATCATTTTACGAAAATCAATCTCGTATTTTTCAAAAATAGGGGTATCCATTTGCTTGGTCACGATTGGCAAAACTGCTGTATCATGTTGAAATTGCTCGATCGCTTTTTGTGTTGCGTCGACGTAGAACGTACTTGGTACTTGATTTTCCGCTTTTCGTTCATCCGGATACAAACAGCCGGACAAAAGGACAGAAACGACGGTCAAGCTCATTATCAGCTTGACCGATTTACGCCATGATTGCCACATTATGTATGTACACCTCTTACCTTAATCTTCGTTTTCCTCACGCTGCTGCCGTTCTAAAGCCGCCTGGACGACGGATTTTAAACGATTTTCGGGGATTCGCACGACGCAATCCTTTTCGGTTGCTTTTGCTTGACAGCCTAGGCGGATTCCCTGAGCCAAATCCTTCTCCAGCATCTTCCTTTGCTCCAAAGCAGAGGGAGCAGACAATTCGCCACTCTCCAGCACCACGCGACACATGAGACAGGAGGCATGACCTCCGCAGCGTTGAGGAATAACCACTCGCGCTGCTGCCGCTGCACTGACGAGCGTTTGACCTGCCCGTGCCTTGACGCTTTTTCCACTCGGTACAAACGTTACTTTTCCCATTTCTTGTGTCTCCTGTTAGTACGGCCGGTGAGCGAGCTTTACATCTCCCTCTTGGACGATCTGAATCTGGCAGCCGAGTCTAAACCCTTCTGCGCGCTCTGCCTTACGGAGCCGGAGCTTTTCTTCTTTTGTTGTTTCATTCAGGTATTCAGCACCTTCCAGAACAAGCGTACGACACTGCGCACATACCCCGCGTTGGCAAGCATGTCCCCATATAACCTTATGCTTTTTGGCAATTGCGACGACGGTCTGGTTCATGTCCACAGGAAATTCGTGGTCCCCAGCACGAGTCACTAGCGTTAATTGAGACATCATTCCCTCTCCTTACACAAAAATAACAATAAGGATCATGACAAATACCGCTATAAGCATGAGAAAGGCGCACGTTTTGATTAAAAAACGCAACAGGGCATTGTTCATTTTCCTAGCGAAAATCATGAGCAGGTTGCAGACGAACATCAGGCCAATGGCCAGCAGAGAGATGTTCATCTTCGTCATAGGATCGATATACATCGGGAAAAACAGCATCCTTTGCATTTTTTGCTTCATTATACCATACTTCCCTCGTGTCCGTCTGACGGTCGCGAACCTCCATCTGGACATTCGCATAGACTATCGTGATGAATTCGCCCATTGGAGGGATAGCAAATGAGCAACAAAGTGAGCGGTAATCGGAAATGGCGCAATCCCTACGCACCCATACCCAGCAAGAAGCTGAGTGATAAGCTGACAGACGTATCCTTGGCTGTCACACCAAAGAAAGTGGTGCCCGCGGTCGACCTGCGGACGTCTGTATCCAAAATGCGCAACAACATTAAAGGAATCAGCAGTACCATCCGTCAAGTCGAAGAGACGATGGATTCGTTGTACGGGGCTATGGAGATCTTTGAAAACTTTGGAAAGCGCCCCGCTGAAAAAGCAGAACCCGTCGCTTCTGAAAAGCCTGCTTCGAAGCGAAAAGGAGCTTCGGAAGCGTCTAGAATGGTTGAAGAGTCTCCTGAACCGGAAACGTCGACAACAAACAGCAATCCGTTGGGCAATATCGACATCGGTCAATTGCTGGGTCTGCTGCAGTCCCCTCTGGTTCAAAATCTGCTGTCGCAAACGGTCGGCAACAGCAGTTCCAAGCAACGAAAAAAAGAGGGATGAGATCCCTCTTTTTTTCTTTGTTCTGTAGGTCAGCCATGTCCCTGTAGAGCCATGATTGTTCCTAGTGTTACTGTATGACGGTTTTCCCATCAGGTAACGGGCATAATCGCCCATTTCTCTTATTTCAGGAGCTTTGTCAGGCTCGACATGTCATGGATGTTGATTTCTTGATTGTAAAACATCTCAATAATCTTATCTTCCTTCTCAGCTGTCAGTTGCTTGCCGGAAAGCGTGGCTAGTGTTTTGATGATTTGACGGAGCTTTTCCTCATCTTCAAAATCACTTTTTTTCATTTGGCTCGCCAAAGAACGCAGCTTCGATTCGTCGATATTTGTTCCCTTCCCTTTAAAACGATCCAAAAAACCACCAGAAAATGGATTACCCATGATGGACCTCCTCCTGCTACCAATGTTTACACCCTATGGTATGTGCAAGAGCCTAAATGTGTGAGGCGTTCGCCTACGCATGATCCGGATTCAAGTATTCCATTTCATATGTTTTCAGTCTTCCCATCAGTTGCTCCACACCTTGCCGGGGATCTTTGCCTTCAAACAAAATTCCGTACAGGACGTTCGTGATCGGCATCTCCACATCTTCGCGCTTCGCGATCACATTGGCTGCTTGCGTCGTGCGAACTCCTTCCACGACCATTCCAATTTCGGCAAGTACATCGTCGAGCTTTTTCCCCTGTCCGAGCAGAAAACCAGCGCGCCAATTGCGGCTGTGCTTGCTCGTGCATGTCGCCACCAGATCCCCAATCCCCGCCAGTCCTGAAAATGTAGGTGGCAAAGCACCGAGCTTCAGACCCAATCGACTAATTTCTGCGAGGCCTCGTGTCAACAAGGCAGCCTTTGCATTGTCTCCAAAACCAAGCCCATCTGACATGCCTGCTCCGAGAGCAATGATATTTTTCAGAGCTCCCGCGATTTCTGCACCGACTAAATCAGGATTGGTATAGACGCGGAAGTTGCCGTTCATCAGCAAATCCTGCGCGCGCAGCATGCTGTCTTCCGATTCAGATGCCACGACAACTGTTGTCGGCTGGCGCCGCACGACTTCTTCGGCATGGCTCGGCCCAGACAACACCGCCAGCCTGGCTGCAATCGACTTAGGTAATTCTTCGTGCATGACCTCAGACATGCGTTTGAGGCTTTCAAGCTCAAAGCCCTTTACGGCGTGTATCAGCAGCACATCCTGTGCAAGCATCGGCGCGAGATCACGGCAAATTTGTCGCATCGCATGAGAAGGAACGGCCATGAGTACGACCGGTTTCCCCGATACCGCCGCACCCAAATCCGAAGTCGCTACAATTCTCGCAGAGAGCTTGGCATCCGGTAAATACTTTTCATTCATATGATTCGCATTAATACTTTCAGCCTGTTCGGCATTTCGCACCCAGAGCGTGACTTGATGTCCGTTATCCGCCAAAACCGAAGCGAGTGCAGTTCCCCAACTGCCAGCGCCAATTACGGCAACATTTTGAATCAATCGATCTCCCTCCACTTTCCAACCGCTCGCTCTTGAAGGTATATCCCGATCAGAGCTAGCCTAGTTTGCGGTGTGATTTGTCTCCCAGTTTCCTTTCCGTCCCTGCAAAAAGATTTCGGATATTATTATAATGGCGAACATAAGCAAAGACTGTGAGAATCAAACTTGTCCAGAAAAAAGCAATGGGCTTATCCAATACGTAGACAGCAATGGGCAAAACGGTAACAAGCACCAATGAACCGAGCGATACATATCGAGTCACAGCGATCAGGATGATTGCCAATATGGCACCTATAAGAAAAGCTAAGGGAGAGAAGCCCAGAGCTACACCAAGAGTGGTGGCAATGCCTTTTCCCCCGCGAAATCCGAAAAAAATCGGCCAGTTGTGACCGGCGATCGCAAACAAACCAGATACCGCATATGCAGTAGGATCCCCTGTAATGAGGTGGGTAATCCCCATAGCCGCGAGACCTTTTAGAGCATCCAGAATCAGTACAGTGATTCCTGGTCCTTTCCCCAGTACTCGCAACGTGTTCGTAGCACCCGCATTGCCGCTACCGTGTGAACGGATGTCAATTCCTGCAACTTTTTTGGCGATAAGATAACTAAAGCTGATCGAACCGATTAGGTAACTGATCACCCAGGATAATAACACCATGGCGGTTTCCTCTCCCTACGTTTTTTTCCTCGTCCAAATACGCACAGGCGTTCCTTCGAAAACAAATGCCTCACGTATTTTGTTCTCTATGTACCGTTCATAGGAAAAATGCATAAGTTCTGGGTCGTTGACAAACAGAATGAACGTCGGCGGTTTCACAGTCGCCTGCGTAGCATAGTTGATTTTGAGTCGTTTTCCTCTGTCAGATGGCGGCGGTGTCCGAATGGTTGCATCGGTTACCAGATCGTTCAGGACGGACGTCGGTACACGCATAGCATGTGCTTGGGAAATTTCATTTACTTTTGGCAAAATCGTGTGAACGCGCTGCTTGGATTTGGCGGACACGTACAGGATCGGTGCGTAATCCAGATACTTGAACTCTTCACGGATCAGCTCCGTAAAGCGCTGCATGGTTTTGTCGTCCTTCTCCACCGCATCCCATTTGTTTACGACGATCATGATGCCACGACCTGCCTCATGTGCGTATCCGGCGATCTTCTTGTCTTGCTCGATGATCCCTTCTTCTCCGTTGATCACGACCAGTACCACATCGGAATCCTCGATGGCACGCATGGCACGCATTACGCTGTATTTTTCAGTGCTCTCGTAAACCTTACCTCGCTTGCGCATCCCTGCAGTATCAACGAGGATGTAGCTTTGACCATCACGTTCGAATGGCGTATCGATCGCATCCCGTGTCGTACCGGCCACTTCACTGACGATAACGCGTTCTTCTCCTAGGATGGCATTTGTCAAAGACGACTTCCCTACATTCGGACGTCCGATGATTGACACACGGATGGTATCCTCTGAGTATGCTTCATCCTCTTGGTCTGGAAAATGCAGGACCACTTCTTCAAGCATATCCCCCAGACCTAAACCATGTGAACCAGAAACGGGAAACGGCTCACCCAATCCCAATGAGTAAAAGTCATAAATATCTGCACGCATTTCCGGATTATCCGCTTTATTCACTGCTAGCACGACTGGTTTACCTGTACGGTTCAGCATCCGTGCCAGTTCCATATCAGCGTCTGTAGCACCAGTCCGGCTATCTGCGATCATGATGATCACATCTGCTTCATCAATAGCCAACTCAGCCTGGTACCGCATTTGCGTCAGAATTTCGTCGGTCTCACCGAACTCGATTCCACCTGTATCGATTACATGAAAGGTATGGGTTAACCATTCTCCTTTTCCGTACAATCGGTCACGGGTAACTCCCGGCATGTCTTCCACGATGGCGATGCGTTCGCCGATCAGTCTGTTAAAAATCGTGGACTTGCCCACGTTGGGTCTCCCCACAATGGCTACCACTGGCAATCCCATAATCAACAACACTCTCTCTCATTTACTTTTTGAACGTACAAGATAAGCCTTTAAACTCCTATACGCATAAAAACCTTCCACTAAATCGCGGGTCGCTACTTACTGAATGAGCGTCGTAGAGGTTCTCTCATTAGCTAATCATACCATAGACTACTTATGCCGAACAATGATAAGGGTATCCTCGCTCACCTCATGTACCATCGCGTCCAAAATCTTCTCCAGCGTAAATGCCACCTGCTGCATTTTTTCTTTATTTGCCTCGATAAAGATGGGCGCTCCACCCGCAATCTTTTCCTTGCTCAGAGTGATCACGGCCAAGATCTGACTGGGCATGATCTACACCTCCTGCTTGGCTGCATTGGACTTTTGCGGCATCCGGAAGACACTTTCCAAAATCGGCACGGCACAAATGACCGCCTGGGCACGATCCGGGTCTTTGACCTGCGGCAAAAGAAAGACGCCCAAACGTCCGGTATGAAGATCCCGTTTCACCAGCGGTGTTAGCGAAGGCTCGCCCGTATCTGTGAAAACGCCAAGCTGTGTCGCCACATCATGCAAGATGGCTTGTCGTTGACCGGGATGTGCGATGGTGACCGTCGCATTTGCGTCCTTTGGCACGAGTATGTATCCCATTCCCTGCTCCTGAATCACTTTTTGCGACTCCTGCAGCCCCACATTCATGATGTAAATGTCCCCTACGTACAAGTCTTTCCCTTCGACGCGCAAAGGGGCAGGCATCACATCTACGATCAGCTTTAATGTCTTGCCTGATTTGAGCTTGGCCGAGATCGCAAGCGCTATCACCCCTGCAATGACACCGCCCCACCAATGAAAAAAGATCATCGCGGTTGTCGTCACCAGTGACGTAAACATCACCAAATAGTTTCGTCCTTCAAACACCATCGCAATTCCTTCGATGTAAGGACCACCACGCGGTACGAGCTCCAGCTTGTCAATCTCATTGAGTGTGGTGCGCTCCATATTTCGAACATCGCGAAATTGCTGGGCAGCGACTGTGAGGAACGTGACTGCCGTGTAGTTTTCCTTGAGCAGAGCAGGGATGGCTAAAGCCCCTAATGCCGATGCAATGACACCTAGTGAGACGTGAATGATCTTCCCATGCGGGTACGTAGGGTATTGCCGATAGTCTGTTCGCAGCAAATTGATCCTGCAAAGAATCCCGAATACGAAGCCAAGCATGAGAGGAAACACATACGCATTGGCCAGCAACTCTTTAAACAAGGGGGCATCACCACTTTCGCTCATTGGACTCGGATGACACGGTTTTCCTCCACTTGAGGATTCGCACAACGGCGAAACGAATGACACTCACGAGACTCCACAAAGAAATCGTGCTCCAGAGCAGATCTTGGGCATATTCGTTGCCAAACACACAAGAGCCCGACAGCTTCCAGAAGAAAAGCGAATGAAGGGTGTCCGCTAAAGGAAGCGCGAACATGACTTGAAACAGCTGTGCAACGCAGTTACGACTGATGGCCCAGATGGAGAGGATTCCAGCTACTGGCACAATCACCCCTTCCTCCCAGAACAGCAAGACAGGGTCGGTAAAAAAAATCCATCGCAGCCAAAACAGCAGCATGGCAGTCGCGCAGGCTCCTAAAAAATACAACCTACGCCGAACTTGCGGCAAGCGGTAGTATAGCCAGGCACTAGCGAGAAGCGGCAACAAGGACCCACTGAGACTGACTTCTACCGGTGCAAAATACACCTTCCAGCTGACAAAGGTGCAGAGGAGAAAGGCGCAAATAGCAGCGAGCATCCGCTTCGGTGATATGCCTATTTCCCGCAACTGTGCTTCCATACTTCCCATCCAAACCAGACAAAGCAAGCTCCACTGAGATAGGATCGCAATGGTTCCCTCGTTCATGATCATCTCCTCAAGATGTGGCGGTCTCCCCAAAGTATGCCTCAACTACCACTCTTTCATGAGTCGATCCTCTCAAACTTACTTCTTTTGCGCCCATTCCTCCAATGAAATCCCACGCAAGCGGACTCGTTCTGCTGATTTCCCCGTAATCAATAGTGGCTGCTCCTGCAGCTGATTGAGTCGCACCGTACCCAATGCAGCCATGGCCACTCGCAACTGATGATGCCAACCGTCCACCGTAGCCAAGCATTCCTCCATGGATTGCGTCTGCACGCATCTCAGCATTGCCCCAGCGATTCCTACCGCCGAAGCTCCCAATGCCAATGCCTTTGCCACATCGAGGCCATGCCGAATTCCGCCCGTCGCAACGATAGGTACGCTCGAAGCCCTAACACACGAGACTTCAAGCAAACTTTCCACCGTAGTCAATCCCCATTCCTCAAACATTGTGAGGGGCAGGGTCCTGCGCATGTTTTCGACCTTGGCAAAGTTGGTTCCCCCTCTTCCTCCAACGTCAATCATCGCGACTCCTGCCTGCATCAGCTCCAGTATCGTATTTCTTGCCATTCCAAATCCAACTTCCTTTACCATGACAGGTACTTCAGATCGATCAGAAATGGTACGTATGCGTTCCAGGTAACCATGGAAATCCCGGTCTCCTTCTGGCATCAGCAGTTCCTGCATCACATTCAAATGAATTTGCAGTCCATCTGCTTCAATCATTTCGACCGCTGCTTTCGCCTCTTCCACCGTCGCTTCCGCTCCAACATTGGCAAACACGATGCCACGAGGATGCACTTTCCTTACGACTTCGTAGCTCTCTCGGACACTGGGATCTCTCAAGGCTGCCATCTGTGAGCCAACAGCCATCGCCAACCCACGTTCTCTCGCAATCACAGCCAGCTTTCGATTGATTTCTGTCGTCGCTTCAGCTCCACCCGTCATAGCGTTGATGATAATCGGGGAAGACAATCGAAAGTCACCCAAGTCACATCGTAACGACAAGCTGTCAAAAGAAACTCCCGGTAAGCTATTCGGTACGAATCCCACCTCGTCAAAGGCGTTGACTCCGTATTCATTTGTCGTAAGTGCATGCTGAATATGCTCGATTTTTCGCAAGGAACGATCCATACGCGTCCCTCCTTTTCATAATTTGTGACAAAGAAAAAGGGATACGCCTCATGCGTATCCCCCTGTCTATCCGTGCTTACTTGAATTTATCTTTCAGGTCAGCAAAAAGTTCGCCCAACGTAACACCCATTGGTTGGTTGTTTTCTTGTTGGAACTGCTGCTGTTCTTTTTTGCTTGCGCGCTCTGCCTGTTCTTCGCGGTCTTCTTCTACGGCCCGAATGCTCAAGCTAATGCGTTGCTCTTGTGGTACAACATCCAGGACTTTTACTTGTACTTCTTGGCCTTCTTTCAAGACCTCACCTGGAGTGTTCACACGACGATTGGCGATTTGGGAGATATGAACCAAACCTTCAATGCCAGGAGCCACTTCTACGAAAGCTCCAAAGGTAACCAAACGTTTCACGGTACCTTTCACAATAGAGCCAGATTTGAACTCTTCGGCAACCTTTGCCCAAGGACCCGCTTGGGTTTCTTTGATGCTCAGACCGATTCGTTCGTTCTCTTTGTCAACCTTGAGAACTTTTACAGTTACTTTGTCGCCTTCTTTAACCACGTCGGATGGTTTATCTACGCGGTTCCAAGCCAGCTCGGAAACGTGAACCAGTCCGTCAACTCCGCCGATATCTACGAATACGCCGAAATCAGTCATGCGTTGTACGGTACCTTCCAGAACTTGACCTGGCTGGATTTTATCCAAAATGGTTTGTTTGTGCAGTTTCACTTCATCTTCCAGAACAGCTTTGTGGGAGAGGATGACCTTGTTCTTCTCTTTATCCATTTCTACTACTCGGAGCGTCAAAGACTTCCCTTTGTAATCAGCGAAATCTTCTACAAAGTGACGCTCGACCATGGAAGCCGGGATGAAGCCGCGCACGCCTACATCTACAACCAGTCCGCCCTTTACTACTTCCTTGACGACTGCTTCGATGATTTCGCCTGATTGCATTTTTTGCTCCAGATCAGACCAAGAGGATTCCATCGCTACTGCTTTCTTGGAAACCACGAGCTCTTCTTTCTCATCGTTCAGCTTGATGACCTTCACTTCAAAGGTATCGCCGACTGCCACTACGTCTGCTACTTTCTCAACATGCAGAGGGGAAAGTTCACTGATTGGAATGAGTCCATCGTATTTGTAACCTACATCAACCAATGCTTGCTTGTCTTCTACTTTCGTGACGGTTGCTTTTACGACGTCACCTACGGAAACAGTAGCTGCATCTGTTAGACTTACATTTGTTTCTTCCATCATCAAAAAGACCTCCTTAATACCATCAGTCCCAGGCCATCTATGTAGACGTTACGATCCATCACGTTACATGAAGCGGGAGCATGTATATTTTTAACTGCAGCCCGAGGGCAAACAGTTCCTACTGATGAAGCCAGTATGTTCCAGCAGAATTAGTATTCTACCCTTTGGTATTTCTATACCGACTGCTTAGGAACGATGCTGATCACGTAATTTCCTAATGTGATCCATAATCAAATCACTTGTTTCTTTCAACGTATCCGTACTCGATTTGGCCTCACGCAGTCTGGTGAGATCAATCGGCTCGCCGTATACGATCTTGATGGGACGGAACATACGGTAAGGGCCAATAATCGCTACAGGAATCACCTGCGCTTGCGACTTGAGGGCAAACATGGCCACGCCAGGCATTCCTTCGCCCACTTCTCCGTTCTTACTGCGCGTACCTTCCGGGAAAATTCCAAAGATTTTTCCTTCTTCCAGCAATTTCAGCGTCGTTCGTATCGCAGCTCGATCACCGGCTCCACGCTTGACCGGAAATGCACCGAACTTCGTGATAAGAAAACCAATAACTGGAATGCGGAAAAGCTCTTCTTTCGCCATAAAGTTAACCATTCGCTCAATTCCTGAACCGAGAAGCGGCGGATCCCACAGGGAAATGTGGTTGGCGCAAAGAATGACTGGGCCTTCCTTAGGTATATGTTCACGCCCGATCACTTGCCATCGATAGACAAGCGAAAAAATAATCCGAAAAAAACCTCGAAACGTACGATAATAGCTCACTGGGTAGACTCTCCCGTTCGCTCGCAGATTTGCAGGATCTTCTCCACTACCTGATCAATGGTCATCCCTGAGGTATCCACCAAAACAGCATCATCCGCCTGGCGCAAGGGAGCCACTTCCCTGTTCATGTCGCGATAGTCCCGCTCCTCAATTTCTTTTTCCAGATCAGCCAGCTGTGCTTGGCTACCTTTCGCGAGCAATTCTTTCCATCTTCTCTCTGCACGCTCCCGGATAGAAGCAGTAAGAAAAATTTTGACTTCGGCATCTGGCAGCACGTGTGTACCGATGTCTCTGCCATCCATGACAACGTTGCCCTGCTTTGCCAAATTTCTCTGCAGCACCAGCATCTGTTCACGAACGGCACCGTAGCTGGCCACAATGGAAGCGTACTGACTAACTTCAGCTGTCCGAATCCAAGCAGTCACATCGGTATCATTCCAGTACACATGCTGCTGTCCAGCTTTTCGAACCAGGCGAATCTCGTTGTTTTGCAATAGTTCGGAAACAGTCTGTTCATCGTCAATGGGGAGTTGGTGATGGTGCACAGCCCAAGCCAACGTTCGATACATCGAACCTGTATCGATATACACGTATTCCAACTGACCTGCAACCTTCCCTGCGACAGTACTTTTCCCTGCTCCCGCTGGTCCATCAATGGCAATGTTCATTTACATCTCACCTGCTATGTACATTAGTTCTGAAAGGGAATAGAAACAAGAAAAGCTTCTGTCGAAGCCCCTGAAGTCGGTGTGTCTGTTTCTATGTTATCTATAATAGTACCATAGTATGGAAGCATGCGCAAACCCTCATGGGAGCTTAGAAACTCCTTCCAGCCGCTCTGTCTCGATCAACAGAACACGTGCGGGCACGTACTGAATGAGCATTTCCCCAATGGTGAGCAGAATGGCACAAACTACAATTCCGATCATGATGCCTCTTTCCATCCGGTTCGCGAAACGTCGAAAGCGCTCGTTATACTGGCTCGTCATCGGGGTCTCTTCCTTTACGTCAGGCGTTATTCAGCAACGCCTTTTTTGCGAAGCTCTAGCTGTCTTTCATAACATGCCCGTACCACTTTTGCCCGATCCTGCTCACTGATTTGAACAAACTTGCCTGAAATCCACTGATGCAACCCTTTTTTCTCTGCTGGCTTTTGTCTAACGATTTCCATCACCGCATACGCATGCTGGACTTGTCCGGTCTTGTTCGGCATGGATATCCACATGTGCAGCTTGTCATTTTCCTGTAGCCGATAAGACTCGTCACAGGTGAAGGAGAGCCCGCCACCGCTGATATCCATGGTTCTCGCCAAGAAATGGTAACGCCGGATGGGATCATCCAGTTTGATAGCAATGTCTAATGATGAATCAATCCGTAAATAATTGCGTCGTTGTGTCCGTTGTATTTCTTCCTTCGATGGTAATTGCAAAAACAACACCGGGATGTGTTCACTCTGTCTGCCTACGATTGAGGAATGAAATTCGTAGCGGGATCCGTCTTCTCCCACATACCATACCTCACACGCCTCTCCTGCACCAAACAAGCCTGTCCGACCCGTCTCTTCATTCGTCGGCAATTCGATCGAAGCAACCTCGTCTTTGATGTCCACGACACGACTCTTGTATGTATGTAGACGTGGATCTTCAGAGGAACCCGCAAAAGTAAGTCTGATTGTTTGTCCAATTCGTGGTAGCATCATCTGAAAACGTTCCTCCTTTATCCCCTCTCACCGTTTCCATTATATACCCTTTCCAGCTTATACGGCAAATAGGGAAAGCCTCTGAAATTAGGCCTTCCCCTGCTCTTGAAGTGACTTTACCGTTCCGCTTGATTCCCTTGTCCAGTGTCCATTTTCACTATTTCTTCCTCGTCCCCGTTCATCGCATTGATATAAATCATATACGGGCTTCCTTCGAAGCTGGCAGCCATTTCCCACACCAAAACTTCTTTGCCGTCGTTCTTCCCTTCGATCAATGCCAATCTCTCGCTCGTCACTTTCACGCTCGGATTCACCTTTTTACGAGCTTCTTCCTTCGTGAGACGTGGTTTGGACAAGATCCGCTTCTTGTGATTGAACAAGTACTCCGTAGAGTTGAATGCAGTGACTTCACCGTTATCAAGTGCGACTTCAACCGAGACAGCATCCGGGTAAATACGCACGCTATCTTGCATGGAAACAAAAGTGAAAACCGCACTTCGTTCATAACTATCCGTTTCTGATACTTCCATTCCATCGTATCCGTGTTGCTTCAAAAACTTGCGACCGTGTTCCTCTGCCTGCCTCATATCCATTTTCTCGTCCCCAACCTGCCGTTCGTTCATCATCCAAACGACTTTGCCACCGCGTTTGGTAACATCTAGATTGATGGCTTGCTTTTTATCAGGAGACGTAACCCGAACGCTATACGCGGAATACTCCTGACCTTTTCCATTCTCGTCTACTTCAACATGAGCGCCTTTCGCTCTGTCTCCCAAAAAATCGAGCGCAACCTTCTGCGCTTCTTCCTTGGTCGTATTTTTTCCATCGATGCCCTTGATTCTCTGCTGTTTCTTTTTATCCAGACTTTGAATACCAACTCCCCAATCCAAGTCAGGATACTCTTCTACTTTCTTCTCTATCGTGTGGAAGCCATCGATGATCGTGTTGTCCGATTTCTTGTCATCCGAAGCGAGAGCCGTCTCCACGTCCATCCAGCGCAGCTGTTTGTCGATGACGTTGGATTGTACCTTGCGTAATTCGTCTTGAATCTCGGCGGAATGCTTGTGAAGATTTTTGAGTGTCCCGTACTCCTTTTCGCTCAATGGCTCCTTGTCCAGATCCCTTACAGCTACGCGGTAGGAGAAATCCGCTACGCGGGACAGCATTTCTTCTGTCTTATTAAACGGCATCAAAGTGAGCGGCAATTGTCCTACGTCCGCCTGAGCTGCATAAGCGAGTCGCCAAACACTGGTCAATGTCGGAGTCATCTGCCGACGAGAATTGACCACCAGTGCCTTTCCTAATTCATCATGCAATTTGTCTACGTGATAGGTCAGATCGTGAAAAGCACGTTGATATGAGTTTTCCGCTTTAATCAACACCGAATTTTTTTCGTTGTGCTCTTGATAACCCCACATCCCTGCTCCCACCACTGCAACCAGGGCTACGGGAAACAAGATGCGTGCTGCAGCTCCGTATACCATTTGTTGTCTTCCTCCTTTCAGCAGTCAACCGCATTACCGGCAAAAAATATGCTTTCCAATCTTTTTTACTTGAGACCTGGTCCAAATCCATTTGGACGTGGCTGTGGCCGGATTGAAGTAGTAAGTGCAACCGCCGGATGGATCCATTCCATTCAGCGCGTTTTGAACGGCTTTTCGAGCACTCTCATTCGGCTCCAGCCAAATTTGTCCGTCAGCGACTGCCGTGAATGCACGAGGCTCGAAAATGACACCAGACGGCGTGTCAGGGAAAGATGGGCTTTTCACCCGATTGAGTATAACTGCTGCGATTGCCACCTGACCTTCGTACGGTTCTCCCCTAGCTTCTCCATAGACCGCATTAGCCATCAGCTTTAAATCATTTGCAGAGATTCGAGAAGGATGAAAGCTTTGGTTGCCCTTCGCCTTTGGCTTTTTCTCGGCCGGAGCTGAAATCTCAGCTCCTGATACGGTGGTGCTTCCTTCTTCAGCCGAGAACACCGTATATCCCGCAAAGCCTGTTGCTACCAGCACCAAAAGAACACCTGCGATCCACATTGTTCGCACGGCTGAATCCTCCTTGGCATGAATTGAAATCTTTGCATAGTGTTAGTGGAGGAAGTATGGATTATGCATCAGATTCCGGGGGAGCCTAGTAAACAGAAAAAAGACCGATGCAATTCGCATCGGCCTTTCAGAGTGCACTAGGACTCGACAGGACTCAGGGTACGAGCAGGACTCAGGGTCGCTCAGGACTCATTGATACTAAAATGTTTGTCATTGTCACATAGGCATTGTTTGAAGCCTGTTTCTACCTGCCCTCCCGGTTCTCGACGACCGCGCAGGGTAAACTTTTCTCCACAAATGTTGCAGCGAATGGTCACTTTAGCTCGTTGGGTTTTGAACACGTCTCGTCTCCTCCTCCCGTCTATTGTGGACGGGAAGAAAGCTTTTTAGAACCGAAATCATGCGCTCTTTGTACCTTTTTCAATCCTTGCCACCAGAGTAGAAGCATGAATGGCACAATAACTACGAGCCAGTTTTGAACCGACAAAAAGATAGCGTTGTAGAGCGCATGTAAGGAAATCGGCAGAACGACTGAAACCCAGAGAAAGATTCGTTCTTTTCGAACGCCTTTGGAAAATTTCGCCAAACCGAGATAATACCCCATCCACACCGCAAACAAAGCGTGGCTCGACACAGGCAACAAAGCACGCCAAAAGGCAATGTCCAAGCCATTAATAATCAAATAGAACAGATTTTCCAAAGTGGCAAAGCCAAGGGAGACTGCCACGGCATAAACGATCCCGTCATATGGCTCATCGAATTCTACATGTTTGTACGCTGTAAAATAGATGACCATCCATTTAAAAAACTCTTCAATAACAGCGGATTGGAAAACTTCCGCGACAATGCCGTCCCGCCAGTTCCATTCAGTCTGCATGATGTACTGGATCACCATAATGGGGATCACAAGCAGTACCCCAAAGATAAATGACCGGATCACCATCGAAATCGGCTCCGGCTCCAGACTGTCACGCAGGTAAAAATAGCTCAAGATGGCAATGCCGGGGGCCACTGCCGCTCCGATCATAGCAATCATTTGTGTATTGCTCCTTTACACAAGGCTGATATTCATCGTACCATGAATACTGGTTGATGAAAACCCGCTACAGGAGAGAGAACATGTTGAAAAAAATATTGGTACTCAATACAGGCGGTACCATCGCCATGTCCGTGGACGCCTCTGAAGGCGTGAAGCCACTTGACGATCAAGCCGTTAACAAAATTGTTCCATTCCTTGAACGTTACGCAGATATTACCATGAAAAATGTTCTGAATTTACCAAGCCCACACATGACTCCCGCCATCATGAATCAGTTGCGACAGCACATTGAAGAAGAGCTGGCTGCCTTTCCATTCGAAGGAGTAGTTATCACGCATGGAACGGATACGCTGGAGGAAACTGCGTACTTCCTAGACTTAACCCTCCCGCTCTCTGTTCCTGTTGTCGTTACAGGTGCGATGCGCAGCAGCAACGAGCTTGGTGCAGATGGGCCGGTTAACCTGATTTCTTCCGTCCGGGCAGCTGCAGACCCAGACAGCGTCAACAAAGGCGTGATTGTCGTTTTTAACGATGAAATACACGCAGCCTGCCATGTAACTAAGACGCACACCAGCAACGTCGCGACTTTTCAATCACCACAGTACGGGCCAATCGGTACGATTGCCAAAAAGCAAGTTCACTATCACCACGCTCCCCTTACCCGAGAGCACTATGTGATTTCCCATGCGGACGCCAATGTTCCGCTGATCAAGGCGGTAGCCGGGATGGATCCGTCGTGGCTCCAATTTTTGCTGGAACAGCCGATCGACGGATTGGTCATCGAAGCTTTCGGACTCGGCAACCTGCCCCCAGCCATTCTCCCTACCTTAAAACAGATCTTGGCAAAAGGCGTCCCGATCGTATTAGTTTCCCGCTGCTACAACGGGCAAGTGCAAGATGTTTACGATTACGAAGGCGGCGGACGGCAACTGAAAGAGCTCGGCATTATTTTCTCGAACGGCTTGAACGGACAAAAAGCCCGTTTGAAACTGATCGTAACTTTGCAGCAAACGCGCGACTTTCAACAACTTCAGCATTTGTTTGATCAATAAACAATAAAAAACGCGCTGCAGCAAAAAGAAAACCCCTCCTTATTTTCATGCAAGGAGGGGTTTTTCGACTACCTGTATGTGGAGAACGGAAGGGAATGGTTTATACCCAACCGCGGAAACGTGAAGCTTCTGCCATCTTGCGAGCACCCACCATGTAAGCTGAGAGACGCATGTCTACGCGGCGTGTTTGGGACAGGGAGTAAACATTCTCAAACGAACGCACCATAACTTGCTCCAATTTTGTTTCCACTTCTTCTTCTGTCCAGTAGTAACCTTGGTTGTTTTGTACCCACTCAAAGTAAGATACAGTCACACCGCCGGCACTTGCCAGTACATCCGGAACAAGCAGGATGCCACGTTCTGTCAGGATTTTGGTCGCTTCCAAAGTGGTTGGACCATTTGCTGCTTCAACTACGATTTGAGCTTTGATATTGTGAGCGTTTGCAGCAGTAATTTGGTTCTCAATCGCTGCAGGTACCAGAATATCGCAATCCAGTTCAAACAGTTCTTTGTTTGAAATCGTGTTGTTGAACAGTTTTGTTACCGTTCCAAACGAATCACGACGGTCCAACAGATAATCGATATCCAGACCGTTTGGATCGTGCAGTGCACCGTAAGCGTCGGAAATACCAACTACTTTGGCACCTGCATCGTGCATGAATTTTGCCAGGTAGCTACCTGCGTTACCAAAGCCTTGAATGACCACGCGAGCACCTTTTACTTCGATGTTACGACGCTTTGCTGCTTCGCGGATGCAGATGGTTACACCTTTTGCCGTAGCTGTTTCACGGCCATGGGAACCACCCAAAGCAATTGGTTTACCCGTAATGAAACCAGGGGAGTCAAATTCACGGATACGGCTATATTCGTCCATCATCCATGCCATGATTTGTGAGTTCGTAAAGACGTCCGGAGCAGGAATATCTTTCGTTGGTCCCACAAGTTGGCTGATTGCGCGAACGTAACCGCGGCTCAGTCTCTCCAGTTCACGGAAGGACATTTCACGCGGGTCGCAAATGATACCGCCTTTACCGCCACCATATGGCAGATCGACGATACCTGCTTTGAGGCTCATCCAGATAGAAAGTGCTTTAACTTCATCCTCAGTAACTTCCGGGTGGAAACGAATGCCCCCCTTGGTCGGACCTACTGCATCGTTGTGCTGTGCACGATAGCCCGTAAACACCTTTACTTCGCCGTTATCCATGCGAACCGGAATGCGTACGGTCAAAACGCGTAGCGGCTCCTTCAAGAGTTCAAACATCGATTCTTGGTAACCTAGTTTCTCCAGTGCATCCTTGATCACCACTTGAGTAGATTCGAGCAAGTTCAAGCTCTCTTGCTTTTCAGTCCCTTGGGTGCTTTCGGTTACCACGTCTTGATTACCCATTACTTACCACCTCAAAAATGTTATCGGTAAACGCAGGTCTTAGTATACATGTTTGTCCCCAGTATGAGAAGGTATAAAAAAACCTTTTTTCCATTTCGTAAGCGTTTTCTCGTGTCGAAAGGCATAATCATGCAAAATATTGCCAATCCGCAAAACCCTTGATATAAGTAGTCTGAATTTGCTGTACAAACAAAAAAACGCGATAGGAATCGTACTTATAGCCTCTCCAACTTGGCAGGTTTCATTACCAATCCTGAGGAATCATGT
>JARDZO010000340.1 GCA_029240815.1 Brevibacillus sp.
TATTCCTATGTATGTATACAAACCAAAAAACGAGGGAACCTTGCACCCTCGTCCGTTCCTGATCCTATTCAAAATTCTATCAGTCCCACACTAATTTGCAAAGCATCGTCAACTTTGCGCATCGTTTCTTCATCCAAATGCGTAATTTTGTCCGTAAGCCGTTGCTTATCGATTGTTCTGATTTGTTCAAGCAGAATCACCGAATCTCTGTCGAAACCATGCGTTTCCGCATCGATTTCCACATGCGTGGGAAGCTTCGCCTTCTGGATTTGAGCTGTAATCGCTGCAACAATCACGGTTGGGCTAAAGCGGTTGCCGATATCATTTTGGATCACTAGAACAGGACGAACCCCTCCCTGCTCCGACCCTACAACCGGCGAAAGATCTGCGAAAAAAACATCACCACGTTTGACAATCACTGCTTACACCCCGCTTACTAAGCGATCAAGCGTACCGTCCGCTTCTTCCTCCGCTTGAAAAGCTTCAGATGCCATGCTGAGATTTATTTTCGCCATCTCCATATACCCACGCTGCATGGATTCGCGTAGACTGCGCTTTTTACGTTCAATTAAATACAGCTTCATTGCCTGGCGAATAAATTCGCTGCGATTGGAATTCTCCTTCTCGACAATACCGTCCACTTCTTGCAACAGATTGTCAGGCAAGCTAATCATGATCCTTTTCGTATTATGCGCATTGCTCACACTCTCGCACCCCCAGAAACGATACAAAGACAATATTACCAGTATGTCTTTCCAAAAACCAATTTATACAATAGATATATGCATTCAGTATATCAAATATGTTACACACTTGGATATAAGATTCCTACTTACATAGTATTCGATAGCCTATTCGGAAAATCCTCTCCATCTAGCACAAAAATAAATGGTAAATTAATCTGTTATTTTTAGTAGCGATGCCGCATGAGAGGATTAATTGCATCTATACGTTTGCCGTCACGCACATACACACGCGCAACACGATGTGAAATCATACAAATAATTTCATAGTTAACAGTACCTAACTGACGAGCTACATCTTCAGCCGTAATGCGCTCTCCGTCTTGCTCCCCGATCACCACAACCTCGTCCAGAGACTGAACATCCGGTACATCCGATACATTGATCATACATTGATCCATACAGATTTTACCGACGATCGGCACTCTTTTGCCCCGAACAAGAACCTCAGCTTTACCCGAAAGCATCCGAGAATACCCATCCGCATACCCAATAGGCAGTGTCCCAATTTGTTCGTGGCCCTTGGTGTGATAAATCGTGCCATAGCTAACTCCAGAGCCTGGAGGCAGCGTTTTAAGATGAACAATCCCTGTTTTGAGACTTAGTACCGGCTTTAACTCGATTTTCGCTTGATCTACATCCTCGGAAGGATACAAGCCATACATCGAAATCCCCAACCGTACCATTGAATACGTCAAACCTGGCAAATCTATGGCCGCTGCGCTATTGCCTGCATGTATATATGGAAACTTAACACCTTTATCCGTAAAATAGCTCACAATTCGCTCAAAACGGCGATACTGCTCCATCGTATAGCTCTTATCTACTTCGTCTGCATTCGCGTAATGCGTGAATAAACCCTCAACTTCCACATTCGGCAGCGTCAACGCTTCCTCAATAAATGGAATAGCATCCTCTTCCGTGTGCAAACCAAGCCGCCCCATGCCAGTATCCAGCTTGATATGGATCTTTAGCTTCTTTTGAAGCGCCCCATCTTTCACTTGCCCCTGAAAACAAAGCTTTTCGAGAACATCTCTACTATAGACAGCAATCGTCACATCGAGTTCACGCGCTCTATCAACCCCTTCTGGAGGCGTATAGCCAAGTACCAGAATAGGTGCGGTGATCCCTGCATTCCTTAACTCCAACGCTTCATCAAAAAACGCCACACCCAAGTAATCCACACCCGCGTCGAGAGCCTCTTTGGATACTTCAACAGCCCCGTGTCCGTACGCATCAGCTTTAACGACTGCCATTTGTTTCATCCCTGCCGGCAGTACCTTCTGAAAACCTTCAATGTTGCTTCGCAGTGCATCTAACGAAATTTCTACCCACGTGGGACGATAAAAAGCATCCACCAGTGCTCACCTCTTTTATCCATTGCAGTAAACCTATGTTAATCCTAATCACGAAAAACTGTCAACCTTACTTTTACAGGCCTACAAACAACATTTTTTATATTTCTTCCCGCTCCCGCATGGGCAAGGATCATTGCGTCCGATTTTACTTTTACCAGAAACAGCCTTTAGATCATTCGTAGAATGGATGTCACGAACTACCTCCGGCTTCAACTTAGGTTGAACATTTTCATTAGCAAAATAGCGGAAAACGCGCATACCCGAATCTTTTACCGTCATGATAAGTGGCGTTCTTTGAAAAGCATACTTGATTTCAGACTCCGGCAAATACTGCGCACTGACCAGATCAAAACGTATCAATACTGATACAACCGAATGAAGAAAAACATCTGCACTCGTGTCAAGCAGCTTCCCAGATTGCCTATTCTTCTTCCATTCTTTTTGCACATCATGCTCGTGACCAACAGGCCAACTTGCTAGCACACTCGCAATCGGTTCTCTTAAGACCTGGATCGCTTCAGGATAACCGCCTTCGTTGGATTCCTGCAAATTTCCCCATTCGACCTTATTCCAAAGCGCATCTAATAGAACGACTGCCTGTTCCTTATCGGATAATGCAAGAAATTTTACGGCCTGATTCGTAACTTCACACTGCTGCTTGCGCTCTACTATCAACCCTAATGCTTCCGCTGCATAGAAAAAGAACTGAAACAAGGGTTCTTGATCCTGGTTCAATGTCGGTTTGCGAAAAAGATTCCATTGCAGCTTCTCGTCGAGCTCTTTCCAAAACTTCCGTGGCAAATGCTGTCTGGCCGGGGTCACTTTGATGCTCTTAGAATCCTGCAGGAAAGCCAAGAACTCCCTGAAATCTGCAACAATTTGAGGCACCGCCGTTTTGTTATCAATCCATTGCTCAAGCAGATTGTTATCAACCACAATAGGATTCAGCTTTACAGATGCAGATTTAGGCTTTTGCTGAGCCAAGTAAACGTCGATATCATTGGAGTAAAACCACTTTTTCATGGCCTTATCACTTTTCGCATTCGTATATTGATCAAACCGGTCAGCAAAAAACTCCTTATAATTGCACACTGCTAATACTTCAGTACCCTGCTGAGCCAAAATCTTGCCTGATTGCAGAAGATATTGCGTCCACTTTATGATCGCCGGAAGATAAATATCGATATCAGACTTCGAACTATTCAGCATCTTGCTAATATAGAAATAACCCAGAAAATCAACAATCGTTTCGCCCTGCAGCTGTTCATAATCCAACTCGTAGCGAACAAAATACGCCGTCGTCACAAATCGTATGCTATAAACATATTTTCCTACTGTCTCTGCTTTTAATTTGCCTTCCTCCGTAAGATACTTACCGAACAAGACAATTTCATTTTCCCAGTATTGTTGTCGATCTTCCATTGTTAATTCACCAGTTGTTTTCATCAAGACACTCCATTATCTATTTACTCCAAAGTTGCATTATACCAAAAAAACTCCCTTTGGGGGGAGTTGGTTAAATTTTCTTGTTCAAGAATTGACTAAAAAAAGGAAAGACACCTGCTCAAATCGCACAGATCTTCCCTTTTTTAGCTTAAATTGGCGCTAAATATTCATTCTTATTTCCCTGACTGCCCCTCAGTCGCCATAGCGACTTTGATCATTTCATTCGTAGGCAAATCGCCAGTCGACAATCTGAACTCTACGCCGTCATTCGTCCAAGTGAGCGTCTTCTTCTCATCCCCCGTGAGCACGCCGATCGTGAATCCAAGATCGACAATCGTACCCGGCTGCAAGGACACAGATTTCGCCTGTGGTCTCACCTCGATGAGACTGAAGTTGTACTTCCCTTTGTATCTCAAAAGGACCGCTGCATCCTCACCAAGCTTCATATCCGTGATATCCTGCTTCACCACATCTTTTGGCAGGTAGGACGGCTCGATGATACCGATACTCTGCGCTTTGCTTGCCGCGGCAGTCGATTTCGTCGCGTCTGTGCCGGTTTTAGTTGCTGTCGCCTTTTGCCCATTTTGAGCTTGGCCTGCCGTTTGATCGGATTGTCCGCCTGTGGCTGACAGATTCTTATCTGTTACAGACTTACCACCCGTTGCTGGGTGATCGGCATCTGTCACGCTAACGTCAGCCATTGTAGGGAGTGTCTGCAAATTCCAGCTGGTCATATTGCGCTCCATTTGGAAATAGTCCTTGTCGAACTTAGCATCGAATTCAAAACTCGTGAAATTCACCTGAACCAACACATTCTTATTCACATCCGACACCTGAACCTGCTGAGGCGCAAGTGTCTTCTTATTCAGCCAAATTTTCTGGCGTGACAGCTGCTCATTTTGATAATTGGCTGCAACATCGAACACATACGCATCATTATCCGTCGTAAATTGGCGATCCTTATCGGCAACTATGCTCTTCGCAAGAGATTGGAACAAGTACACCTGCCCCTGATTCTCCGGCCAATCGCTTTGGAAGCGGAAGCTCTTCTTGAGATGCGGCGTAAGTACGAACACACCCTCCTCATTACGCAGTACGATCTGCGTCACGTCCTTCCCCGCATTCGTAAGCGAAATACGATAGAAATGATCCGGCGAGTAAGCCACCTCCACCTGATACTCCTGCGGCTGCTGCCCTGTGTTCAAAATCATGCTTCCTGAAGCCTGATAGCTGCCCGACTTGCTGATCACATGATCCAAATCCTTTACAATAGATCCTGCATCCTTTTTGCCCATCCCGCATCCCGCGAGAACCAATGCTAAGCACATCACCACTGCTACTACCCATGTGACCCGGCGCATTCGATCATCCCCTCACTCATGATTAACATCAACATAGTACATGCATATGAGGGGACTTGTTCGATTATGCAGCCAAGCTTATGGCTTGACCATGAAATTAAAAATTAATCTCCGCATCCTTCAATAAAGGGTGCCCCTCATCCTTCGCCGATAAAATCGGTGACGTCGTTGGCCACATGATTCCGATTGCTGGATCATCCCACCGTATCCCACGG
>JARDZO010000088.1 GCA_029240815.1 Brevibacillus sp.
GAAATTCGGATGAACACCAAGGGTATGGGAGCAGAGGTACGTTTTTTGGCCGTTAAAACCGGCAAAGCTGTACTGAAATCCAATGAGTTGATCCTCGACGTAGGCACCGAGAACCATGCCGCCATTTTTCACTGCTGTTATTGCATGAGACACAGGAACAGGGTCATCTTCTCCCCAGATTATTTTTTCAAGATCTCTGACCTTGGCTAGTTCATCAACTGAAGAGATGAGCCGAACAGAGAGAGACGGTGCCATTTCATTTTTCTCCAATGAGTAGATCTCCTTTCCTTTCATTCGGTAAAGGAATGGCTGCTTCCAGCATTGCTGTTGTTAAAATTTTTGTTCCGTAGACGAGTGCATCCAATCGAAATGACATATGGGGATGGTGCAGTCCCGGCCTTAAATCACATCCTAGACCGATCATCGTCGCTGACAGATCAGGATTTTCCAGCGAATAAAAGTGAAAATCTTCCCCACCTTGTGTAGCACACGGTTCTACCAGATTTTCAGGTCCTAGCACCTTGGCGATCGCACCAGCTGCCAGCTTGATCATCTTGTCATTCAGTGTTGCAGCAGGAGAGTACCCATCGATTTCCCACTCGATGCCGGTATCTGTTAATGCGGCAACCGTATCCATCGTGTGGACGGTTTTCTCCTTTAATTCAGCCATTCCCTCATTCGTTTGAGCACGCATGTCTAATGTAAAAGTAGCTTTATCCGGAATGATATTAGAGCTCCACTCACCAGCATGCATTTGTGTCATCTTCACAGAGAAAGGGCCGCCTGCTTGCAGGCGAATCCCTTGTAGCGCTTGAATGAGGAACGATGCAGCTTCTATCGGATTTTTTCCGTTTTGCGGACGTGCTGCATGAGCTTGCTGGCCCTTGATCACTCCTCGAATCGATGTGGAAGCCCCATGTACAATCGCTGGAGCAGCTTTACCATAGGGGACTTCCATTACAGGACGCAGATGCACTCCAAACAACGTTTTCACATTTTCCAGTGCCCCGTCCGTAATCAATTGCAGTGCTCCCTCACCCTTTTCCTCCGCTGGTTGGAAAATAAAGCGAAGTGATTTGTAAGGACGTATGTTGCACGAGGCCAGGGCTATCGCCGTATGCAAAACCATCGTGCTGTGCGCATCGTGACCACAAGAATGGTTCGCTTTCACCACTCCATCCACATCTTGCACAAGAGCGTCCATATCCGCTCGCAGGGCCACTACATCACTCGTCTCTCCTTCGATCTGTGCGATCAGACCGCAGTGACCTTCAAATTGTTGAACGGAATAACCAGCTTCCTCCAAACGGTAAAGCAAGTATTCCGAGGTCTTTTTTTCTTCCCAGCTCGGCTCCGCAAGCTCGTGCAAATCACGATATGTTTGTAGAATGCTCTCTTGATTTTGATTCAAATATTCTATTGGTGTGTGAGTACTCATCGTTCACTCCTTACGTTTGATTAACTGTCGATGATTTCATCCGTAAATTGATGCATCTTTCTTCGCCCATATCTGAAATAGTAATACACATAGCATGCGAGCATAAAGCCAATCCCGATGAAGAATGAGGTGCGCTGTGTCGGGTCATACACGGTAAATCCAAAGATGAACATGCACATGAGAATACACAGGATGGGAACGATCGGGAAGAAGGGGACGGCGAACTTTAAGTCCTCCACCTTTCCGCCGCCGCGGATATATTGCTTGCGGAAATTGTACTGTGCCCATGCGATGACGGCCCAAGCAACCGTACCCCCGATTGCGGCGACAGAATACAGCAGGATGAATACTGTTTCGGGTGCGATCAGGCTAGACAGCAAGGACAACAGCGCATAGCCCAGCGTGACAAGCAGCGCATACAGCGGAACTCCTCTTTTCGTCAGTTTTGAAAAAACTGAGTGTGCCATTCCTTTTTGCGACATGGAGTAGAGAATGCGTGTACTGACAAAAAGACCTGAATTTCCTACCGACAAGAGAGCTGTCAAGATAACAAAATTCATAATATCAGCAGCATAAGGAATGCCAACCATATCGAAAACAGTGACAAACGGGCTTTCCATCACACCGGCTTCCTTCCACGGGACGATCGCCGCCAAAACAAACATGGCCGCTACATAGAAGAGCAACAGTCGAAAAACGATGTTTCTGATGGATCTGGGGATATTTTTTTCTGGTTCTTCCGTCTCCCCTGCAGCAACACCAAAGACTTCCGAACCTTGAAATGCGTATACGACGGTCATCATGGTAATGAATACGCCGGTAAATCCATTGGGGAAGAGCCCGCCCTCACCGATAAAATTGGAAAGGAACGGTGTAGGCCTATCTCCCATGCTCATGAACCCGAAAATTGCGGCTCCGCCGACGATGATAAATATAATGACAGCAGCAACCTTAATACCTGCAAACCAATACTCCGTCTCTGCATATGCTCTCGTGGTCAGCGCATTTAATGAAAAGAGCAAAACGACAAACAGCGCGCTCCAAATCCAAACGGGCGTATCTGGAAACCATCTTTGCATCAGGATACCGGCTGCCGTAAACTCTGAGCCAACCGTGGTACCCCAGCTCATCCAATAGACCCACCCCACCGTAAATCCTGTGGCTGGACCAATAAACTTGGTTGCGTGTTATAGCCTGAACTTAAGAAAAGCCCGGTACCGATTGTCCCTCCTAGGGAAATCATGAATAAATGCCTGCTTTTCATGGAACGCTTCAATTGCCCGCCGTTTCCTTGCCCTGTTGACATAAGATCCCCCTCTTTTTGTAAGCGCTTTCAAAATAAGGACTTGTCCCTGCTTATCCGAGATCCTCCCCGCTTTTGTTGGCAAGCGGAGAGGATCGACGGACATTTATCATTTGGCCGGCAATGGCAGTACCTCTTGCAATGCTTCCTGGACTAGCAAGTGGAAATGATGCACGCAATTTTCTGTCAGCGAAAATCTCCCTTGCCTATATGCGCCGGTATCCAAGCCTTTTTGCACCACTTCGCAAATCTCTAGGTCTTCTTTACGAACGTCGAGGTCTATGGCGAACAATTCTTCTTCTTCTTTCGTCATCGTCTCATTCATCAAGAACGTCGTATATACATACTTGGTTGTTTTGTGGTCAATCGGAATGGATTGGTGGATCGATAAATTGGCTGGGCCCGGGTCAAAGGAAAACCACATATTCGGGTACAACCAGTAATATCGGCCGCCTTTTCCCAATTCATATTGATCTGTGGCTATTCCCTTAAGAGGGACACCTTGATAAATGTACTTTTCCTGAATATCGACTTCATAGCTGTCCATGTTTACCTTTTGCATCAATGATTTATGGACCAACGGACAGTGATCGCATTCCAGGTAATTATCGATTCCCACTTTCCAGTTCGACCGGCAAACAGTCTCGACCACTCTAACCTTTTTCAATTTTTCCAGATGAAGCTTCTCAAAGCCTTCAAAGAGACCGCCGTATACCTCTGCCATCGTTTGTGCGTTTGGATCGAGATTGACGAAGATAAAGGACGCCTGGATTTCCAATCGTATCGGTTTCAGGCAAAAATCCTTGTGATTGAATTGTTCTACGCCTTTCATATTGGGTGCCTTGTTGAGCTGGCCGTCCGTGTGGAACGTCCAGGCGTGGTACGGACAGGTGAACACACTTTTGTTCCCTTCTCCCTCAACCAGCTTTGAGGCGCGGTGTGTGCATACATTGTAAAACGCTCTGACAATGCCATCGTTACCACGTGCGATAATGATCGGCTTGTCGGCAACCTCCGCCGTAAAATAGTCGCCAGGCTGCTGTACCCCGGTGACATGTCCTACGTACTGCCACGTCTTGCTGAAAATTTCCTTTTTCTCCACTTCCAGAACGTCCGGATTTGTATATAACCATGCCGGCAGGGTATATGCCTCGCTCAATTTTTCGCTCACTCTCACATCTGTGTGCGGCAATGCTAATCCCCCTCTCACCTATTAATGTTGTGAATTCATTTTATAATAGAAATTATCAGACAATATATGTGTATTTTGAACAAAAATGGCTGGATGACAGGACCATCGTTTTGTTCAATCCGTTTCGCCGATTTGGTACTTCTGCATTTTTCGCAGGACAGTCGCTTGATTGATCCCCAAAATGCGGGCAACTTTCCTCGAGGTCCTGTATTGCTTCCATGCCATCTGTACGATTTGCTTCTCCACTTCCTCGACCGCTTCCCTGATCGGGACAAGCTGCTTGACCGACACCGCCTTTTCACCGGAATACGCGGTATGCCTGATATAGTCTGGCAAATCCTCAGCACTGATTCTGTTCGTTTCCACCGTGACAACCAACCGTTCCATCAGATTTTCTATCTCCCTCACGTTTCCAGGCCAGTGATAGGCAAGAAGAGCTTGCAGCGTCTCTGGATCCATACGGACGTTTCGGCCGAATCTGCCAATGTAGTATTGCAAAAAATGCTCGATCATCAGTTGGCAATCTTCCGGGCGATGGCGAATAGCCGGTATCTGGATGGGAATCACGTGAATGCGGTAATACAAATCTTCGCGGAAGTCTCCGGTTTTCACCATCTGTTTCAAATCCCGGTGGGTAGCGGCAATGATCCTGACATCCGCTTCGACCTGGCGTTTCCCGCCTACTTTCGTGAACATTTTTTCCTGGATCACCTGAAGGATCTTCACCTGCAAAGATGGCGGAATCTCGGCGATTTCATCCAAAAATAATGTTCCTTTGTCAGCCGATTCAACCAAACCGATCTTTCCGCGCCTTTCCGCACCGGTAAATGCCCCCGCTTCATATCCGAACAATTCGGACTCAAGCAGGTTGCCCGGGATTGCCCCGCAGTTAATATGCACAAAGGGACCATTTTGGCGCAGGCTGTGATCGTGAATATACTTGGCGAGGGCTCCTTTCCCGACTCCGGTCTCGCCCAAGAGAAGAACTGTGGAATCGACAGCCGCTATCTTTTGGGCAAGCTGCAGAATATCGGTCATCACCTTGCTTGCTGCGATAATCTCCTTGCCTTCTGCCTTGCCGCTGCGCAGTTGGTTTAATTCATCCCGGTAATAACCGATCAGCTCTTCCGCCTCTTCCAGACGTTTCTGCAGCTCCACTAGCTCGGTCACATCTCTGACGTTGCTGATAATCCGGTAAAGCTCCCCTTGCTCATCCAGCACGGGATTGGCGGTGACGATAAACTGCTTCCCGTTCACGATGATTTTTCCGGTTTGCGTTTTCTTCGTCTCAATCACTTTCGGATTCACCGAGTGAAGGATGTCGCCGTCCTGTTCCAATTCAAAACAGCTTCTCCCGATATAGTAGGAGGGAGGCTTACCTGTTGTCCGTTCACACGCCTGATTGACGTACAGGGTAACGCCTCTACCGTCGGCAACGTAGATCTCATCAAATGAATGGTCAAAAATGAGTTGCATTTCTGCCTTACCGGAACGCAGCATATGGTGGAGGCGCTCAGCGATTTCCGCTTTCATCAGAAGCCGGACAGGCTTCTCTCCCGACATCAGGAGACAGGAATGGGTCACGTCACGATAGAGATGCTCCAACTGATCCACTGTCAGCGACTCCCACTCTTCCATTTGCATGTGCTTCACCCCAAGGAGACGGAGGCTAGAAACCGGAACATCGCCTCTCTTCTCCAGCATGGCATGCAATATCGCTTCAGTCGTAATCATCCCCTTAACAGAACCGTCCCCGTCGCTGACTAGAGCAACGTCAGCTTTTCTGTTAGCCAGTTCCCATCCGGCTTCAACGGCCCACACATCACCATCGAGGATGATGACTTCTTCTCGTGCTGCGTTCCCAAGCAGGTTCATACTCTCACCTCTTTATAATTTGGCTGCCAATTCAAATCCTTCCAAAATGGCGTTTTCGGCCGTTCGCGGAGCCAGGCAATCACCGATCCGGTAGATTTCCTTGCCAAGCTTTTTCAGTTGATAATATAAATCGGTTCGCTGGATGTAACCGGTTGACATCACTACACCATCCACATCATCAATGGTATACGGTTCATAGTTGAAAATATTATAAAATACAATGGAACTTTTGTTCACTTCTTGTATACGGTAATGAGGCGTCATTTTCACCTGCTTGCTGTATAAATTGCCTAGATACACGTCCTGGAGGTATTTTTGCAATTTTTCGCCGATTACATGCGTCCCTGACACGATTTCTACCTCTTTGCCCTGATCAGCCAGGTACTCCGCAACGCCGACACCTGCCCAATCCCCTTTCCAATCGTACACGACGACACGCTGTCCCGGATCCACCCGTCCATTCAGCACATCCTCCACGGAAAAGATATGGTCCTGATCCATTCCGTCAATCTGCGGATAATGTGGATCGCCGCCGACCGCCATGACGACAGCATCAGGATTGACACTCCTGACGACCGCCTCGTCTACCGGCGAGTGGAGATGGACGTGTACACCGGAGAAGCTCAATTCCCGTTTCAAGTTGAGAATCAAATCCCCGAATTCACTGCGGTTCGGCGCTTTGATTGCGGTGCGGACAAGCCCGCCCAGTTCGCCATCCCGTTCATACAAATGGACGTCATGCCCTCTCTGGGCGGCAATCACCGCACACTTCATCCCGGCCGGACCGCCGCCAATCACCATTACCTTCTTCGCTTTTTCCGCTCGCGGAAGTTCCGCGTACTGAAGCTCCCGACCGGTGACCGGATTTTGGATGCAACTGATCGGCAAGCCTAGCTCCATGTGTCCGATACACGCCTGATTGCATCCGATGCAGTACCGGATTTCCTCCATTTTCCCCTGGTTCGCCTTGTTCGGCATATGGGGATCACAGATCAACGCCCGCGTCATTCCCACCACATCAGCCTGACCATTGGCCAGAATCTTGTCCGCGATAACTGGATCGTTCACCCGCAGATTCATGAAAATGGGTGTTTTCAGTTGTGATTTGAATTGTCCGGACACCGGAGCGAAAACGCCTGGCTCGACAGGAGCAGGCGGCGCGATAAACACGGCAGCCGTCTCGGTCGACGAATGTCCTCCGGTAATATTAAAATAATCCAGCCCCGCCGTTTCTTCGATGTACACGCAAATCTGCAGGATTTCTTCCGTCGATAATCCCTGTTCTGCCAAATCATCTCCACTCAGTCGCATGCCGACCACAAAGTCTTCGCCTACCCTTTCACGGACCCTCTCGATGACTTCAATGGTAAATCGCATTCTCCCTTCAAAGTTACCGCCGTACTCGTCCTCGCGGTGATTGACTTGCGGCGACCAGAATTGGTTGAACAAATAACCGTGCGATGCCACCAGCTCAACCCCGTCCAATCCCCCCTCCTTTACACGACGGGCTGCCGCAGCGTATCCTTCCACGATTTCCGCGATTTCTTCCGTTTCCAGTTCTTTTGGCATGTTTTTAAACCGGGAAGTGGGGATTGCTGAAGGGGCGACGCCCGGATATCCGGGAGGACCGGATTCATTCACCTCTCTGCCCGGATGAAACAGCTGGACAAACATCTTCGTTCCGTATTTGTGGACGGCATCTGCAAGATTACGATAATACGGGATAATCTCATCCGTGTAGGCTACCAGCGTGTCCGCCGTGAAATAGGCGGTGGGATGGATCGCATTGGCTTCCATTACGATAAGTCCCGCTCCCCCTTTCGCCCGTTCCTCGTGATAGGCGATCAACCGATCGTTTGGAAGACGGTCCTCTACGAATGTTGTCATGTGTCCTGTACTCATGACCCGATTTTCCAAAATGAGGTTCCCTACCCGTACTGGTGTAAACAAAAATTGGAACTGGTCCATGACGATCCTCTCCTTTGTCTCAATTGGAATGCTCATCAATGATTTCCGCTATGTCCTTGACGACCATTTGTTTCCCCATCAGGTTGATTCCCTCTTCCAGCATGATCGTGCAAAACGGGCAACCGGTGGCGACGATTTCCGCTCCTGTTGCGATAGCTTCTTCAGTGCGGATGCTGTTGATTTTTTCCCCTTGCCTGTTCCCGCCCCAGATCGCGCTGCCGCCCGCTCCGCAACAGAAGGCTTTCTCTCTGTTTCGCAGCATTTCCGCTATCGGAGCACCACCAGCTGCCGCTTGCAGCACCTTTCGCGGTTCCTCGAATACACCGTTATGTCTCCCCAAATAACAGGGATCGTGGTAGGTGATCGATTTCTCCAGTTGTTTTGTCAGGGTCAATCGCCCTTCCTCTATCAACTGCCACAAGTATTGGCTGTGATGGACGACTTCAAAATCGCCTCCGAACATCTTGTACTCTTTGCCGATGCAGGTAAAACAGTGGGGACACGCGGTCAGAATTTTCTTTGCCTGATGCGCTCGCAATGTCTTGATATTGTAAATCGCCAACTCCTGAAACAGCACTTCATCTCCAGCGCGGCGGGCCAGATCGCCTGTACAGCGCTCCTCTTTACCTAGAATGGCAAAGTCAACCTTTGCTTTTTGCAGCACGCGCACGATTGCCCTGGCAATATCCCTTGCCCGAGGATCAAAGGCAGGCGCGCAACCTGTCCAGTACAGGATTTCCATCAACGTGCCTCCTCCTTTTTTTCCGCCACCGTAACCGTGAGTCCTTTTGTCCAATCCGTCCGCGTATGGCCTGGATTGCCCCAGGGATTGTGGTAGGTTTGCAGATTGGAAAGCGTGCTCTCCAATTGTGGCTCCAGCACGTTTTCCGCGATCAGTCCCTGCCGGAGCGAGACAATCATGGGCACATGTCTGATGGAAACAGGACATCTCTCCATGCACGCCCCGCATGTGGTACAGGAGAGGAGCTCCTCCTGGCTGAAGCCCATAAGAGAGTGATTCGGCTTGTGCATCTGGTCGCGAAGCTTCATCACGATGCTTCGCGGTGCAAGCGGCTTGCCGCTTCCTGCCGCCGGACACACCTCGTCGCATCGGCCGCACTCTGTACAGGCGTCCATGCTCAAAAGCTGGGAGAACGTAAAATCGCTTGGCGATCTCCCACCTAAACCAAGATTGCCTGCCGCTATTTCCTCGATCGATTGGTTTGCCAGATTAAAAGACGGCTTCAGATCCGTTTCCGTCAACGGTTCGGTCAAGATCATATGGATCGGCGCCAAAAAGATATGCAGCAATTTTGTAAAAGGGATCAATGCGATCAAGGCGAGGGCAACCACCATGTGGAACACCCACATTCCGACATAGAGCATTTCAGACGACGGCCCCACGCCGAGTGTTTGCAGGATCGCCGCAAGTGAATAACCGACAAACGACCAGCCTCCATGACCCGGGGAAGTGATCGCCAGACGAATCGCTTCAAGCAAGAAACCGCTGATCCCAATCACCAACATCAGGATGAGCATGACGCGATCGGCCGGTTTGGTCCGCAGGCGGGCAATTTTGCCTACGGGCAGGCGGTTCATGATCGCCAGCCCTACGCCGATCACGAACAGAACGCCAAACAGGTCCAAGGTCATTTCATAGAGAAGGTAGAACCATCCTCGCAGAAAATGAAGCCCTAAATCGTAATCAATAAAGACGAGCACCGTTCCGATAAAGAGAACGACCATCCCCGTGCTGAGCGGCATGTGCATGCGACCGCTCTTTTTTTCCTCCCTGATCCGCCTCTGGCTGAGGATGGCAGCCAAGCGCTGCCACAACACCGATCTCATTTGTTCCATTGAGATGGGGGATGGCCTGCCTTTCCTCCAAAGGCGAAAGCGGCGATAAAATCCATAACCGAATAAAATCAAACTGATTGCGCTTGCCGCGTACAAAAGGATCTGAACGCTCACTGGAACAGCCCAAAAGGTATCGCGATAGATCTCCACGTTATCTCTCCTTTCTCCACTCCTCCAGCTTCTTCAGCAAAAGCTCCGCCGCTTTTTTCGGAGAGTCAGCGACCACTTCTTTCGTGCTCTGCTCTTTTTTTTCTGCCCGCGGTCCGCCCATCATCATTTTCATCCGGGCTGCCAGCGGATTGCCTCGTGACAGTCCTCCTGCAGGAGCTGTTTCCTTTACAGGGGCGGGCGAGGCTTTTGTTCTCGGTTTTACTTCCGACAGCCTTTCAAACACGATCGTCCTGTCTTTGACTTGGCGCTCCTCCAATGAGAAAGCCACTTTTTCCAGCGGAATCTGTCTCCCAATAAGATGAACTCTGCTCAACCGCGGGACGTAGGAAACGGTTTCATGCCGAGACAGGGAGAAAACAGCCGGCAACGTCACTAAAAAAGTCCCTTTGTACCCTTTCTGATAGACGGTTTCCACCATTACTTGTGCGGGGTCTGCTACACATGCCATCTTCTCCACCCCTCCCATGTGGGCGAAGTTCAGCAGTTCCGCCAGCCAGCCGCCCGTAAACGAATGGAACCCGTCCGATTGCCTTTCGTTGCAAAGCACGATTTGGGGCGAGTATTTCTGAATGAGCAAAGACAACTGCATGACCCTTTGCAAGGGAGCTTCCATGGCTGAATGCGGGGTGCTTACCAACACAGCACGATTTGCGCCTACAAGGGAGAGGGTTGAATACAGAGCTTCGTCCATTTCTTCGCCCACCACAATTACCGTCAACTCCGTGCCCCGTTCCTTCGCCAGCCTTTTTCCTTTTTCCAACACGGTCAGATCGCAGCGGCTGATCACCGGTACCAGACCTTCCAACGCTTCCTTTTGCAAGTCGTACCGCATATTCAACGGGTCGGCCGTCACTTCCAGAATTGCTATGACGCTCAAGAAACCACCCCCAGTGATTCCCTCAACATTTCCAGGATGATTGGGACCACGTCCTGATAGGCAAGGGCAATGACCAATTCTGCGTTTTCCGTAATGGGGGCGCTGGGATCAGGATTGATCACCATAAGATGCTTGACCTCTTTAATGCCGGCGAGATGGTGGGGTGCACCGGATATGCCAATCGCCAGGTAGATGTGGCTGGCGATATTTTTTCCGCTGGCCCCGATACGGAATTCCCTGGTGATGAGCCCGCTCTCGTCCGCGACCTTGCTTCCTCCGATCGGACAATTCCACATTTCAGCCAGCTTGTGGATGCTTCTCATGCCCTCCTTGCTGACTCCCCTTCCTACGCCAATAATGAAATCTGCTTCGTGCAAGGAGAGCTCGCTCCAGTGAATGGGCTCCACTTTTTGCAGAGCAATGCGCTGCGGTTCGCTGTGGCATAAAAACGGGACGATCTCCATCTCCTCCACCGGTTGTTCAAGCTTCTCCAATGAATCCAACGAGATCGTCAGAATGGACAATCGTCCGCCCGCCATCGCAAACAGTGCGTGCGTTTTCTCGCCATATGCCTTTTTGCGCAACTGCAGCATGCCCTTGGACCTGGAGTAGTCGACAATTTCTCCCAGCACATCCGCTTGAAAACGAATGGACAAACGGGCGGCCCACTCATTCCCCAAGGAATTGGCTGCCAGCAGCAAACAATTGGGCTGTACAGTGACAAGCAATTGCGAGAGCCCTTGCAGATTCACGCTGGCTTCCGATTGACAGCGATCCTCCGCCTCCAACACATACACCTTGCGGATACCGCACTGTTTTAAGCGGCCCATCTCTTCTGTTGCTTCCCCACTGACCACAGCACAAGGCTTCATACCGGTTTGTTTGCTGAATCGGACCGTTTCGGCTGCGATTTTGATCCCTGTATCCGAAATCTTCCCTTTATCTATCTCAATCCAACCCCACACTTCGTTTGCGCTCATCAAACAAACCACCCTTTGAATTTGTTTGTCTATTTCGAATTGCAAGTCTTATACCAGCTTACAAACACTGTGATTTCAATGCTCAGATGCAGGTTCATTAAACCCCATGATGCACCAGCGCTTCACTTCTGGATGGAAAATAGATCAAAAATGCATCTGTTTCGTGCACGAGCAAGCTGACGCATCGACGCTTCGCATGAAGCAAAAATGCATCATCTATTAGAACAAAAATCCGCTACAATGATATGTATCGTCATACCCTCGAAAGGAAGGACGGATTCCTGATGAAAATTCTGGAGCATATTGCCCAAGGTATTGCTGATAAGACAACGGAAATCTTGGGATACCCGATCAGCATCACGGATAAGGAAGGGTACATCATCGGATCGACAGACCGTGCCCGTCTTGGGATTTTCCATCAGCCGTCATTGGAAGTACTGAAAAAAAACGGGTTGGTGACTTGCTATGCCCAGGAGGAGCCGAAGATTCTGCCCGGCGTTTCCGTTCCATTGATGTTTAACAACAAGCCTATCGGCGTTTTGGGGATTGTCGGCGATCCGGGAGAGGTCGAAAAGTATGTACAGCTGGTGAAAAACCAGGTAGAGATGATGTGCCAAGAAGCGTTCCGCAAAGAAGTGATCGAGCTTGAATCGAAGATGGTGGAAGTGTTTGTCCAACAAATCATCCATTTTGAGAATGATGCGAACACGGATTACATTTTGCAATACGCCAAAACGCTCGGCTACGACCTGGACACAAGCCGCACATGCATCCTGATCGACATTGACATCGACATGAAGACACTCAACGACAGCTCCACCTTTTCCGACAGATTCTCCTTTCCCTACTTCCAGCGCGAGGCACTGGACTTTCTCAACCTGGTCTTCCGCGAAACAAAAGGCGACATCATTTCTTTCTTAAACGTAGAGCGGTTTATCATCATCAAAGCGTTCCGTTCGGATGAAGCACATGCCGCTTTTTTGGACAAGCTTGAGCAAAAGCTGGAAAAGCTAAACAAATTCCTGAAATCCAAGTATAAATTGTCGGCATCCATTGCTGTGGGTGATTTGAAAACGGGAATCCACGGGATCGCGGAGTCATACCGGAACGCTTCCAAAGCGATGCAGGTTGGAAAGAGGGAAAACGAGATACCGCCTCTATACCTCTACGACGATTGGGACATCACACTTAAGCTTCTGCCAAAAGAATTGGCACCTGACCTGCAAAAAAAACTGACATCGATTATCCGGCCTTTGATTGAGCAGGACAATTTTGAAGTTTTGTCATCCACTTTCCTGGGGTATTGCAAGTACAACATGAACGTGAGTGAGACATCACGCAACCTGTTCATCCACCGCAATACAATCATTTACCGCTTGGAGAGAATCAGCGAGTTGACTTCTCTGAACACCGGCAGCTTTGAACACTGCATGCTGCTTTATACCGCGATCCGGCAATATGAAGAGGTAACATAGACTATATGAAAAGTACACAAAATAGCAGCAATATTTTTGCTGCTTTTTGTTAATTCTATACATTTCGAGTCAATGCAGAAAAATGAGAAAATTCTTATAAATAAGCTTCGTAATTGAAATGACATTTTACATAGTGAAATGTCATTGTAGAAAGACAAGCCTTGCCAAGGAGGGATTCTTTTTTCACTAGTCTTACTGAAAACGCTGCAAAATCAAAAAAGCAGGAGGAGAAGAAAAATGCGTCATATCATCAACCTTTGGATTGCAGGTCTGGTCTCTCTTCTATTGTTGGCAGGGTGCGGGGGACAGCAAACTGCTTCAAACGACCAGGCGAATGCCGCAGCCACAACAAATGCGGGCAGCTCATCCTCCTCATCGCCCCAAACACCCTCTCCCGAAACCAAGCAAGGCGAAGTATTGGCACGGGTAAAACAAAACGGCGTGCTGCGGGTAGGCTTTGAGGGTACCTATTCACCGTTTAACTTCCTTAACGACCAAAACAAATTTGACGGGTTTGATGTGGACATTTCCAATGAAGTGGCAAAACGGTTGGGAGTAAAGGCCGAATTTGTAGCCACCAAGTGGGAAGGTTTGATTGGCGGCCTGAACGCTGACAAATTTGATATCATCATCGCCCAGATGAGCATTACGGAAGAGCGGAAAAAAAGCGTTGATTTCACTGAACCGTATGTCATTACCGGCGGTGTGCTGGCTACCCGCACCGATACGAACGACGTGACCAAGCTCGACGACATCAAAGGAAAAGCGATAGGTGTTGGCGCTGGCACTACCTTTGAGGAAGTGGCGAGCAAAGTGGAAGGTGCCGACGTACGCAAATACAAGAGCATGAATGATTACCTCCAGGATCTCGTCAATAAACGACTGGATGTCATCATGAACGATCAGCTGGTTTTAGGCTACAACATCAAGACGAAAAACCTGCCTGTCAAAATTGTGAGTGACATCATCAACGAAGACAAAATCGGGATGGAGATCAAAAAAGGGAACAGCGATTTTGTCGAAGCTGTCAACCAAGTTCTCGCCGACATCAAAAAAGACGGCACTTACGAAACGCTTTACAAAAAATGGTTTGGAGTAAGTCCCACACTGAAATAGAAAGGAGGCGGATTGTTGATGGAACTGGTCTTCTCCTCGTTCCCGGTTCTCCTTGGAGCTGCATTGGTGACACTTGCACTGGCCATTGGATCCATGTTGCTTGGGCTCATAATCGGCATTATAACCGCGTTGGCCCGCATCTCGAAAAATCCTCTCTTGCACAAGACCGCATCTGTGTATATATATCCATCATTCGCGGCACTCCCCTTCTCGTGCAAATCTACGTCATCTACTACGGCCTGCCGCAGATCGGCATCGCCCTCGATCCGATCTCTTCAGGGATTATCGCCTTAAGCCTCAATGTGGGGGCATACCTGTCAGAAAGTTTTCGCGCTGCCATCCAGTCGGTTGACAAAGGACAGATGGAAGCGGCTGAATCCATCGGGATGACTTACGGCCAAGCCATGCGCAGGATTATCATCCCGCAAAGCATCCGCACAGCCATCCCCACCATTGGCAACACCTACATCGGACTGTTAAAAGACACCTCCCTGGTCTCCGTCATTACCGTCACCGAACTTCTCCAAATGACATCCTTGCTGATCGCTAAAACGTTTGAACCGTTAACGCTATATCTGATTGCCGGGGCCATTTATTGGATCCTGAGCACGGCATTCACCATCTTGCAGGGGCGCGTGGAAATCCGGGTAGCCCGCCATGTACGGCAGTGATCGAGGAGGCAGGGGCATGGAAACAATGATTCAACTAAATGGCATTTCGAAAAGGTTCGCTGACCATGAAGTGTTGAAACAGGTTGATTTGCACGTCAAAAAAAGCGAAGTTGTGGTCATTATGGGTCCGAGTGGATCTGGAAAATCCACCCTGCTCCGCTGTACTACCTTTCTTGAAGAGCCGGATGCGGGAAGCATTCGCATAGGCGGGTGCGAAATTCAAGCCGACGGGCAGCAAACCCGTTCCCGACAGATGCAGATTCGGCAACTGCGGCAACAGACCGGCTTCGTGTTTCAGCAATTTAATTTGTTTCCACATAAGACAGCCATTCAAAACGTGATGGAAGGCCCGATCGTCACTAAAAAGATGCCCAGAGAGGAAGCCCAGGCAATCGCGACTAAACTCTTGACCAAGGTGGGCCTGGCCGAGAAATGCGATCACTACCCCTCCAGACTCTCCGGAGGTCAGCAGCAACGGGTAGCCATCGCCCGCGCATTAGCCATGGAACCAAAAGTCATGCTGTACGACGAACCTACGTCCGCACTGGATCCCGAGCTGGTCAGGGAAGTGCTCCAGGTCATGAAGGACTTGGCAAAGGAAGGCATGACCATGGTCGTCGTCACCCACGAGATGGGTTTCGCCCGTGAAGTAGCCGATCGCGTGATATTCATGGATGGCGGAGTGATTGTGGAAGAAGGAAAGGCAGAGGAAATTTTCCAGAATCCGAAAGAAGAGCGAACTCGTCGTTTTCTTGCCAATGTTCACCACTAATAAAAATGATGCGGGAGGGAAATGAGATGCGGGTTGCCGTTTTAGGAACAGGAATGATCGGAAACATGGTGGTTGGAGAACTGGCCAAATGTCCAGCTATTCATCATGTCATCGCGGTTGATGCCGTGGGAGCCAATTTGGATCGCTGTCTGACCATGGCCAACAGCAATAAAGTGACGGGCAAGGTCGCCGCCCTGCATGATTATCAGGTGATGGTGGACGTCTTGAAGGAAGCCGATGCAGCGGTTGCCTGTTTGCCGCACTCACTAAGTCTGCCTGCAATCGAAGCCGCCATCGAAGCAGGATGTCACCTGGTCGACCTAGTCGGTTCCAAGTACGAGGAGAAAGCGAAACTGCATGAAAAAGCCGTGGAAGCCGGAGTCCTGATTGTTCCGGGTGCAGGAGTGGCACCGGGAATCGTCAACTTTTTGGCTGCCCGGGGCGTCGAGCTTTTGGACGAAGCGGATGAAGCGGTGATGATCTGCGGAGGAATCCCCCGGCATCCCCTTCCCCCGCTCTGGTACCAGGTGGTATTCAGATTGGAGAGTGTGCTCGGTCTGTATACGAGGCCGGCATTGGCAGCGGAAAATGGAGAGTTGGTAAAGCTCCCTCCTTTATCCGGCCTGGAAGAAATTCATTTCGCAGAGCCTGTGGGAGCATGTGAAGCGGTAATAACGGATGCGCACAGCACCGCCCATACGCTTAAAAAGAAAGTGAAACGCCTCTATGAGAAAACGGTGCGTTACAAAGGACATTTTGAAAAAATGGGTGTGCTGGCAGAGCTGGGATTTCTGGATGAAACGCCGGTCGAGGTGGATGGCGCACCGATCAGCCCGAAAAAGCTCTCCATGGCCCTCTTGGAACCAAAAATGAAAGGCGGTTCCCAGGAAGACATCACTGTCGTGAGAGTGACGGTCGCCGGAACAAAAGAGGGACGCCCAGCCAAGCTACAGTGGGACATGATCGATTTGTATGATACGGAACGCGGTCTTACCTCCATGGCCAAAACAACGGGAACGCCCGCAGCGATACTCACCGAATGGCTGGCAGCGGAAAAAGTGCCGCACCGCGGCGTACTGGGCATCGAGGAAATTGTCATCGGGGACTTGTTTGACCCTTTTATCGCCGAGCTGGACCGCCGCGGCGTACACATCTCTTTTACGCAGGAATAAGACCTTTTCTCTCCATAAAAATGAAAGAATCCCCTCTGGTTATCCTGGAGGGGATTCTTCTGCTCTTTCTTTCCATTTCCTATACCAGCTTCGAACAGGCTTTATCCGCAATTCCGCCAGAATCATCCCCAAAAAGATGAATAGGCATCCGAAAAGACCTCGTCCCGTCAGTGTCTCGCTCGCGAAAAAATAGGCAAAAATCGCCGCGAAAACGGGCTCCATCACAAAAATCAAAGCGACTCGCGCTGCCGTCGTAAAGCGTTGGCAGGCTGTCTGTGCGAGGAAAGCCAGCGCCGTTGCCGGAATGCCAGTCAGCAGGAGTGACCAAAAAACGACCGGGACGAGGAGATGATTCGGATCTGCTGCCGTCTGCCAGTCCTCTAACAATACCGTGCCAAGGAAACTGAAGACCGCGACGGTAAACAGTTGGACGAACGTCAGCAAAATCGTCGGGTACTCGGAGGCGTATTTACCTGTGTAAATGATGTGAAAGGCGATGGACAGCGCACAGACGAATACTAGCAGGTCCCCTTGATTGACCGCGGTCGGGCCGTTTACCGTCAACAAAAACAAACCGGCCATCGCCAAGATTACTCCGGCAATGGCTGTCTTTCGCAGCTTGTGCTTCCAGAAAACGAATGAAAAGAGGGGCACGATCACGCCAGACAAGCCGGTGATAAACGCTGTTTTTCCAGATGTCGTAAACTGCAAACCGGCCATTTGAAAGGCGGAACCGACAAACAGCCAAAACCCTAGAAACATGCCGGAGCGCACCAGCTGACCGGTCAGCAATCGAAGCTGGCGCCGGTAAAACAACAGGATCAACAGAAGCAAAAAAAGGGCCGCAATCAAGTAGCGAAAGGCGTTGAATGCTAGCGGCGGGATCGTATCGATCGCCTGTTTCATGATCACGAAGGTCGTTCCCCAGACCAGGGTAACCAGCAGCAGGATAATGTCTGCCATGGTTGATTTCTTCACGAAGTGACCGCCTTCCAATAAAATTCCTCTTCATGCCGTTTGCACGGCACGAAGAGGCTGCAGGATCGAAATTCAGATGCTTTCTTCCTTGTAGGAAATGTGAATCCCCTCGTTCGCCAGATCACCTAGGAAAGCATCAAAGCGCTCTCCCCTGATGATTTCTTCCAATGTCCAGATTCCCCGTTCAGAAAAGCGCCCCTGAGCAATCCACTCCGCCATGATGACCGCCGGGAACCCTGTCGTTCTCGCCATGGACGTGAGATTGCGTTCGTTGTCGTACATGTCGACCATTTCCCATTCCACTCTTTTGCTTTGCCCGTCCTTCACGCCATTTGCATATACACGTATCACCGTGATATCTTCCTCAGACGCCCCTTTCATTTTCGGCCGGAGCAAGGCAGCAGAGAGATCTCGCGGAGATACCATCACGCCGTCCACCTCTACTGGCGTATTACTGAAGAAGCCCAGCTCGGCCAAAGTGGCTATTTTGGTCCAGTGCCCCTTGTAGCGAACCGTCTTTTCATAGAGGCGCCCTACCTTGTCTTTCAATGTAAATGGAGTGGTGGAGGCATCCGTAATAATCGCTTCACACTCGCCGACAGGATCAGGGAAGGTCAACTCCTCATAGCCGGAAAACGGAGGAACATCGACGAGCTCGCCATTTTCCACTGCCAGGGAGGATTTCGTGTAGAGGTCCAGCAATCCTTCCAGACTGAACACGAGCTGATACCACAACGGCGGCAGCGGATGCCGCGGAATGCCCCCGCAAATCATGACAGCTTCCTCGGCTTCGTCCAGCAGATCGATTCCACGGGCAGCCAGGACGTTTACGATGCCTGGTGCTACCCCGCAGCCTGGCAGCACCAGCACGCCTGCCTCTTTTGCCTGATCATTGAACGCCAGCTTCTCGTGGTAATCGGTATGGACCAAGTCGACCAGATGGCAGCCAGCCTCGATGGCCGCTTTTGTCACCTGCAGGCTCAGGAAGTGGGGCAGACACTGGATGGCGATATCCGCATCCCGCAAAACCTCTGTCAGCGCATGCTCGTCGCTTAGCACGGCAGTCTTGCCCGACACCTTGGGATGGTTGGCATATGCCAGACACTTCTCCAGACGCTCCTCCGAGCCATCGATCGCCACCACTTGATCGATGACAGGGCTTTTCGCCAATTGCGCTACGACCGCATTCCCAATCATTCCTGTACCCAGCACGAAAACTTTCATGGATCTTCCTCCTCTTTTTTCTCTTCTGCAGATAGGATTTGGCCTACTTCAATTCATCCGGCGGCTCGATCCCGAACCACTTCTTGTAGATCTGCGCATGCGTGCCGTCCTTCTTCATGTCGCTCAGTGCTTTGTTCAGTGCCTGCAGAAAGACAGGGCTATCCTTTTTAATTGCCATTCCCATGACGTCTTTGTAGAGGACATCGCCTACCATTTTGACCGGTATTTTTTGGGTGGTCAGATTGTAGCCGAGCCAGAGCTGGTCCTGGATAGCCGCGTCAATTCGTTTGTTGATCAGGTCGGCGTTAATGGCATCGGTCGTATTGTAGACCTTCACATCTGCCTTCTCGATCGTATTGGCGAAGTCCAGGAATGTTGTCCCCGCTCCCGCACCGACGGTCTTGCCTTTCAGGTCTTCCGCTGTTTTGATGTCATCCGTGTTTTCCCGAACCGTGATGATCGCGCCGTTTATGACATATGGATCAGTAAAATCCGCATTCTTTTTTCGTTCTTCCGTAATTGTCATCTGAGCGATGATCACGTCAAACTTGTCTGCCTTAATCCCGCCGATCAGACTATCGAATTTGGTGGCGACAAACTCTGTTTTTACACCCAGCCGTCGGGCGATTTCATTGGAGATGTCCACGTCAAACCCTGCGAACTCGTTCTTTTCGTTTACCATGTTGTAAGGCGGGTACGTTCCTTCAAAACCGACGCGAAGAACTCCCGATTTTTTTACGCCATCCATCGCATCACCAGCGACGGCCTGATCAGTGCTGCTGCCAGCAGGCCCGGACGTCTTCACGGAAGAACTGCAGGCAGTCATCGTAATGAAAAGGATCAGTGCTATTCCTACCGTAAGGAAACGATTCATACTGACCACCTACTATCCGTTAGTATGGAACTATTCCACTTTCCCAAAGAAAACCGCTTTTCCCTTCTCGAACTTATACATGAAGACATCAGCCAGCTTGTTATCCCCTTTTTCATCAAAGGAAACCTTCGTGAACATGCCCTGGAAATCAGTCGTTTTGTGGACGGCCGCAAGCACCTGCTCACGACTTGGCTTTTTCCCCCCGTTCGCTTCGATCGCTTCTTTTATGCCGCTTAAAACCACCCCCATCGCATCATACCCGTACACGGAGAAAGTCTCGGGCTTTTTGCCGATTGCGCTTTCATATTCCTGCGCCCATTTCTTCCCTTCCTCTGTCTGCGTCACGTCGCCTGCCGCTGAGGAGAAGACGACCCCTTCGGCAGCCGGTCCGGCAATTTTGACGAAGTCCGACGAATCGAGGCCTGCACCTCCCATGAAAATCCCTTGATAGTTCTTCTCCCGCGCTTGTTTCACCAGAATACCGCCCTCGGGATACAGTCCGCCAAAGAAAATCAGCTCGGGATTCAACGTCACAGCACGGTAAATCACCGAACTGTAATCTTTCTCTCCCGGAGTGATTCCTTCGTATCCGAGCACCTGCACGCCATCCTTTTCATATTGCGCTTTTACCTGATCGGCCAGCCCTTGGCCGTAAGCGGTTTTGTCGTGGATGATAAACGCTGTTTTGACCCCCAGCTGCTTCTGGGAATATTGGGCTGCTTTCGGGCCTTCCTGATCATCTCTCGCACAGATCCGGTGTACCGTTTTCTTTCCTTCTTCTGTCAGCTTTACCCCGGTGTTCGCCGGACCTACCATCACCAGCTTGCCTTCTTCGTACTTGACGGACGACGGTATCGCCACTCCTGTGTTGTAGTGACCGACCACCCCTAGCACATCAGGATTGGAGACGAGTAGCTCGGCATTCACCACACCTTGTTTCGGGTCTGCTTGATCGTCCTGCGGGAACAGCTGCAGATCGAAGCCCAGCTTTTTGAATTCTTCTTTTTGGTGATTCAACGCAAGCTCCGCTCCCGATTTGATCGCATCGCCCACAGCAGACTGCGGTCCGGAGAGCGGCGTTTGCGT
>JARDZO010000341.1 GCA_029240815.1 Brevibacillus sp.
ATGTAGGAAAAAAATGTGGAGGTGAAAAGTTCATGCGGACCATTGAGATTTTTGATACGACTTTACGAGATGGAGAGCAGTCTCCAGGTGTCAATATTAGCACGAACGAAAAGGTGGAGATTGCCCTTCAACTAGAAAAGTTGGGCGTAACGAGGATCGAGGCGGGTTTTGCAGCCGCCTCCCCTGGTGACCAAAAGTCTGTGGCCGAAGTGGCGAAGCGGGTGAAAAACTCCACCATCGTAAGCTTGGCACGTGCCGTTAAAGACGACATGGATAAGGCATACGAAGCGCTTCGCAACGCGCAAAACGCATCCCTCCACGTCTTTCTTGCAACATCACCGATTCACCGCCAATACAAGCTGAACATGAGCAAGGAGCAAGTGCTTGCTCGTGCTGTGGAAGCAGTCACTTATGCGAAAAAGTACTTCACAGAAGTGCAATTTTCCGCAGAGGATGCGGCGCGCACGGAAATCGACTTTTTGGCGGAGGTCGTCGAAGCGGTCATCAAAGCTGGTGCGACGACAGTCAATATACCGGATACGGTCGGGTACATGACGCCGATCCAGTACGGACAAATCTTCAGCGACCTGAGACGTATGGTGCCGGCTACCGAGAACATTCGTTTGAGCTGCCACTGTCACGACGACTTGGGGATGGCAGTTGCCAACAGCTTGGCTGCCGTTGAGGCTGGTGCGACACAAGTGGAAGGTACCATCAACGGGATTGGCGAACGTGCGGGTAACGCTGCACTGGAAGAAGTGGCGCTCGCTTTGGAGACACGCAAGGATTACTACCAGGCGACGACCAAACTCCAATTGAAAGAAATCGCTCGTACCAGCCAATTGGTGAGCCGTCTGACCGGGATGATCGTTCCGGGGAACAAGGCAGTCGTGGGAGCAAACGCGTTTGCCCACGAATCCGGCATTCATCAGGACGGTGTGCTGAAGGAAGTAACGACGTACGAAATCATTCGCCCTGAATCGGTTGGCTTCAAGTCAAACAAACTGGTGCTTGGCAAACACTCCGGTCGCCATGCGTTCAAGGAGAAGCTGGTCGAGCTCGGCTATCATCTCGAGCAGGACGAAGTGAACACGGCGTTTGCAGCTTTTAAAGTCCTGTGCGATAAGAAAAAGGAAATCAGCGATGACGACATTCTCGCTCTCGTCGATACCAAAATGGTGCGTGGGCAGGAGGCATTCAAGCTGGAGTCAGTCCAGCTCGCTTACGGCAACATCTCGGTTCCGACTGCCAGCGTGCGATTGCTTCGCGCAGATGGCTCCACCTGCGAGGAGGCGGCATGCGGGAATGGGTCCGTCGATTCGATCTACAAAGCAATTGATCGTGCGACAGGCGAAGATGTGACTCTTGTTGACTACAAGATCCTTTCCGTTACACAAGGGAAGGATGCGTTGGGAGAGGTGTTCGTCCGCCTGCAGCAAGGTGATCTCACGGTGACGGGACGCGGAGTGAGCACAGACGTTTTGGAAGCAAGTGCGATAGCCTATGTACGTGCTATCAACAAGATTCTGGAGCGTCGCGGCGAATCCGTGCCAGTCGGAGTCAACTAACGATCCTCTTTCCACAATTGGGTAGGATGAAGGAAACCAGTAGAGAACGGAAACCATTACAGAATAGAAAAGCGGGATAGACGATGAAAAAAGATTATCGCATTGCCGTTCTTCCAGGCGACGGTATTGGACCGGAGATCATGCAGGAAGCGGTCAAAGTCCTTACTCTCGTCGGAGAACGAGAAGGTGTCACTTTTACTTGTGAAGAAGGTAGAATCGGCGGAATCGCCATCGATACAGACGGCACACCGTTGCCTGAAGAAACAGTGAAGCTGGCGAAACAAGCAGATGCTGTTCTTCTGGGGGCCGTAGGTGGACCGAAATGGGATCAAAATCCGGGTCATTTGCGCCCGGAGACAGGTCTCTTGGGAATCCGTAAAGCGCTGGGACTGTTTGCGAACATCCGTCCAGCGACCATGCACAGCTCTCTCGTAGATGCGTCCTCGCTCAAGCCAGAAGTCGTATCCGGTGTAGACCTGATCGTGGTTCGTGAGCTGACAGGCGGGATCTACTTTGGAGAGAAAAAACGCTACGATGGACCGAATGGGGAAGTAGCGGAAGATCTATGCATCTATAATGAAGCGGAAATCGAACGAATCATTCGCGTCGGTTTTGACATTGCTCGCAAGCGCCAGAAGCGTCTCGTTTCCGTGGACAAGGCCAACGTATTGGAAAGCTCCCGTCTCTGGCGCAAAGTCGCTGAGCGCGTAGCTGCAGATTACCCAGATGTTGAGCTTTCTCACCAGCTGGTAGACTCTTGCGCCATGCAACTGGTACGTGCTCCCAAGCAGTTTGACGTGATCGTAACGGAAAACATGTTTGGCGACATTCTCAGTGACCAGGCAGCGATGCTCACCGGGTCGATCGGGATGCTGTCCTCTGCGAGTCTGGCCGCGGGCAGCTTCGGACTGTACGAGCCGGTTCACGGTTCTGCACCTGATATCGCTGGTCAAGGAATCGCCAACCCATTGGCAACGATCCTGTCTGTAGCGATGATGCTCCGACTGTCGCTCGGTATGGACGAAGCAGCAAATGCAGTGGAAAATGCGGTTTGGTCTGTTCTCGAAGCCGGTCATCGCACAGGCGACATCGCAACCGATCGCAGCAAAGCAATTGGTACGTTGGAGATGGGCCAACTGGTTCGCGACGAATTGTCCAAAACGTTGGTGCAAAAATAAGCAACCAAACCCTGCCGCTTCCTCTGTGAAGTCTGGCAGGGTTTTTCGTTTGGCGTCGCATCAAGCCTGTTGTAGCCAAATTTTTTATAAAACTGAATTCAGTATCATTGTATACTATAGTTACTAATAAACTCGTTGTTGTCAGATGCTTTGGAGGGAACACAGGTGGCCTCATTACCGTTTTTCATCTGTTTCATGTTCATTCTTTTCCTAACAGTCATTGCTGGGATAGCAGCGAAACGGAGGGTCAAGAAGACGAGTGATTTCACCAATGCGAGCGGCTCCCTGACCTCAGGGATGGTAGCAGGTGCGTTGGTAGGCGGCTTTGTCGGCGGGACGTCGATTGTCGGCACAGGGGAGCTCGCTTTTTCACATGGTCTGGCTTCGCTCTGGTTTACGTTGGGCGGGGGAGCGGCTGTCATTCTTCTCGGATTGTTTGCCAGTCGTTTTCGTCAGCTCCAAGTCGAGACACTGCCAGAGCTGATCGGATTGCAGTACGGCTCACGCGCGCAATTGGGTAGCAGTATCTTTTTATCGCTGGGCATGTTCATTCAAGTGATTGCCCAAATTTTGGCGGCACTCCCGTTTGTATCGGTATTTTGGCAGACGCATTTGTCCATCTTGGCGTTGATTCCAGCCCTGTTGATTATCGCCTATGTGTGGGCGGGAGGATTTATGGGCGCGAGCATCGTTGGTACGCTCAAGACGATCATGCTCGTCCTGCTGTTGCTTGGGACGGGTGTATGGCTCTGGGCGAGCATTGACGGAGGCACTTACGTCAGATGGTGGCAAGAAGGGCGGATGGATCTCGTCGTGCCGGAAGCGGGTATGGGCTGGGCACAGGGAGCCTCGATGGTCGTGGGTATTTTCTCGACACAGGCTTACCTGCAGCCGATCTTCGCTAGTCGTACGGCACGAGACGCGCGCAATGGAGCGATTACCGCAGGCATGATTATCGTTCTAATCGGTCTGGTCAGTGCATGGATCGGTCTGTTTATGTATGATGCTCATCCAGAATTGACTCCCCGCGAAGCAATCCCGCAGTTTTTTATGATGCATTCGCCTGCTTGGGTGGCTGGAGCCGCGTACGCAATTATTTTGTTATCTGTCGTCATGACAGGGGCCGCTTTGACACTGAGTATTGCCACCATCTTGAACCGGGATGTAATCCAACGTAACACTTCTCGTTTTCGGGAGGACGCTCGAAAAGTGGCTGTATCTCGATTCTTGATCTTGACCATCATCGCGATCTCCTACGCTATCGTCTGCTGGGACGACCAAGCGAAAATTTTGCATTGGGCGTTTTTGGCGATGACGTTGCGCGGAGTTACGATCTTTTTCCCTGTCGTGTTTTATCTGTTCCACATACATCCGGTTCAGTCCAATTGGGCAGTTGCCGCGATATGGGGAGCCCCCGTGTTTTCACTCGTCTGGACGTGGTGGCTCCTGCCTGTCACAGGGATTGACCCGATCGTTGTCAGTGGTATTTGGAGTGCGCTGGCACTACTCGCAGGATGGTGGTACTGGAAAAGAGAAGCTCGTCGTGATCTGGCATTGCAGCAGGCTGATGCAAGATAAGTGGCAAAAAAGTATACCCCGCACTTCCGGAAAAGCATAGGAAGTACGGGGTATTTTTGTGTTACCCGATCGTGATCTTTCCTTTCGGGTAACGGTAGTATTCCTTTTGTTTTCGTTGAGCTAGAGCAAAAGCGATGGTTAGAGGACCTAGTCTCCCTGCAAACATCGTTAAAACCAGGACGAACTTTCCTATTGCAGATAAGTGAGGGGTAAGTCCCATTGACAATCCAGTGGTAGCAAAGGCTGATGTGACTTCAAACAGGATCATTTGAAACGAAACTCCCACTTCCGTTACCGCAAGAACCATGGTGACAGTGATGACTGTGAAGAGACCAATCATAATGACCGTCAAAGATTTATAGATCATGTGAGGCAAAATACGTTGGCGGAAGAAAATCACATCTTCCTTACCTTTAATTTGCGCGATCACCGCACCGACCAGGGTAGCAAATGTCGTGGTCTTGATCCCACCCCCGGTCGATCCAGGAGAGGCACCGATAAACATCAACAGGATAATCAGGAACAAGGAAGACTGATGCATATCACCGATGCTGAGCGTGTTGGAGCCGGCCGTTCGTGCGGTCACAGACTGATAGAAAGAACCAAGAATCTTGCCGAGCATCGATAACGGCTGCAGCGTCTTGGGATTCGTGTATTCCAGTAAGAAAATGAGCACGGTTCCTACAATCACCAATAAAGCTGTCGTCGACAGAACGACCTTGGTATGCAGAGAGAGCCGATGAGTATGGCGGTAATCATAGACTTCACTTACTACCATAAAGCCGATCC
>JARDZO010000089.1 GCA_029240815.1 Brevibacillus sp.
AAAAGAACGTGCGCCGAAAATCAGGTGCACGTTCTTTTCATGATTGTGGTTTGTATGCTATTTCTTGTGCGGATCTGGATTTCCATTTTGTTGATTGTTGGGGAAAACAGCCTTTTCCCACTTCGTCAGGAAGTATCCTGAGAGTACAAACATCCCGATCACTGCCGCCGTGATGATTAATCCGCTCATGACACCCTCTCCTTCCGTTTGCATCCTTTGTTCATTCATACGAAGCAAAAAGTTGAAAGTTTCATTCTACACGGCCATTCGGGTGAATGTTCACTTGCTGGGAAATGGATTGGATCCGTTCGATTAAGCGAGCTCCGTCCGAAGCATTCATAGGCACGGCCTGGCCCAGCTCAGCGTGATAAGGGAGCATTGTGAGCTCACAATCCCCTTTTTTGGTACAGGTGGCTTGGAGAACCATGCTTTCCCACGTCTTGGGCTCGACTGCGCGAGTGAAGATGAAGTTACCGAGACTGTACGCAATCCATTTGTTCTTATACTTTTCAAAACCTTGCAAGACGTGCGGGTGTCCGCCTACAATCAGATCGGCACCTGCATCGATAAAGGTGTGTGCGAGCATCGTCTGATGATCGACAGGGAAATCCACTTTTTCTTTGCCCCAGTGTGCAATGACTACGACAAGATCAGCATCTGTCCGAGCTTGTTGGATCGCTTGAACGGCAAGTGTGTGGTCGTAGGCGGCAGCGAGGCCCGGTTTATTTTTGCCTGCGTACCAGCTGTATTCGGGAATGACTCGGCTAAAGCCAAAGAGGGCAATTCGGATACCGTTTTTTTCAACGAAGACGGGCGCATACGCTCCGGCTTCATCCCGCCCGGCTCCCACGTATTCTACCTGGTGATCCTCGAGCGCCTGTAGCGTGTCCAATAAACCGTCCATCCCCTGATCCATGGTATGGTTGTTAGCCAAATTCACTGCATCGATGCCAGCATTCTTCATCGCAGGCACGGCATCGGGAGACGATTTGTACACAAAGGCTTTATTGTCAGCAGGTGTCCCTCTCAGCGTGATCGGCGTTTCCAGATTGGCAATCGTGTAATCATCTGCCTGAAATAACGATTGGACATGTGTGAACGGATAGTCGTATCCTTTTTCGAGCACCATTTTTTCTACATTACCTGACATCATGACATCGCCAACAAAGCTCAAGGAAATTGTCGGTTCTGCAGCTGGCTCTGTTCCTGAACCTTCCGTTGCAGGAGCGGTATCGGGGAGGGCTGGATTTCCCTCTGCGTTGCTGGATAATCGGTCAATGAGCACATACATCCCGGCTGCGACGATGGCAATCAGACTAAAGAGGATGGTGCGTTGTCCTATGTGCTTCCATTTGTTTTTCGCTCTGTGGCGTCTTGTTCTAGTTTGATTCGTTCGGCTCATGTTTCCCCCTTGCGAAAAAAGACGGCATTTTTCCAAACATTCGTCCATTATACCATGCTCTACCGTATCTTTCCTTTTCATGGCAGAAGAAGTACAATGGACAAAACGTTTTCGTAGATGGATCGCCTGACGGTCGGGTGATGGAAAGAGGTGGGAGCAGATGGGCTTGTCTTTGGACCATATCGTTCATTTTTTACATCGTACTCCGGCAGCAGCGACGGAACAATTTCGACTTTTAGGGTATCATGCCGTAGCAGGCGGCAGACATGTCAGGTGGGGCACTTGGAATAGCCTGAGCTACTTTGGGCTCTCCTATGTGGAGTTTTTGGCAGTCGAGCTGACAGAACTCGCAAAAGAGTCAGACAATCCGCTCATTCGTCAGCTCGTGGAGGAACAAGGCAGGGGAGAAGGCTTTGGCCAGATCGCTTTGCGTACGCGACAGATGGATCAATGGGCAACAGAGTTGCGTGAAAAGGGATTGCAAGTGACGGGCCCAGTAGCGGGAAGCCGGACGCGTGATGACGGTACGGTCATTCGCTGGAGGATGCTCTTTTCGGAAGATCCACAGGGGAGTCAGGTGCCTCCATTTCTCATCGAGTGGCAGGAATCTGATGAAGAGCGTGTAAAAGACCTGAAAAATCGGGGAATGATTGCGGACCATCCCAATGGTGCCGAAAGCATCCAATCGGTCGGATATGCGGTGGCAAAACTGGATGAGGCAGCAAAGCAATGGGAGCGCTGGTTTGGCTGGGAGAGCAGTGATCCTTTTGTAGATGAGCAACTGGGCGCACGTTGCCGGACGTTTAAAGTGCCAGGTGGTGACATCGTCCTCTGCCAACCGATCGGCGAGGGAATGGCTCAGGAAGCGTTGAAAACGAGAGGAGAGCGGCCTTTTTTCGTGCGAGTGAGCGGGAGAAACGAGGAGGACGTGGATACCATTTTTGGCGGTACATATATTGCTTGTACTTGCTTGCCCGTTTCTAAATGAAAAAAGCGAGGGTACCTCCATGTGATCGGAGTCCCTCGCTTTTATTTTGGATGTATTTGCTATTCGTCTTAGGTCCCAAAGGTCTTCTTGGTCAACTGACGGTACATGTACAGCATCGCGATTCGCCAAGGTACCAGCATACCGAAAGCAAGGAGGAAGAACAAGCCTCCCGTTTGGATTGGTGTAAATGAATCGTTGATGAGTACTTTAATGATCAAGCGAATGACCAAGAGTCCCATTAAGATGATGAAAAAGGCTTTGGACCGCTTCAGGTACACATCCTGACCGACGATTTCAAAACGGGACGTCAGGATCAGCGGAATGGAAAACACCAGCCCGACGAGAAAGGCTGTAAAATCGTACATCGGGGGTGTTGCTGCTTCCGGCAAGAAGAACATCGCAAAACCCGTTGCCATGAAAAACGGCGGTAAAATGATGCTCTTGGCGGAGACCGGTTTTTTCTGCCGACGCATCCGTACGAAGATTACCAGTGTAGCCATGATGAGCGGTACCAGTATGCCTAGTGCCGTTGATGACAGTATTTGCATGGAAGAATCCCTCCAATAGTTTTACGCTCAATACACATATCATACACTATTGTCGGAATGTAGGTAAAGGCTCTGGCATTGTTCACCATTTTTTTAGGCAGCCGCTTTATCATTGGCGCGGACGTCCAGCTTGTGCTTCTTGCTGTACAAGTAGGTAACGATCCCAACCAGCATCGTGAGTGTGCCGATGCAGAGCAAGTAGCCAGTTACACCCAGTAGATCCAGACACACGCCAGTGACACCGAGAGCGATCAGGAAAAAGCTGCGATCCAGCATGCTTTTAAACGAGAAGAATCGTCCTTGTTGATGCTCAGGAAGTCGTTTTTGAAAAATGGTGGCAGACACAGGGAAAAAGAAGGCTACGATAAAACCAAATACAGCAAAGGAAGCGAGAACCATCCATTTGTGGGCGGCAAAGGACATGCCGTATTGAGAGATGCCAAAAAATACGAGCATAAAGGTCGAGGAAGCCACCAGATTTCTGCCACCTATCCAACGCTTCGCCAGTAGCCCTCCGACAAAGATGCTTAATCCTTCCGCCATGTAGATCCAGCCCATGAGCTGGGGTTCATTTTGAATTTCGCTAAAGTTTAAAATCATCAAGTTGACACCGCCGAGAAAGAGTGTAACGAGCCCATTATTAATCAAGCCGACAAATAGGGCAGGGTCCTTTCTGGAGATAGTCAGCACTTCACGAAATTCCACTTTTTCTTTCATTCTGCGAGTAGTAATTTGCGGAATGCGTAAAAACAATGTAACGAAAGCCAGGACGGCATAGGCCACGATCGAGCAAACATAGAGCATAGACAGATCCATCGAGACGACCAAGACTCCCCCAATGGCCGTTCCACCAATGCGGGATAGCGTAGAAATATTCAGGTACACACTGTTTGCCTTCAATAATTCATCTTGAGACAAGATGGCAGGCAGAGATGCTTGCACGGTAGGGAAGTAAAAGGCAGCGGAGCACTGCATAACGATAAGAGAGACGATCATCCATGGGATGGAATCGTTCGCGAGTGCAGGAAACATGAAGACGGGACTGAGGCAACGGATCAGACTGGCCAGCATCATGATCTTTCCTTTGTCGTACATGTCGATGATCACGCCAGCTTTGGGGGAGAGGAGAATGCTGACCACGAGTCCGCTCATCAGGATGAGAGCTTTGACTGTATCGGAAGGGATCAAGCTCTGCATGAACTGTAGATTGGCAATGATGGAAATCCACATACCCGCGCCTGCGACTACCTCACCCGTCATTAATAGAAGAAAAGTTCGGTTGCGCCACAACATAAATGCCACTCCATATCAAATTTTTTTTGCTGAATAGGTAAACCACAGTATAGCATTTACGGAATCATTTGTATATTTATTGCGATTGTGGGTATGCTGACTGGTCATAAAGGGCAACCTAAACCGATTATGGACGACAGGTTACGATTAACCCGGCAGGATATTTTGATTACACGGGGCAGAGGGAGCTTGTCCTCATGACGTATAAACGCTCATTGCTTTTGCTGATCGGATACGGATTTGGCGCCACTTTGTCCATTTTTTACGGCTTGTTGGAAAGGCAAAGTCTATTTGTTACCTTTGTTTGTTTCCATGTTGTCGTGTGTCTGTGTATTCCCCTCTTGCACGGGTGGTGGGAAGGCACTCTTCACCACAGCTGGTTTCTTGCTTGGGGAAAGATAGAGCGCAGAGGGACGATTTTTGGATTAGCGTTTGGGTTCCTGCTATTGGCCGGGGCGATTATAGGTTTTTGGATGCTGCTGCAAACGGACGGAAGAGCGGTTACGATACGCAGGATTCTGGAGTCGTGGGAGCTTAATCGTCGCTGGATCTGGTGGTTTTCCCTTTATCTCGTCGTGCTCAATTCTTTACTGGAAGAGCTGTTCTGGCGTGGGTTTGTTCTGCAGCGCTTCAAGTCGGCCCTGTCCAGTCCTGTCGCTGTCATCTTGACGAGCTTCTTTTATTCGCTCTACCATCTCGTGGTGTCGACTATTCTTTTTGGCTTGAAGTGGGGATGTTTGATTACATTGCTGGTGTTTCTTGTTGGGATCGTGTGGGGATGGATGAAGGGGAAATTTCCCTCTGTTTATCCTACCTGGTTTAGCCATATGCTGGCGGATCTGGGGCTAGTGATGCCCATCCTTTGGTGGATTTTTTAAGCAGGATGCGAGAGAAGGAGGAAGGGACCATGTTAGCGAGCCATGAACAAGTCCGCTTGCGCAAACGATTGCTCAGTATCTTGAGGCAAAACAGCGAGAACGTCCAGTTGTACTACGATACATACGGTTACACGCCTGTGGAGCCCTTGCTCGCTTATTTGCGGACGTTAAAAGGGTGCGGTACAACCACTCGATCCGATCTGCGGGAAGTCGTAGAGAACGATCCGGGACACGTTTTTGAATGGGACGAAGGGGCGTTGATCCGCACGACACATGGCTTCATGCCTGTAAAGACAAAAGGGAGGCTGGCCGAAGTCGCACCTCCCGAAATCTTGTATTACGGAACCCACCGGAAGTTGATCCGCCAGGTGATGGCAGGCGGCTTGCTGCCGATCGCCAGTGAGTACGTTCAACTCGCTCTCACAGTAGAAGCAATCGGGTTGCCGCGTGATACGTTATCGCTGGTTGTTGTCCGAGCACAGGAGGCGTACTCCGCTGGGGTTCGTTTTTGGAGGGTTTGTTCTCCTTATTCCTTGGAAGATCCCTTCTTTTTTTCAGGAGCTATTCCGCCAAAATATCTGGAGCTGATTTAAGGCTTATTTTTCTTGTTCGTTTCTGCGTTGCTCGCGCAGGTCGATTTGGCGTTGCCGCTCGGCAAATACGTCACTGCGATCGCGTAACGTATGTTTATTCATCAAGTAATGATCATTCATATCGCTATCGCGGTTGACAGGTGCATTCCGCAATGCGCAGGCATGTTCATACGCTTTTCGCAAGGCTTCCTCACGAATAGGCAGAGCCAGACTATGGTAGGCAATGCCAGATCTGATTTCCTCCAAACGCTTTTTGAGTAAAAGATTCAAGGCAGGACTGTCAAGCCCCAGCTGCTGTATTTCTTCATGATGCTGCTCGAGAAGCCGGACCGCACTTGTGAGCATTTTGATGGCTCCGTTTTGATTTCCTCGGCGCTGGTGGTAGAGGGCGACGGCGATCTGAATGAGGCCGACCCAGACGGCCTTTCGTTGTTCTGGAGGAAAGCTCTTCCAATATTCCTCCAGGATTTCGTGGCATTCAAAATAATCACGCTCAACGTGAAATTGAACCAAATAATCCAGATATGGTTGCGGGTACATGAAAGGAACCACCTCGCTGCTTGGTTTTCAACTGCATGGTTATATATTATTATATAGGAAAGAGATAGAAAACGAGGTGCGAACATTTCATGACTACGGAAGAATTGATGGCAGTCTTGGAAAAAAAGAAGATGACTGACATTATAGAGTTGATTGAGGACGCCCAAACAGGCGATCTGGAAGAATTGGAACTGGTGGAAAGCCTAGGGTTACTGATGGATCAGGAGCTCAACCGAGAAGTTCTCCAACTGCTGGAAAGTCTTGGTGTCGCGATCATTTACGTAAGCGGAGATGAAGACGAGGACGAAGATGAGGCAGACGACGAGGAAGACGATCAGTAAATGAAATGAGGGAACCAACCTCTTCTGATGGAAGGGTTGGTTCTTTTTGTTCCTTACTTTTGGGTCCATACCCGATTTTTGTTACGAGTCGCTGGAAATTTCTCGCCGCGATTCAATTCAATGATCATTGGGTCTTGGACACTGGCTCCTGATTCACCGATTTCCATGTAAACAGCGTTTTTAGGTGATTTTTCACCTTCACGAAAACGACTGTGTTCTCCCATGAGGTCACCTTCTTTCGAGCGAGGGATGTGATATCGGGCTTAGTATTTCCGCAGTCTGTGCCTTCATCCTGCCGCATCTATTGACGTTACATTCAGAATTCATATACGATTATTTCAGTAGCTAAGGAGAGGTGAATTCATGATAAAACTGATTCTCCAGAAGGATTCCAATGTTTCCTACCACGAACAGCTGTACCAACAAATTGCTGCCCTGATTAGGAGTGGAGAGCTGCCCCCGAATGAACAGCTCCCGACCGTCCGGGAACTGGCTGCGCAACTGAAAATCAACTACAATACCGTGCGCAGCGTGTACCTGCGACTCCAGCAGGAAGGTATGGTCGACTCCAGGCAGGGTCGTGGAACGATTGTAAGCAACGTGGTAAATGATCCGCTGCTGACGCGGAATCCGGCTCATTTGGCTTTATTGGCGAAAGAGACCTTGCACAAAGTAAAGGCAATGGGCTATTCCATGGATGAGTTCACCCGAGTACTCTCTTCGGTCATGCAAGAAATTAATCAGTTCCCCGTCTTGTTTCTTAGGTTTACAGAGCTGGAACTGGCAGAGTACTTGCGTCTCGTGCAATACCATTTGCCGAGTGCAATGGTGGAAGGACGCACCTTTGAGGATTTTATCGGACGACTTGAGCAGGATGGGAGCTTCCTGCAGCAATACAAGGCGATTGTGACGCACCCATCGGTCAATTTGCGCATGATGAAGCAGACATTACCGAGAGAAGCGCCACCGCTCGTCAGTCTCGATTTTATTCCCGATCCGACCACTGTCATTCCGGCGATGGAAGCGTATCCTCGCCATACCAAGGTCGGTCTGATTTGCGCAACGATTCGCGGTGCTGCAGGGATGATCAATGATTTGTACAATGCAGGCATCACCCATTTGGATCTGCGCACCATCGAAGCCAACCATCCAGACGTGTTTGAACTGATCGCGAATTGCGATGTGGTGTATATTTCGAAGCCCGGGTATATGACTCGACCTCACTTGCTGACGTTACCCAAAGTAAAGGAATATCAAGAAATTCCAGACCACCACGGCATCAATGAATTGCGCAAGATTGTCACTCAGTAAAAATGTGTCCTCATTTTTTTATCCATCTTTTTTGCAGTCAACCGATAGTTGAGGAGAACGGTCACAGTGAATCGAGCATACGTGATGTTGATTGGGTCTGTCTTTTTGTGGGGACTGACTGTAGTACCCATGAAATGGACGCTGGAAACGATTCAGCCTTTTACTTTGATGTTTTTACGACTATTGCTTGCCAGCTTATTCCTGCTTCCTTATGCCTGGATACGCAAGCGTAGATCGCCAGAACGATCGGCGCCGATCCCTTGGATGCGCATCGCGATGCTTTCCTTTACGGGAGTAGCCGGTTATTTTTGGCTTAATACATACGGAGTATCGTTGACAAGTGGCGTGAATGCCAGCATCATCTCCGCCACGTTGCCTTTGTTTACCCTGTTATTAGCAGCCTTTTATTTAAAAGAGCAAATCATGCTCACCCAATGGATGGGACTTGCGCTGGGGATTGGTGGGGTCCTCCTGATCACGATTCAACCGCAAGCCACTGGACAGCATTCGCTGTGGGGCGATTTTCTCGTCCTAGCCTCGCAGCTCATCTGGACGGTTTATGTCGTGCAGTTGAAGCGTCCAAGAGGAGAAGAGAAGATATCCAGTGAAATGTTTACTGCGCTGTCCTTTTTTCTCGGTAGTCTGATGCTTTTGCCATTTGCTGCGTGGGAGATGTGGCATCATGGCTTGCCGACAGTATCTGGAAAATCGTTGCAAAGCTTTCTGTTTTTGGTCTTCTGTTGCACGATGCTGGCGTACTTGCTGTGGAACAAGGCTCTGGAGACCATCTCGGCGGCAAATGCCGGTATTTATTTAAATGCAATCCCTTTGTTTAACGTCCTGACAGCAATCCTCTTGCTGAACGAACGTATGAGCTGGCGGACGGTATTTGGCGGCATTTTCGTCCTAGCTGGCGTCGTCTGGGCAAAGTGGCGAAAACACCCGCGCGCTCACGTCTCCGTGAAGATGGACTAGTGTCATATCGAGAGGAATCGTGACAGGACAATAGCTGATTTTGTAAACGCACTAGACAGGTGTCCATGCCAATGCCTCATCACCTACATACCTTGTTGATGTACCGATTAAGAGGGGGTGAGGTTAATGGGTTGCGGATGCAGAAGTAGATCTCATTGCAAATGTCACGTTCGGAAATGCTGTAAAAAGAAATACTATAAAAAACACTGCTACTATAAGCCTGTTTACAAAACGGAGTGCAGAAGTAGCCATGGTAGCTGTGGCCACCATGGAGGCAGCTGCGGGTACGACGGTTATGGTCACGGGTCCTCTTCCGGTTATGGTGGCGGCGGCAAGTACTAATTCATAGCGATAAGCGCCTTCGGGGCGCTTTTTCGTTTTACTTTCGGAAAGTTTATTTTCGATGACGCGATACGTAGCAAAGTTTTCTAATTTCGCAACTTTGCGCCTATTCTGTCGTACACTAGAAATATCCATATATAGGAGGAGTCATGATGAATCATCTGTACGGAAAAGAAGAGCGGATGTGGGCCATGATTGTCCACCTGTCTGCCCTGATCGGATTTATTATTCCGTTGGGGAACGTACTGGGGCCTCTGATCATTTGGTTGATCAAAAAGGAAACGAGTCCGTTCATCGACATCCATGGCAAGGAAGCATTGAACTTCAGCATTACAGTTACGATTTACGCCGCCATTTCTTATCTGTTGGTCATTATTTTCATTGGAGCGTTGCTTTTGATCGCATTGTTCTTGTTCTGGGCTGTATTCCTGATTATGGCTGCAGTCAAGGCCAATGAAGGAAATGAATTCCGCTATCCGCTTACGTTTCGTTTTATTAAATGAAAAACATGTGTATGTGGGGCCGTTCCAGTTGGAGCGGCCTTTTTTTTACAGAATTTATCAGTTTTTTTGTGTGCCATGGTGGTGGGGAGAAGCAGGTTTCCGATCTGCGCTCCGCCTGGAAACCTGCTTCTCCAGTTTCTAGCTACCTGGTATTAAGAGGTTAAAGGGATCAAAAGCTTATTCTATTAATCGCTTGAGCTTCGAAGGGCGTTGGTGAAACAAGAAAAGAATGAAGTCGACAAATATGCCTGTTCGACTTGTTACGGGAGCGATTGAATAAGAAGAACCAAGTTTTCCTTATTCTTAGGCATTGTCCCACGAAGGGTTATTTCTAAAAAGAAACTTCGTGGAAGGCCCTCAGAATAAGGCAATTGGAGACCCAAAGCTGGCCGAGGAACACCCACCAAGGCGCTATGGAAAAAACGAAACACGGTTTTAAGCGTCCACCTCTGAAGATCTCCCTGAGACGGCTACTTTGGACGCGGTTTCGTTTTTTACATGGACCCGGACAGGGATGACCCCCAGTAGGTGTTCCTATAAAGCTAAAGCGTTTTCTCCTTTTTCCTCTCCTCCACTACAGTCCGACCGAGCGGCCTTTTTTGCCATCATTTTGAATTTTCATGCAAGAATAAAAAGGAGGGAATGTCTTCGATCACGAAATGAAATAGGTGTATATGGGTGGAAGGGGTGTCCAGGTATGCTGACAGGGGTTACGGTTGTTGATTTTTCGCGCCATCTTCCCGGACCAATCTGCACCATGAGATTGGCAGATTTGGGGGCTGAAGTCATGGAGATCACTTCGTTTCCCGTCAGTGATCACGGAAAGTCGACTAATACAGCCAGCCGGGAAGCCAGGGAGACGGGAGCGTTTTACCTGCGTTCACATCGCAATCATAAAAGCATATCGCTGAATTTGCGTACGGATGAGGGAAAGGCGCTCGCGTTTGCTCTAGCCAGGCAGGCTGATGTGGTGGTTGAGAGCTTTCGGCCAGGGGTGCTGCGCCATTTAGGATTGGATTACGACAGCCTGTGGGAAGTCTATCCATCCGTCATTTATTGCTCGATTACGGGTTATGGACAGAGTGGTGAGATGTATCAGCTAGGGGGAAATGACCTGAACATTCAAGCGGTGAGCGGATATTTGTCAACCGTACGTGATGCCGAAGGAAAGCCTGTCATCGCTGATCTCCCATTGGCGGATTACGCTGTTGGCTTATACGCCTGTGAGCAGGTATGTGCCGCCCTTGTCCAACGTTCCCGTACTGGTCGTGGTGCATACCTGGACGTCGCCTCAGGGGATCTCTTGTCATCGTGGATGGGGTTGCACGCAATCTTGAGCAAGAGCAGTGCGCCCAAAGACTATAGCTCGGTACGCAAAGGGCTGCTCTCTTATCAAGTGTACGAAACCGCAGATGGCCAATATGTTGCACTCGCGGCGCTGGAGGAAAAGTTTTGGCACAATTTCTGCCGGGCGGTAGGACGACAAGACTGGGAAATTCTTTATCAGGCTGCCGTTGACGAGCATGCAGAAGTGTACGAGGATGTAAAAACACTTTTTCTATCCCGAACCCAATCGGAGTGGAGCGAGCTGGGCATGGAAGTGGATTGTTGCCTCACTGCTGTTGAAGAAAAGGAAAATTGGGCGGAAAGTCCGTATGTGACCAGTCGAGAGATCGCTTACACCCTGCCATACCTGGAAAGAAAGGAAGCTTCTTCGTCCGATCACATATCACCCGCATGGTACACGGACCACACCCACGATCTACTGAGAAAGAAATTGCATCTGACCGAAGCTGAGCTTAGTCGTTTGCAAAAGCATGGTGTCATTCCAGCCATACGATCGTAGAGAGGAGAATCATCCAACTATGGAGCAAGCACAAAAACCGCCAGTATGGACTGAATGCGTCGATGGAGTATGGACAATCACACTAAATCGTCCGCAGGTCCTCAACGCTATGACTATCGGGATGTTCTATTTGCTAAGAGATGCGATCGAACAAGGGGCGAGGGAGGAGCGGGCTGACGTCGTGCTGCTGAAAGGAGCAGGGGGCAACTTTTGTTCGGGAGCCGACTTGAGTGTTCTGGGTGCCATGAGCGAGAAGGCACAGGCAGACGAGGCACTGACAGTGATCAACGAGTTTTTGAGCCGGTTGCATCACATGCCGAAGCCTGTTATTGCCATGGTGGAGGGAGCGGCTGTAGGGGCAGGGCTGAATTTGGCCTTGCATGCTGATTTCGTCGTTGCCACGCATCATGCAGTCATTCAGGAGCCTTTTGTACATATCGGGCTTACTACTGATTTTGGGGGGACGTATTTACTGCCTCGATTGGTCGGGATCGCACAGGCAAAACGCTTGGCATTGCTCGGCGAAAAGCTGTCTGGGACAGAGGCTGAGCGCATCGGACTGATCTATAAAGCAGTGGATGCTGCTGTGCTCGCTGAAGAGGTGGAGAAGTTGATCGCGTCCGTCCGCCGTGTGCCTAAACAGGCATTTGCCGTGACCAAGGATGGCTTGACTCGCGCACAAGGCATGGATCTGGAGCAGTCGCTGGCATGGGAAAAGGTACAACAACCCGCTCTGATTGCTCACCCGGATTTTCTGGCGTTAATTCAGGCAAAGCGAAAAAAGAATCAGTAATGTTCAATGCTGTTTTCCTTGCTTAGGGAAGATTATCCGTTGAGCGATAAAGGAATCTATGGTAGAGTAGACGTATCAAGATCCTGCGATGTACGTAAGGCCGTAAATGTTTCTAACCTTATACGTTTTTTTCGGGAGACGGAATCTCGTGATGGAAGTCAGGCCCACCTCCTTTTAGGATGCATGGGAAGGCAGAAGTTCGGAAGGGTCACCCACCTGTGTGAGCGCAGGTTATAGAAACATGAGGTCAACGGCAGAGCGGGGACTTGTTCTGCAATCAATCAAGCTCTCGTGCAAAAAATAGAATGCGAAACAAAAAACCACTTGGAACATAATGTTCTAGGTGGTTTTTTGTTGGGCAGGAAGTCAGTTGAGGCAGCCCCATCATCGGTATCGGTAACTCTAATGGGTAGCTTTGTTTTGCTTGCCGGAGCCCTGGCCTTGCTCTTGTCCACTTCCCCCATGGCGCTGACTCTTCTGTCCTTGTCCCTGATCTTGACCGCCTTGCTGGTCGCCTTGGTTCACGATCGTCAAGGTCTGCTGCAAGGATTGGGAATCCTGCGCATCCTGCAAGATTTGATACATCTGCAAGAAGTTCGCTTTTTGCCCCTCGGGGATTCCTTTTATCCGCACCGTCATTTCCTGCGGTCCATTTTGCTGCTGTTGTTGTCCGCCACCGTTGCCGCCGCCGCCACCACTGTTTCCTTCCTGACTGCTCGGTTGCTCGTCTAGGAAGCTCAGGAACATGGAATCGCTGTCTTGGCTATCCTGCTGCTGCTGTTGTTGGCCGCCTCCTTGAGATTGCTGTCCCTGTCCCTGCCCTTGTCCTTGCCCTTGTTGCCCACCTTGCTGTCCGCCGCCTTGTTGTTGATCAAACAAGACGCTGAATTCATTTAAGTCGGTCTGGATGATGCCGATGACGTTCATCCTGATCCCCCTTCCAAGAGTAAAATGAGGCCTCAGCCCGGATGCTTAGTATGATGGACGCCGCGATGCTGTAAGTACGAATGGTAAAAGTACTCCGCGAAGGCTATTACGAACGACGTCAGTAAAATGCCCGATAGCTGATAGTGTTGGGCAAAAACGTAACTGCTTATCCAAAATAAGGCGAAAACCATAATGAAGTCAGCAGTTGTTGCAAACGTATTGTTCGTTCGAGGCAGGATGATGGCATCGCCCACAGCATAACTGATCAAACTGACAACTACGCTGGTCAAGACTGCGAACGTCAGTGAGGTTCCCGACCACCAAAGCCCTGGAATTCCGATGATTCCATTTACCAAGAGCTTGATCAAGATGTTCAAAGAACGAACACCTCCTTTCATGCTCTTAGTATGAACGTACCTCCCTGCGCTATGCGCCCGTGGAGGCGTTCGTTTTTAACTGGCGGATCAGCGTGGCATCGGGGGTGACGTACAAGGTTCGCTGTTGTTCGTAGGTCACGTAGCCAGGTTTGGCACCGCTCGGTTTTTTTACGTGCTTGATCAGTGTGAAGTCTACGGGTACTTGGCTTCCTTGCTGGGCACGGCTGAAGTAGGCTGCCAGATTGGCCGCTTCCAGTAACGTTTGCTCGGAAAAATCACGCGCGCGTATGACGACGTGAGAGCCAGGAATGTCCTTGGTATGCAGCCAGGTCTCAAAAGGAGCAGCCAGCTTGTTGGTCAAGTATTCATTTTGTTTGTTGTTTTTCCCTACCAAAATATCTGTGCCGTCAGAGGATTTGTAAGCCTCCAATTCAGGGCGGGCATCTTTTTTCTTGCGAGGACCGCGCTTTTTACGATCGCGGACGTAGCCTTGCTCTACCAGCTCTTCACGAATTTCTTCGGCATCCTTTAATGTCGCATGGGCCAATTGGACGAGTAATCCATCCAGGTACAGGATCTCTGTCTTTGCCTGGTCGATTTGCTCACCTACAACCTGCATACTATTTTTCGCTTTGTTATAACGCTTGTAGTACGACTGCAGATTCTCCGATGGAGTCTTGAGCGGATCGAGCGGAATGGTGATGGTCCCTCCGGCTTCATCGTACCAGTTCACGGTGACGAGCTCTGTGTCGCCTCGCTTCATTTGGTGCATATTTGCCGTTATGAGCTCTCCATAGAGGCGAAATTGATCTGCGTCCTTGGCATCTTGTAGAGTAGCTTCCAGCTTTTCGATTTTTTTCTCGTTCTTGTTTCTTTCCCCTGTGACAAAGCGAATCAGGTCATGTGCACGTTGTTTTACGGTGTCACGCAGAGCTTTTCCTTCGTAGAACGTCTGCAGACATAGTTGAACGGAGGGAAAAGGTGTCAAAGAAATGGCGTCCGTCAGATGGGTCAGCTCAACAACATGAAAATTCGCCTTGTCGTTGGCTTCCACGATGACAGGAGAGTAGTGATGTAGCTGGATGTCGCTCATAATCCCGGAGAATGCATTCCAGAGCGTCTCGCGGTTCACGAGACCTGCACGGTAGACCATCTCTTTTGCGAGTAGCGGGCTGATCCCAGTAAAGGCATCGACGATTTGCTTGTCCAGTCTACCGCTGTTCCAATCGATCGTAGAAAGAAAGGGTTGCTCGGTTACGATCAGTGGGTCCTGTTTATCTTGGCTAGGAGGAGAGACATAGGTCTTCCCGGGCATTACCTGGCGGTGTTGGCTGATGGCCATCGTTACATGCAGCGCACTATCGAGGATCGTTCCTGACTCTGGCTCGATGAGAATGATATTGCTGTGCTTGCCCATGATTTCCATGATGATGCGTCTGGAAACGGTATCTCCGAGTTCATCGCGTGTCCGAACGTCGATGTGAATAATGCGTTCCATCCCCACTTGCTGGATCGACTCAATCGTTCCCCCCTCACAATGTTTGCGCAGGAGCATACAAAACATCGGGGCTTCCATTGGATTGGTAAACTCCTCAGTTGTGGTGTGAATTCGCGGATAGGTCGGATTGGCGGAGAGGAGTAACTTGGCGTTTTCTCCTTGGGTCCGCACTTGCATGACGATATCCGTATGATGGGGCTGATGGATCTTGGAGATGCGTCCGCCCACTAGTTTATGTAACTCCCGTACGACAGCACGGGTAACTACGCCGTCAAAAGCCACAATTGCTCACCTCAATCAAAGAAAAATACGATAAAAATAGGCGTGCTTACAGATTAGCTGCCAGTCACAGTGTAGCATAAAGGCAACCGAGGAGGAACTTTGTTGTCTTGTCCAGCTTCGGTTGACACTGCCAAGAGTTGTCTCCTATAATTAATTAATTGATTTTACGTCTGTGGAAGTGAAAACGATGGTTCGAAGTATGACAGGGTATGGACGAAAAGACGACATGAGAGGCTCTTTACGGTTGACGGTGGAGCTTCGTGCTGTCAATCACCGGTTTCAAGAGATACTGGTGCGGCTGCCCAAGAATTGGAGCATGCTGGAAGATCAAATCCGCAAGCAGGTCGCGACGTATGTGCGGCGTGGACGGGTGGATGTGACGATTTCCTTGGAAGGAAGCGCAACGATCTCCTCCAACGTGGCCATTGATTGGCGTGTAGCCGAACAATTCCTACAGCTGTCGCGCGAGATGGACCAGCGATTTTCACTGGAGACGCCATTGACCGCTAAGGATTTGTTGCTTTTCCCTGGCGTGATACATACCAACGAAACGGAGGAAGCAGATCGTGAGGAAGTAGCAAAATGGCTGCATTCCGTGGTCAACGCTGCTGCGGAAGATCTGCTTTCCATGAAAATGGTCGAAGGTGAAGGGCTCCAAGCTGATTTGATCCATCGGCTGCTTTCGGTCCAAACTTGGCTGGAGGAAATTCGTCACTTGGCACCTTCTGGCACACAGGAGTATCACAATCGACTTCATCAACGTCTGAGCGATTGGGCCGTGCAAGCCCCGTTCGAATTGGATCAGCAGCGATTGGCGCAAGAAGTGGTTTTCTTTGCAGAGAAAAGTGACATCAGTGAAGAAATTACGCGGTTGCAAAGTCACTGCCACCAGTTCAGCCAACAGCTTGATAAAGAAGAAGCGATAGGACGCAAGCTGGATTTTCTGCTGCAGGAAATGAACCGAGAGGCCAACACGATCGCTTCCAAGGCCAATCATTTGCGCATCCAGCATCTGGCGGTCGAGATCAAGACTGAGCTGGAAAAGATGAGAGAGCAAGTGCAGAATGTTGAGTAGGATGAAAGGATGGGCTGGGCCGTCATGGCAATCAAGCTAATCAATATTGGATTTGGAAACATTGTGAATGCAAACCGCATTATTTCTATCGTAAGTCCAGAGTCTGCTCCGATCAAACGGATCATTCAGGAAGCGCGCGACCGCAATATGCTCGTCGACGCAACCTATGGCAGACGGACGCGAGCGGTAATTATTACAGACAGCGATCACGTGATTTTGTCGGCAGTCCAACCGGAGACGGTAGCACAGCGACTGACGACCAAAGATGACGAATCGGACGAATAAAGTAGGAGTGGAATCATGACCATGGTTGATCGCGGTCTCCTTTTGATTCTCTCTGGACCTGCGGGAGTGGGGAAAGGGACGGTGTGCAAAGCCTTGCGGGAACGAATGCCTGAGCTGATTTACTCCGTGTCTGCCACCACTCGTTCTCCGCGTCCAGGAGAAATCGAAGGAGTTAATTACTTTTTTAAATCCAAAGAAGAGTTTCATCAGATGATCGAGCAAGACGATCTGCTGGAATGGGCGCAATACGTAGGGAATTTTTACGGAACGCCCAGACAATTTGTGGATGAAATGCTTTCTGCGGGAAAAGATGTTATTCTGGAGATTGAAGTTCAGGGAGCTCTGCAGGTGAAAGAACGCTTTCCTCAGGGAACGTTTTTGTTCCTGGCTCCCCCTGATCTGAATGAACTGGAGAACCGTATTATCGGGCGAGGCACCGAAACAGAAGAAGTCATTCGGAAACGGATGGAAGTAGCCCGTGCGGAAATCGAACTGATGGATCACTACGATTATGTTGTCGTCAACGACGTCATCGAATCGGCGTGTGATCGGATTCAGGCGATCATTACGGCTGAGCATCTGAAAAAGGAACGTCAGGTTCACAAGTATCGCAAATGGTTAAAGGAGGTCGAATAATTCATGTTGTATCCATCGATTGATGAGTTGACCGAAAAGGCAGAAAGCAAATATATCCTCGTAACGGTAGCGTCCAAACGGGCACGTCAGCTTCGAGAAAACAGCGAGATGCAAGTAGTAAGACCGAAATCCAAAAAGTTTGTAGGGCAGGCTCTCGAGGAGTTTATCTCCGACGAGTTGGTTCACGAATTTCTGGACGGACGTAAATAAGGATGACACCATTAAAAACAACCTCATGCAGGTTGTTTTTTTCGGATAGGGAAGAGAGGAGAGAAGCGGATGCATTCGCTCACAGGAAAACGAATCGTGTTAGGCGTTTCAGGAGGTATCGCAGCATATAAGGCTGCGGCGCTCACGAGCAAGCTGTCGCAGGCTGGTGCCGTTGTGAATGTTGTATTGACGCAGAGTGCGCTCCAGTTTGTGCAGCCTTTGACATTTCAAGCCCTGTCTCATCAACCGGTACATACAAATACATTTCAGGAGCCGGATCCGCACGTCATTAGCCACATTGATTTGGCGGACAAGGCTGATCTGGTTCTTGTCGCGCCTGCTACGGCAAACATCATTGGGAAAATGGCAAACGGAATCGCGGACGATATGCTGACGACGACGTTGCTCGCGACGAAAGCGCCAGTCATGGTAGCTCCTGCGATGAATGTCAACATGTACGACCACCCAGCAGTCAGGGCGAACATGGAGAAGCTGGCGGATTACGGTTATCGCTTTGTAGAGCCGGGAGTGGGCCTATTGGCGTGCGGCTGGATTGGTAAAGGTCGGCTGGCGGAACCAGAGGAAATCGTGGAGGCTGTCGGTTCGTTTTTTGCCGAACAGCAAGCGACAAAGTCACGTGCACAAGATTTGCAAGGGAAGCGTGTGCTCGTCACAGCGGGACCGACTCGCGAAAAAATCGACCCGGTTCGTTACATCACCAACCATGCATCGGGCAAGATGGGCTACGCCATCGCGGAAGCGGCAAGAGACCGTGGGGCGCAAGTCGTGCTAGTGAGT
>JARDZO010000342.1 GCA_029240815.1 Brevibacillus sp.
GGTCCCGGAGTACCACGAGCTGATCGACCGCCCGCTGTTAGTTTTTTCCCTAACCTGAGGCACCTTGTCGGTAAAGCTTTCCGGATCGAGAATTCCTTCGCGGTAAAGCCTGTTGAACCATTTGAAGGAATCAACGACGTCCTGGGACTTGAAATAATCTAAAAATTTATTTTCAGCACTGCTGAAAAGTACGCCTTCATTGCCGCCTACTCCCGTAGTTTTGCCGCCTTTTTCGTACAAAATGCCCGCGATCCCTGCCATACCGTAGGCTTCGCCGAACGGGGCGGTCATACCAATCGTTTTGGAGCCGTCCTTCGCAGTTGGAAAGTCTTTCATGGCCTGCTTCAAAAACTTGACCCAATCGTCTTCCGAGACGAGATTCGGATACCCTTGTTTCTCAAGAGCATCGATCCTGACCCAGATGTCATTTCCAGCTCCGAGGGAGGTGGAGTCAAAATTACCGAACTCCCATTTATACAGCTTCTTGTCGGTCGATAGCGCCTGCCAGAAAGGAATCTGTTCTTTCCAGCGTTGCGAGAAGTTCTTAGCTTGTGGTAAATATTCATCTAACGCAACAAGTGCGCCCGCTTGCTGATATTTCTTGAAGTTGATATTGCCTTGAACCCAGAGAATTTCGGGATAGTCTTTGGCTGCCAGCATCAGATTCGTTTTCTCATCCCAGTTTCCTGCATAAGGTATATATTCGATCACAATGTTGAACTTATCTTTAATGACTTTTCCGATTTCCGTTTCATCGCTGCGTTTCAGTTTCCCATCGCCGCCTGGCACCATATACTTGATTACATACTCCGATTTAGCAGCAGCAGTGGGACTCGCGGCAGCCGTGCCTGCAGCGCTTGGCGAAGGCGAACTCTTGGTTTCTCCTGATTTAGAGCACGCGGTCATAAAAACGAGCAGCGCGCATATAGCCCAGATTAGCAGAAAACTTTTTTTCTGAAAGCTCCTCATATCATCATCTCCTATAATTATTTTCATTGGAACAGCAGCAAAACGTTTCTTATAGTAATCGCTTTCATGGTTCAATTCATAGAATACGCAGCCTCCTTACTATCTAGATTGTGAGTAATAGACCCCGCTGTCAGTTTCCCTATTGTTCCTTATACGGAACAATAAATATGTATCATTCTATATACAGGATAATATTCAATGCCATGTATGTCAATAACCTTTTCCCCGGTTTTTCACTCTATAAATATTTTTATAATGTAAAGGCTGAGTTTCCAATAGTATTAATCGAATTTTATAAAAAATCGTCCTCCCTCTTTCAACAAGACAAGCTGAAGGACGATTTGCTGATATACCCTTTAGTACGGATCAAGAAGGAATTCGGTCGTTAATCGGTTAAGATAACAGCTTTCGCATCGTATCCTGGAACCATTCTTCCGACTTGGGAAATTCACTGTAGCTTTGGATCGGATGGAGCAGCTCGTCGTCGTGTTTAATCCCCAGCGTTTGGAGAAGCGTATAATCCTGCATAGCTTCGGCAAATACTTCCCAGCGAATCGAGTCTATCGGGCCTTCAGCACCGGGATATACGACGAATGGATCGCCATAAGGAGCCTTTTCTCCGGCGGACCCGTCGGTAAACGGATCGATCATGACCTGAACCTCAGGGTCGAAGCCATTATTCAAGATGTACCAGTAGTTAAAGCCCCAATGCAAAAATCCAAGCGTCTTCAGTTTATAAAACATCAATCCCTGGATGCGGACTTTAGGCAGTTTCGTGTCAAAGAATCGATTGATATAGGGACCTTGCGGGCTCATGCAGTAATAAACCCAGTGAGGGATACCTTTTTTCAAATAAGTGTTCGCGCCAGGCGCCTGCGGCACCGGATAGTCGGTCAGCCCGGGAACGGCATAAAGGTCGCTGTAAACGGCGTCCATAACTTTAATTGAAGGATCGATCGTTTCCAGAAGCTTCCTGGCCCTCTTGTAGCTTTCAATATCCTCCGGAAGATCCCGGGGTTCATCGCAAATATGAAACAGGGAATTTTCCAGAATGCCTTCTTCTTCAAGGAATTGCTTGAAGGCCGGGAGGAATTGGCTCATATAATTAGCAAACACCTCCCCTGTCCCATCCAGATCGGGTGGAAAAAGAAGCTCCATCTTGCCGTCCCGTTCCGTATAAATGTTGGTCGGATTGCCGGCTGAAGCGGCGCGTTCAATATTGTGGCTGTACGCCCAGAAATGCGTCCATTCGAAAAATTCGAAGCCGATTTCTTTCGATATTTCTACCATTTTGCGTACGCGTGAAAAATCAAATTCGTATTGTCCGGGTCCCGTCTCATTCACGATCAAAAGCTGCGGAGGGCGCTTCATAATTTCCCTGCGACCGTTTAGAATCGAAATATAAATGACATTGGAGCCGTGATCCATCATATTCTGCATATAGGGACGCACGAGCTTGAAAAATTCGTCGCTGAATGGTTCCTCCAGTTTATACCAGTCATAAATGCAATCCAGATTCCACCAATGCGTAACAGGGAAATCTTTGCGCTGCTGCAGCACGGTTGACCGGACATCCACATGGGCTGTCAACACTTGCTCTTCCTCAAGCGTTGGGCTCTTGAACTTGATTTGCAGCGGATAAACTCCCGGCTTGATGGTTTCCGACACTTTTACACTGATCCAGAACGACTGATTATTATATGGACGAACAATAGCCTTGGTCTCTGGAAACAGCGGGTCGGGCACCAACCCGGGAACGTGTTCAAAGCCGTCAAGTTCAGACGGATCGGTGTCATGAGTGAGGAAACGCTGTGGCACATACCCTACCCGGCGGACTTGAACTTCCAAACCATCGGCCGCTTCGGCCTCGCATTCCACCTGAATCGGCATCGTCCTGTAATTTTTCATGCACGCCTGGAAGGACAGTTTGGCATTGCGTGGAGTGATCAATTCGATCGATTCTCTTCCCTCTGGCTCAGAGGTCGGATATACCCTCTTGAGTGAGCTTTGCAGCCACATCGCAATATGAGAATTTTCCAGCTCGATTTCGTACCGGCTTTTGGACCCTATCGAAATTCGTCTTGGTCCATTCCCCGCTGTTGACAAGTTCATTAAACATTTGCTCCTCTGCTTAATCGGATTTCCTCACTGCTTGACCGGCTACTCGAATTGCCTGAACAGCTGCTGTGCATTGGAATATAAAATTTTCTCCTTTACCGAATCCGAAAAGGGGAGATAATGGATTTGATTGATCCGCTCCGTAACATCCTGTGCCTTGGCGGCCGGATAATCCGACCCCCAAACGATACGTTCCCCGCCCATCCGTTCCGTTATCTCCTTCATCCCCCATTGGGGCGTTCCGCAGAAACACAGCCAAATATTTTCATATTTCAGCGCAGACAACAAGGACTCCCGCCACAAGTCCGGCAATCCGGCATGCCCGAGCACAACTGTAAGATCCGGAAACCTTTTGGCAATTTCAGCAAGCTGGAACGGTTCGGAATATGGTGGTGTGCCGTCATGGAAAAAGAACAGTGCTTTTCGCCGGTTTCCTTCTTCGGCAAGCCTCATAAAATCAACGTCAAGCGGACCGAAAGCCTGAAGCCAGGAATGGAATTTAAAGCCGATGAGATTAGTTTCATCAAGGCACCGGTCAATTTCCCTAAGTGCCTTCTCCCCTTGTCTGGGGTCAATAGTCCCCAGGCCGGCAAACCGGTCAGGGTATTGCGCAACTATATTGGATAACAAATCATTGTCTTGCTGAAAGTCACTGAAAAATCCGTCAAACGGAAGCAGCAGACTTTTCTCGATCTTGTTTCGATCCATCATGGATAAAAAGACTTCCGGGTCCGTCTTCTCCGTATAAACGCCTCCGAAGATATGCGTATGAAAGTCAATAATCATCTTGCACCCGCCCCTTCCAGAATCCTTTTCATATTGTCATGGCCGATTTTTTGCAATTGTTCCTCTGTGAGATCGCAATTCAACAGTCTGTCCAGCTCGTTTTCAAGCGATAAATAAGGTGCATCTGACGAGAAGATAACCCGGTCTGCACCGAGTTTTTTAACGGCTCCTTCAATAGTAGAGATGGAGTTATATGCGATATCAATATAAATATTAGGCCGGTGCTCAACAGAAGGAATCGCATCAATCCAGAAGTCTGGAAAACCAAAATGACCTTGAATGAATATACCTTCCGGGTACCTGTCCGCCAAATATGCCATCTGCATCGGCATAGCGGCGACAGGAGTACCGGTCGGAGCATAAATCGGCAGTTTGTATTTCAATGCTCTTTCGATAACCGGCAGAAGAAACTCATCTGACAGCTGGAAGCCCTGGTATGGCGGATGCAGCTTAAGGCCTTTCGCCCCGGAGCCTGCACACCGATCAATTTCTTCCAATGCCCGGTCCCCGTACCAAGGGTTTACTGTACAGAAGGAAACGAAACGATCGGAATATCGAGCAGCCAGCTCGAGCGTATATTGATTTCCTTCCCGGTTGTCAATAGCTATAGCCCGATCCCACGGGACTATTACAGCCTGCGCGATATCAAGCCGATCCATCATTTCCAGAAGATTCTCCGGATCCATACCGTTCATAACTCCCTGCCCCACATGACAATGAGCGTCTATCCATTTCATGTATTTCACTTCCTCTACACGTATTGGTAAATCGATTGCAAGACTCTAGCAACTCGCTAATGTTATGTGAGTTCTTATCCCCCTTACTAATTTTTTACTGAAGTTGTACAAACTAAAAGTATTACTGTTCCGCATATGGAACGATAGTATTTTGTTATTCCACATATAGGATAATGCTGGTTGTAAAAGTTGTCAATTGGTTTTTTGTAAGCGATTGCCAACAATCATTGTTGAACGACTTCAACTGAAATCTCCATCCTGCTCGGTGTACACTTCGAGACGACTGCCGTTCGACGTGATCAAAATATTTCCGTTAACGCCAGCATGATACGTTTGTACGCCAAAGCCGTTATAACGGCTATAAATCTCCTTCGTAACCGAGTTATTACGATGAAAGTTGATTACTGCGATTTTGGGCTTCACGGTTTCAATGTAGGAAATCGAACTTGATGACGTGCTTCCATGATGAGGCACGTGCATCATATCCGC
>JARDZO010000090.1 GCA_029240815.1 Brevibacillus sp.
GCCAATATCGCTGGGGCGTATTTCGGACAGTGGATTGCTGATCCGGAGAAGTTCGGCCTGGACTTTGCGCTGCCTGCCATGTTTATTGGGCTGTTGGTACTATCTATGGGTAGCCGGAAAATATGGCGGCTGGATATTGTGGTGGCTATCAGTGCGGTCATCATTACGATAGGCGTCTCACTCGTGCTTGGGGGGAATATCGGAGTGATCGCAGCGACCGTGATTGCGTCTACGATTGGGATGGTGATTGAAAAATGGAAGTAAGATGGGATGTCATGCTCATTATATTGGGTGCTGCTATCGTAACGTTTCTTCCCAGAGTTCTGCCGCTAATGCTGCTCAGCCGGATTGCATTGCCTGAGTGGGGGGTGCGCTGGTTAAGTCATGTCCCGATATCCGTGATGGCTGCTTTGATCGGACAGGAGTTGTTCTTGCACGAGGGGAAATGGGCTCCCTTTTCGACGAATGTAGAATTGCTTGCGGCCATACCGACTTTCTTGGTGGCAATCAAAACACGCAGTTTATTAGGGACGGTAATGACCGGTATTTTGTCTATCATGCTATTGCGTTATTGGGTTGCGTAAAACTATTTTAATGCTCCGAAATGGTCGGAGCTTTTATTTTTTTCTTATTTTAATACTTAACAAATAAAAATGTTTGTTATATTATGAATGCATAGCATTTGGAAAAAGGAGGAATGGCACATGCAGCGGTTGGTGGATTCTTATTTGGAGCTTGGGGTAGTGGGTATGGCACGTGCGGCATCATCGGGATGGTTCGGAGGGCATTACGGAGCGGCGTTGTTGGCTGGCTATTACATGACGCGTGAGCATGATTTGCCGGATTACATGATCGAAGGCATAGAGCGGACGTGTGAGTCATATCGCAGATTAAAGCAGGATTGGTTCTTGCCGTTAGAGGAAAATGAAGCAGCTGATCCTGCGCTTTTGCAAAAGGTTCTGGCAGGATTGGAGGAAAACGTGAAGCAGCTGCGCACTTCAGGTCATGGGTTGGCGCTTGGTGTGCTCGCTTTGAAAGCATTGCGCGAGCGTCCCGATCTGATTCGTCCGTCTATTGTAGAGGGGCTGGTCACCCTGTTAAAATTGACAACCGAGGACAAACCGACTCGGTACTGGGGAATCGACAATTACTTTGAGGTGTCCGTCACTGACATCGGAAACGTGCCTGCTTATGATACGACTTTTGAAATGGCGAGAAAGACATTTGATGAACTGCATACGATCGTTCCGGGACGTTCTATCGAGGGAGCCATGTACCATTTTGCAGGAGAAGTCGAGCACAGTATCACGCATGCTCAGGCTCTCACCGATCTGGAGCGCTTTGGATACAGTGAGCTGACCGAGAAAGGAATGGTAAACCATCGGGTGCAACTCTTCCTCGATCGTCAAATGCCCGACTTTGTTTTGCAGGATGAAGTGAAGGAGCCGGCATTTGATCGCATTACTTCACCTGATTATTGGTCAAAGACATACAACGACCCCCATGCGTTGAAAGTGCCTTATGCTGCTCTGGATTTGCTCAAGCGCATACCGGAAGAGGATCAGGGGAAAGCAGAGCGGGACGTGTGCAAGCTTTTGACGATCATGGGTTAAAAAAATAGGGAGATCGCATCGGATCTCCCTATTTCTATACACCCTACCAGTTCGGAATGACAGTCGTCGTCGATTCGCGGTTGGCGAAATAGCTTTTATGTTCCACGAGGGCATCGCGTACAACATCTTCATTGATGACCATCCCGATACCTGGAGCGGTCGGCACGTCCAGGACACCAGGGGCAGCGAAGTCAATCATCGGGCTGACAACGTCCGCCGCAAAGTAGCGGTGAGAAGGAGAGGTGTCGCCTGGAATCGTGAAGTTGGAAAGGGATGCGATCGCAATGTTGTGAGCGCGTCCGATTCCTACCTCTTGCATGCCTCCACACCAGACAGGGACGTTGTGCGACTGACACAGGTCGTGAACTTTTTTCGCCTCGGTCAGACCGCCTACGCGTCCGATTTTGATGTTGATGATTCGGCAGCTTCCCAGCTCGATGGCTTTGCGCGCATCTTCGACGGTGTGAATGCTTTCGTCGAGGCAGATCGGTGTTTTCAGTTCTCGTTGCAAAGTCGCATGGTCGATGATATCGTCATGGGCCAGAGGTTGTTCGATCATGATCAGACCGAATTCATCGAGTTCTTTGAGCAGGTTGATGTCTTTTAGCGTGTACGCGGAGTTTGCATCTGCCATAAGCGGGACATCTGGACCGAACTTTTGGCGGATCGCGCGCATCGGCTCCACATCAGCGCCGGGCTTGATTTTGACTTTGATTTTCTTGTAGCCATCGCGGATAAAGCCGTCTACGCGCTCCAAAAGCTTTTCAATGGTCGGCTCGATACCGATACTGACGCCGACATCAATCGTCGTGCGTGTGCCACCCAATGCTTGGGAGAGGGAGATGCCGTTCATCTTTGCATACAGATCCCAGATGGCACCTTCCAGCGCAGCTTTGGCCATATTGTTGCGGCGCATCCATGAAAAAAGGCGGGAAACATCGTCGGGATGCTCAATCTCGCGGGCGAAAAGCTGCGGGATCAAATACTTCTCCAGCATGTACCAGACAGTGTCTACGTCCTCTTCGTTGTAGACAGGGACATCCATCGCGACGCTTTCTCCAAAGCCAACGTATGGGCCGCTGTACGCACGGACGAGCACACATTCTTTATGTGTCTCGAGACCCATGCTCGTTACAAACGGTGCAGTTAACGGAATTTTGATACGTTGCAGGTCAACGCGTTCGATTTTCATGATTATCTCTCCTCAACATTGGGATGGTGTCAATCAGGCATGACGATCAAAGGTTGCCAAAACAGTCCGCGTCAGGATTTCAATTCCGTCGAGTAAGGCTTCCCGATCAAAGGTCATATGCGGGTGATGCAAGCCAGGAGTGAGACCGCAGCCAAGTCCGAGCATGGTGGCACGTAAATGCGGACGTTCCTTGGTGTAATAATGAAAGTCCTCAGCGCCGGGAGTTGAGATCGGAGCCTCCAGTTTATCTGGACCCAGCGTCTGCGTGATCGCACCTGCCATGATCTGTCGGGCTTCTTCATGCACTTCAGCTGCATACACGCGCTCCGTAATGTCGTAATGCACAGGTACTTCATACAACTGAGCGATATGCTGCAGGATGTGTTCTACCTTGTTGAACAGAACATCGATGGCTTCGTTCGTCTGAGCCCGCAAATCCAGATGGAAGTGGGCAGACCCCGGAATGATGTTCGTGCTCTTCCCGCCAGCAGATAACTGCGTCATTTTCACGGAATACGGGATGAGCGGGTCCAGGTGGATGCCTTTGAGTTGTTCTACGATTGCGGCGGCCACCTCGATAGCATTGACCCCGAGATGGGGACGCGCTCCATGCGCATCACTACTCTGGATGTGACCGGAGATCGTTCCTGCCGCGCCATGCAGAATGGCCGAGGCAGCTGTTCCATTCGCTATTTCCTGGATCGGTCGCAAATGAACACCGTACAAGTAATCAATCTCGTCTACAACTTGCTTGTTTACGAGGGTGAGTGCGCCATTTCCGGTCTCTTCGGCTGGCTGAAAAATGAGACGTAATCGACCAGGAAGCTGGATGTTCTGCGCTTGCAGAACCATGAGGACTCCCATCGCCATGGTCATGTGAGCATCGTGACCGCAGGAGTGATTGGCGCGAAAGACACCGTCTACTTCTTGCCATAAGGCGTCCATATCGGCGCGCACCCCTACGGTAATAGAGTTGGGAGTAGCATGGCCATAGTCTCCCACGACCCCGGTCACATCCTCAAAGGTAGTGACTAGGCAGCCGTGCTTGCGCAAAAAATCAGCGACAAACGAGGTGGTCTGCTCCTCCTGCCAACTCACTTCCGGATGCTGATGCAAGTGATCGAATAGAGAAAAGATGGCAGGCCGTAATTGTTCGATAGTAGTACGCATGGTTCCTCCCTATGATGTTGGACCAACTGGAAAGCTGGAATGCATGATGGATTTAGGCAATGCCCAGGTATACGGCAGCGATCAGCGCGACGCAGGCAATCAAGGCCCAACCCAACAGCAATTTCCAAATGAATTTGACCCATTTTTCATAAGGGATACCGGCTACAGCCAAATAACCCATCAAAGCAGAAGAAGTCGGGATGATCGAGTTGGTGACCGAATCGCCGTATTGAAAAGCGAGAACGGCTACTTGACGCTGGATGCCCAACAGGTCGGCAATCGGAACCATGATCGGCATCGTGGTCGCAGCTTGTCCACTTCCAGAGGAAATAAACAGATTGAGGACTGCCTGGATCAGGAACATGGCGACTACGTTGATCGCGTCAGGCAAATGACCGATGGCAGAGGTCAAACCGTAAATCATCGTGTCAATGGTTTTACCGTCTTCGAGCACGACTGTAATGGCACGGGCGAAGCCGACGATCAAAGCACCAAAGGTAACCGCCTTGGCACCAGCCACAAACGAGTCAAACAAATGGTTGACGGAAAGCCCCCCGACGAGACCCGCGACCAGACCCATGATCAGGAAAGAAGCAGTGAGCTCAGTCAGGAACCATTCATATTTAAAGACACCGTATACGTTGCAGGCAAGACCGATGACCATGACCAGAAACACCAGCTTGTGGCGGGTATTCAACTCTGGGATGTCCATTTCTACCTTTTCTGAAACCGCTTGCTTTTCTAGATCATAGATGACGCTCTTGGTCGGGTCAGCCTTTACCTTGTAGGCATAGCGCATGACGTACCAGATGGCAAAGCCGAGAACGATGACGTAGATAACGGCGCGGAACGCCAGTCCGGAAAAGAGCGGGAGCTGGGCGAGTGATTGCGCGACCCCTACTGTAAATGGATTGAGCATGCCGCCCATGAAGCCGCTGGCAGCACCCATGGTAATCATCGCGGTACCTGTGACAGCGTCAAAGCCCATTGCCCGAGCTAGCGCGATACCGATTGGAACGAAAATAATGCTTTCTTCTGCCATCCCCATGGTGAATCCACCGATGGAAAAGAGGAACATGGAGGCAGGGATTAGCAGTTTTTCTCGTCCCTCTAAGTGGCGTACTCCTTTGTGTATCCCCGATTCGATGGCACCTGTAGAACGAATGATGCCAAAGACCCCGCTGACGATAAAAATGTAGAAAATGATTTGGGCGCCTTTTTGCATCCCGTCAGGAATCGCTTTGAACATGTCAAAGAATCCGACAGGGCTGCTTTCGACTGCATGGTAGCTGTCATTCACGACAATGGTTTTGCCGGAGGTAGCGTCCTTGATGCGCTCAAATTCCCCTGTAGGAAGCACATAAGATGCCAAGGCTGCCAATACGATCATGATAAAAAGAATGGCATAGGTATGAGGCACGGAAAAACGTTTTTTGGCTGGCGCTTTGTCAGACGCGGAAGCCGGAGAAGGATGTTGTGTAGCCATGAGGTCACCTCGCTTTTAATTGTTACAACTCAGTGAATAAGCAAGGGGCGTGCCAAGATTCGACAAAGTTTGAAAAAGGCGATTTCTCCGGTCTTGCGCCGTGATCGAAAAAGATCCCTAGAGCTCTTTAGGAATGTTTATTAGGAATGAGTTCGCCTAATAACTCCTAATAGGATCGGTGAAAGACTTAAATTCGTGCGAGGCTGCGCAGCATGTCGATGCCATCTGGGGTAATGGCAGTGCCTTGCCGGGTCGTTCCCGATCGCACCAGACCTCTCTCTTCCAGCTGCTTGAGCTTGTTGCGCAAAGCGCTCTCTGTCCATCCATTGGAACGAAGGGCGGGAGAGTGAGCGAGCTGATACCGCCCAACCGGCTTGTTGGTGACATAGTATTGGTACAAGCACAATAACAAATCCACGTCTCTCTCGTCGGTTGCCCGGAAGGCAGAAGACGCTGCGATTGATTTTTCCGCGAGGCGATCTGTTAAACGCTTGGGTAAATCGTCGATGGTAATCTCCGATTTTTCACAAACCGCAGTCGCATAATCCACGACATTTTTCAGTTCGCGGATATTTCCGCGCCAGTCGTGGCTGAGTAACAGCTCCATGACGTCAGGAGCCCACGTTTTACGAATACCCTGGCTGCTCAGATGGTCCTCGATCAGCAGGGGAATGTCACTGATCCTCTTACGCAACGAAGGAACCTCGATAGGCAGAACAGCTAAGCGGTAAAACAGGTCTTCCCGAAATTGTCCTTGCTCTACGGCTGTCTCCAGATCGCGGTTGGTTGCGGCAATCACACGACTATCTACGGACAGAATCCCTGTACCGCCGACGCGAATCACTTGTTTTTCCTGCAGGACGCGCAGCAGCTTTACTTGAATGGCTGAAGAAATGTCTCCGATCTCGTCGAGAAAGATCGTTCCTCCGTCCGCTTGCTCAAACAGACCGGGCTTGCCCCCTTTGCGCGCACCTGTAAAAGCTCCGTCTTCGTAGCCAAAGAGCTCGCTTTCGAGCAGGTTTTCTGGCAAGGACGCACAGTTGATGGCGACAAACGGACCGTTCTTACGCAAGGAATGCTGGTGAATGGCATGAGCGAACAGCTCTTTTCCGGTCCCGTTTTCCCCCAGCAAAAGGATGGTCTGATTGTTTTTCGCCATCTTTTTACTGACTTCCATCGCCTTTTGGATGGGCTCGCTCTTTCCTTTGATATCCGCGAAGGTGTAGGTGGCGGTATGGCCACGTTGTACGAGCTGTGTCCGCAGACGTTGGATCTCGGTCACATCTTTCAATGTGCAGACAAAACCCAGACGCTCATGGCGACGACGGATGCTTTGACTACTGACGATAAACTGCTTATGTGCGAAAGTGACCAACGTATCCTCCTGGCCATCCTGCTCAAAAAACGGCTCGAGGAAGCTATGCTCCGCAAGCACGGTATAAGGCTGTCCGACGGCATCAGGTTCATGAGGGCAAAGCATTTCCACGGCAACATCGTTGATAAAGGTGATCTGACCTTGTTGATTGCAGGCGATAACGGGATCGCGGACGGCCTGAAAGGTGGACTGAAGCTGGCTGTTCAGCTTTTGCACCTCCGCGTACGAGGTACCTAACAGCTTGGATAGCTCAGACATTTCGGCAATAAAAGCGGAAAGATACTCACGCTCCCATTCGACCGGGACCCCTACCTTGCGCCCAATATCGATCAGATCATGAATGTGGATCTTGCGAAATCCCAGATCAATCAGCTCCAGATGGGGAGGAGGAGGGACATCCGGGATGCTCATGATGACGGCGTATTGAATGGTCGGGTCGTCAAACGTACAACCGGGATGAAAAGGAATGTAGTTGAGATGATCGACGTTTGCTTCCATCAGGTTTTGAATGACCTCCTGAGCCGTGACGGGTGAGTTGTTCATGACGGGAACCGTCGTGCCTGGTGGAATTTGCATCAGTGCCTTGAGCTTTCGCAGCTCAAAAAAACGGTTCAGAACAGTAATGGGAACTTCATCCGCCACCGCCTGCCGAGCGATCGTGTACAGCTCAGGTGATTTGGTAGTGAGAAAAACATGGGCAGCCTGTCGCAGATCCGGGATGTACTGATGACTGGCATAGCCGACTACGCGACAGTACGGTTCAAAGTACGCTTTTAATTCTTTTAGTAAAAAATCAAGGGTATCCGTGCCTTTGGCAATCAAGACAATGGTGTGATCCATGCTGCACCACCTTTTTCTAAAACAATTGCTTCCATGATAGCATAATGGGTCATTCCAGATGGAAAGACAAGGCTCGCTCGAAGGCACGAAAAATGTGGTTTAATAGAAGGAAAGACTAAGTCAGGACGGGCAGGGGGAATCATAATGGATAGCACGTTGGTGCCGGAAGTATTGCAAATGATCGGAGAAGTCGTGCCAGATGGTGTATCCATCGCGATATCCGACGGTTCGCAGTATCTGTACTATCAGCCTAGCGCCATCATTGATCTGAAAATCACGCCAGGCGATGCGGTACCGATTGGATCTGCTACCTATCAAGCGTTGCAAGAAATGGGGAAAGTGGGCCACTATGTGGAAAGTCGCGTATTTGGCGTGCCTTACTACGGCCTGTCACTTCCGTTGGTTAGTCATGGACAAGTCATGGGGTGTATAACGGCTATTTATGCTCCGCAAGCTTTGCCAATGACTGCTCCGGAGCCTCGCATATCCTTTTTGATCGGCAAAGATGACGATGGCTGGTTGCCGTTATCTCTGAATGATATTGTGTACATCAGCTCGAATGAAGGAAAGACCTTTTTGCATACAGCTAGTGCCTCTTATGCCAATAAGTTTTCCATGTCTGAGCTGGAAGGGATGCTGCCACAAAGACAATTTGTCCGCTGTCATCGTTCTTACTTTGTGAACGTGGAATCGATTGGATTCATTCATCCGCACTTTCACTCGACCTTTTTACTGGAAATGAAGGACAAGCAAAAAACACGGGTACCGGTAAGTCAGACTTACTCCAGTTCGTTTCGGCAATTGCTTGGTTTTTAACGCTGTATATTTGAGAATGGTTCGCGGCTTGATTTTCTGGCTTTCCCTCCGATTATTCTGCTTTGCGTGAAATCGAGTGCCCGCTCAGATGTCCTATGCTAGTGTAGATACAACTAAAGGAACAACAACATTTCGGGGGGTCACTATCATGTGGGAGCGCTTACGCGATAAACGAATGGCTGATAAAGTCGTGACAGCTGAGGAAGCTGCCAGCTGGATCGAGAATGGCATGACGATCGGGCTAAGTGGCTTTACGCGAGCGGGAGATTCCAAAGTCGTGCCAGTAACCTTGGCAGAACGGGCGAAAAATGAAAAGCAACCTTTCGGGGTAAATGTATATACGGGTGCTTCTATGGGAGCAGATGTAGATTCGGTAATGGCAGAAGCAGGGATTGTTCTTAAGCGTCTACCGTTCCAAGCAGATCCGACCATGCGCAAAAAGATTAATGACGGCAGCATCATGTTTGTCGACCAACATTTATCTCATACAGCTGAGCTCATTCGCAACGGTGTCATGAACCAGATTGATTATGCGATTGTGGAAGCGGTTGCAATCACGGAAGATGGAATGATTATCCCATCCACGTCGGTGGGTAACTCCAATATTTTCGTAGAACAAGCAAAGCACGTGATCATTGAGCTGAATCTGGCACAAACAGATGAGCTCGAAGGGATTCATGATATTTACACACCAGGCAAACAAGGGGACCGAGAACCCATCCCGCTCGTCTCGGTTGATCAAAGAATCGGAACACTGGGAATTCCGGTCGATCCTGAAAAAGTAAAGGGAATCGTTGTAACCAACATTTCTGACTCCCCTTCGTCCATTGTCCAACCTGATGTTGAAACTGCACAAATTGCGGCGCACTTACTTGAATTTTTGCGTCTGGAAGTCAAGGAAGGCCGTTTGCCACAAAACCTCGCTCCGCTGCAGTCAGGTATTGGTTCGGTAGCGAATGCGGTATTCAACGGGTTTTTGGACTCGGAGTTTACGGATCTGACCGTGTACTCGGAAGTGCTTCAAGATGCAGTGTTTGATCTGCTCGATGCAGGGAAAATTGCATTTGCCTCTGGCTGTTCCATCACGCTGACCGATGAGAAAATGAAGCAAGTAGCAGACAACTTTGCAAAATACCGTGACAAGCTGCTGCTTCGTCCACAGGAGATCACCAACCATCCGGAAATTATCCGTCGCCTGGGGCTGATCTCCATTAATACCGCGATTGAAGCGGACATCTACGGAAATGTAAACTCCACTAACGTATCCGGTACGAAAATGATGAACGGAATCGGGGGTTCGGGAGATTTTGCCCGCAACGCACGTCTGGGTATTTTCGTTACCAAATCGATTGCCAAGGGTGGCAACGTCTCCAGCATCGTTCCGTTTGCATCCCATGTGGATCATACGGAGCACGATGTGGACATCATCGTCACGGAGCAAGGCTTGGCTGACCTGCGTGGCTTGGCCCCTCGTGAACGCGCGCTGAAAATCATCGATAATTGTGCGCATCCAATGTACCGTGATCAGCTGCGTGCCTACTACGAGGAAGCACTCACACGCGGTGGCCATACGCCACATGTACTGGAAAAAGCATTCTCCTGGCATGTTCGCTTTGCGCAAGAAGGAACGATGCTGGAAAAAGTACCGGCTATGGCTCGCTAAAACAAGAGATAGATAGAAAACAAACCCGCCTGGCGTCGTGCTCTGGCGGGTTTGGTTGTTTCACGCGGTCGGCGATGGTACCCGAGGGAATGGCGACTCCGAGCAGGATCATCAGAGGAAGTCCCACTGAGAGTAGCAAATATAAAAAAAGGATACCCCGTGAGTAGAATGACTACTCTGGGTATCCCTTCCATGCCTCTATACGTTATCCATAAAGAAAGATAATTACTTACGGTACAGCTGATAATCTACGTTTGTTGGCACCTGAATGAGCACGATGCGGAGTGGTGCAGCCTCAAACGCTTGATAGACGGTATTCCCGGCGACTTCAGCGGAAGCGACAACAAAATCACCAGTTTCGATGGATTGCGCTTCTGTCACATGCTCTGGAACACTCCCGACACGCCCATTTCCTTCGACGACAACTACAGCATGAGCGTATCCGGCTGGAAGGCTCACCGAGTAGGAATGTCCTGCTGGGATCGTGATGTCGTTCATGAGTGAGTCTGTGACGAGCTGGATCGGCGTTTTTGGTCCGATAATGCGTTTGACTTGCACACCGTCTAAGACTTCAGAAGGAAATTCCTCATGATCGTACTGATTGTAGGTCGGAGGACGTTTGACCGCAGTAGCTAGATGAGGCTCAAACCAGATTTGGAACAGTTCCGAATCCAGGCTCAATTCTTCTGCGTGGTGCGCACCCGATCCTGTCTGCATGATTTGGACACCGCCGGTCGTCACTCTCTGAACATTGCCCAAAGTGTCGCGGTGACCGACTGTGCCGTTTAGAACGTAGGTCAAGATTTCAAAGCCCGAATGTGGATGCAGTGGAATCTCGAATGTTTTCAATGATTTGGCCCAGGCCCAGTAAAAGAGGGGACCCACTCGGGTAACGACCGATCCTTCACGAGGAAAGCCAATTGGTTTGTTTTCCACGATTTCACCGTCGCCAAAATGACCTTTTGCTTGTTCGTCTCGTGTATAAACGCGGATATCCATGATTGTTGCCTCCTTTAGTAAAGTAATTGGCGCCCAAGTAAGAGTCGGCCTTTTATTAAAACAAAACGTATGCGCCTGGTCCGATCAAGGCAACCCCAATAGCTACTGCGATCAAAGTCAGATTGTATTCATAGCCGTTCTGTGTAGCCCAATATCCATTTTGACCGTGAACTTTTACAATCGCAATCAGCATGGTAAAAGCAATCAAAAGAGCACCAACCCACGTACCGACACCGGCGGCAAACAACAGACCGCCTACCAGCTCACCCAAACCAGCGAGAAGGGCCATCAAGACACCCGGTTTGACTCCGATCGAATCCAGCCAACCGCCCGTTCCTTTCAAGCCATAGCCACCAAACCAACCAAACAGCTTTTGAGTACCGTGTGCAGCGAACGACAAACCGATGACCAAACGAATAATAAGCAAACCAAGATCCAACATTTTTCATCACTCCTAAATTAGTTTGAATTATAGTATTTTAAATTTGAGATATTGTGACTGGAGAAAGCCTCGATAGGAGGCTTTCTTTTCAAGCGGAACATTCTTAGAATGTTTCTGCCAGTTTCGCTGCTTTAGTAACGCCTTCTTGAACGATTGCTTCTGCTTTGTCAGGGAATTGGTTGTGGCCTTCCACGATCACTTCAGTGATGTTGGAGATGCCCCAGAAGCCGAGCAGTGTGCGAACATATTTGTTAGCCATTTCTACAGCTGCCATTGGACCTTCGGAGTAAACGCCACCGCGAGCGCTCAGCAAAGCCACTTTTTTGTCACCCATCAGACCTACAGGGCCTTCAGCAGTGTATTTGAACGTTGTGCCTGCTTGGGACAGGTAGTCCATGTAAGTGTGCAGAACAGCTGGCACGGTGAAGTTCCACATTGGGAACGCGATTACCACTTTATCTGCTTCCGCAAATTGGTTCAGGTATTTTTTTACCAGGTCAGCGCCTTTTTGTTCTTCTGCGCTCAGTTCCATTCCGCGGCCTGCTTTGAACATAGCAGTCAACAGATCGTTTCCGTAGTAAGGAAGGTTTTCTGCGAACAGATCCAGCTCTACTACTTCATCGTTTTGATGAGTTTCTTTATAAGATTGAGCGAAAGCTTCGTAAAGCTTTACGCTTACTGCTTGATCTACTGGTCGATCGTTGGCTTTAATGAGGAGTACTTTACTCATAGGATGAACATTCCCCTTTCGATTTGTAAGTCGCTTACTTTTATTTGTAAATCTTGATTTTAAGATTATTATGCATCAAAGATTTTGTCAAGGGCTTTTTTTGAAGCCAGTCGCACCGCTCAAGCTAGAAGCTTTCTTGAGCAGCACGACCCAGTTTTTTAAGCAACTGAATAGCTTGCCGTTGTTCTTCTGGGGTGAGGCCACTGACTGCTTTTTCAATTGCTTCCTTGTGCGAAGGAAAGATGTCAGCCAAAAATTGATGGCCTTTATCCGTAAGCTCCGCATAAATCACCCGGCGATCTTCTAAACAAGGCTTGCGAATCAGAAGTTGCTTCTTCTCTAGTTTGTCCACCACATAGGTGATGTTTCCGCTTGAGATCAGGATCTTTTCACCAATCTGCTGCAAAGGCTGAGGGCCTTTATGATAAAGAACCTCCAGTACACCAAACTCGGTAGGATTGAGGCCATGTTGGCGAATATCACGATTCGTATGGGCCATGACCCAGTTGTACGATCTTGATAGTACGACCATCAGATCGAGGGAATCATCTCGAATCAGTTTGCCCGACATCAAGACCCCTCCTTTCTAAATATATTTATCATGAATTTGCGATATCTTTAATTTGAGATAATGATACATGGTAAATGGTTAGCTTGTCAAACAAAACCCTGACCTAGGAAATAGCGTCAGGGTGGTTGGAGGGGAAATCAGATTAGTATTCGACCTTTGTGACTTCTTCCAGCGGAGAGAGGGGATCTTCCTTTGCCTCTTGGAGCTCATGCTGCAACAATTTCTCGTGCCCCTTATTAGAGAGGTCAAAATAGAAGTATTCAGGGGGGGCCTTCTGCTTTTGCTGCGGACGTTTGTCTGCCATGATATTCCTCCTTGGTTTTTTTTTATTGTTCTCAAATCAGGTCGATTCATCCGCTGCGATGATTTTCGAATCTTTGGCTCGTCCAGCGTAAGTTCTCATTGGTTCTAGGGGTAGCCTGGATGGTCTTTTTTGCGTTGGGGTATCGTCGTGATAGAATAGCTTGATCTTTTAGTGGTAATGAATTATTGTTAAGAGTATTAAGTATTTTTCTTCTAAGAAAGAAAGGAGGTAAAAGTCATGATGTGCACTGTTTTCGCTACGGCAGAGACATTGGTAAAATCACCCAGACTGCTTGGGGATTTGCGTGCAACGGGATCAGTCTGCCCTTTTTCAGCATGCAAATTTCATATCGGGAACAGGTACCGGATGCTTTTGCCTTTATGTAGCTAATCTTGCAAGCTGACTCCTTGTCGTTTGCGATTTGTGATATCTACAACCTATAAGAAGACGCCGGTATTCTTTCGGCGTCTTTTTTGCGTTCTCGAAAGGAGGTGACAACAGCAGATACGGACAACTGGCTCGTCGAAGGATCGTACAAAACGAAGGTGTTTTCAAGTTCATTATCAAAACAAAAACAGGTATCGAAAAGGGAGAGAAAACGACATGTCTCATGAAACACAGGTAGCGGTAGTAACAGGAGCAGCAAGCGGAATTGGCAGAGCAACCAGCATCAAGTTCGCAGAAAATGGATACAGAGTTGTTCTCGTAGATTTCAATGAGGAATTAGGCAAAGAAACGCTAAAGCTGATTCAAAGCAATGGCGGAGAAGGCATTTTCGTAAAAGCAGATGTCTCCAAGCCAGAGGATGTAGAGAATTATGTGAAACAGACAGTGGAAACGTACGGTCGAATTGACGTTTTGTTCAACAACGCAGGGATCATTCAAAAGTTCGCTCCGTTTACGGAAGTGGAAATCGAGGAGTACGAACGCATCATGTCCATTAATGTGAAGAGCATATTCCTGGGTATGAAAAATGTCCTTCCCATCATGGAACAGCAAGGAAAGGGCGCTATTATCAATACAGCGTCTTCTGCAGGGATGCGCCCTGAGCATAGCATCGCTGTTTACTCTGCCAGCAAGCATGCAGTCATTGGTCTGACGAAAGGAGCATCGATTGAATACGCGAAAAAGGGAATTCGGATCAATGCTGTTTGCCCAGGCGGAATTGAAACAGCGATTTTCAAGAGCGTAGCGGATACGTTTGCAAATGGCGGATATGTACCAGAAGAACTCTCGCCGATGCGAATGGGGCGTCATGGTCAACCGAATGAGATCGCAGAGGTTGTTTTGTTCCTGGCTTCTGACAAAGCTAGCTTCATGACGGGTTCTGTAGTTGCCGTGGACGGCAGTTTGACTGTGTAGAAGGTTGAACTCGTTTTCTATATGGGCGTGAGGCTGTCGAGAAAATCGGCAGCTTTTTTGCAGGAATCGGTTTGCAAAACTTTTGTCTGTGTGATAGACTTTTGTTTGTAGATGAAGCTGTGAATGCTATTTAGGAAGAAAGGAGGATGACCGTGGACAAAGAAATGCAGATTTTGCAGCATATCCGCCACAATCCTTTTATCAGTCAACAAGAACTGGCAGACTTGATGGGAATCTCCCGTTCCGCCGTTGCAGGCTACATCGCCCAGTTGACCAAGCGTGGAGAGATCAAAGGACGTGCGTATGTCTTGCGCGACGAGGGTTCGATTGCCTGCATTGGCGGAGCCAATTTGGACCGCAAAGCGCGGGGGAAACAGCAAGTACGGCTGCATTCCTCCAATCCCGTCACGATTATGGAATCATGTGGAGGGGTAGCGCGCAATATTGCCGAGAATTTGGGCAGACTGGGCTCCAAAACCTCCCTGTTCACCAGTATCGGTGAAGATAAGGAAGGGGAATGGATCCTGCAAGAGACCCGCAAACACGGGGTCGATATCAGCCAGGTATGGCGGTTGCCTACCCAGCGGACAGGCACGTATACGGCTCTTCTGGACATTGATGGAGAAATGGTTGTCTCACTGGCAAATATGGATATATACGATGCGCTGACACCGGAAATGTATGCGGACAAGTGGTCGCACATTGCAGCTGCCCAAGCGATTTTCCTCGATACAAACGTTCCGGCTGATTGCTTGGCGTACATCATCGAGCGCTGCCGGGAAGATAACATCCCACTCTTCGTGGACCCGGTCTCTTCTGCCAAGGCTAAAAAGCTGCCACAGCGATTGGACGGAGTAGAAGCCATTTTGCCTAATCGGGAAGAGGCTGAGTTATTGGCGGAAATGAGCATCGGTTCGCTCGAGGAATGCGCCGAGGCTTGCCGCAAAATCAGGGAGCGTGGCGTCAAGCACGTCATCGTTACCATGGGTGAGCAAGGCGTTTATTATCAGTCAGAGGATGTGTCCAAGCATTTCACTCCGTATCCTACCGAGGTCGTTGATGTGACAGGTGCTGGAGATGCCTTTGCTTCGGGATTACTGTACGGGTTCGTCAATGGCGAATCATTCGAACGAGCATGCCAATTGGGATTGGCTGCGTCAGCACTGACCTTAAAAACAGAGCAGTCCGTATCCCCATTGTTAAAACCGGAACAACTCGAACAGACTGTAGACCAATACGAAGAGGAGCGATAAATCATGAAACAATACCTGACCTTTACAGAGGAAGTACGCCACGCCCTGGACAACAATTTGCCGGTAGTGGCTCTGGAAACAACCATTATTTCGCACGGTATGCCGTATCCGCAAAACATCGAGATGGCAAAAGAAGTCGAACAGATTATCCGCGACAACGGTGCCGTACCAGCGACGATCGGGATCATGAACGGAAAAATCAAGATCGGCCTGACTGAGAGCGAGCTGGAAGAGTTCGCGACCAACAAGTCTGTAGAAAAAGTAAGCCGCCGCGACTTCCCGTATATTCTCGCGAGCGGAAAAATTGGTGCGACTACCGTAGCAGCTACGATGATTGCTGCTCAATTGGCGGGCATTCACATGTTTGCTACAGGCGGTATTGGCGGCGTGCATCGCGATGGAGAAATTACGTGGGACGTTTCCGCTGACCTGACGGAGCTCGCTCAAACGAACGTTGCGGTTGTTTGCGCGGGTGCCAAGTCCATCCTGGATATCGGCCGCACGCTGGAGTACCTGGAGACTCAAGGTGTGCCAGTCGTTGGTTACCGTACTTCCGAGTTCCCATCCTTCTTTGCCCGTGAGAGCGGCTTTGGTGTAGACTTCCGACTGGATACTCCAGAAGAAGTGGGAACCTTGATGGATACCAAATGGAAGCTGGGCATGAATGGCGGTATGATTATCGCGAACCCGGTACCGGAAGCAGATGCTCTGGATCATCAGAAGATCGAGGCAGTCATCCAGCAAGCATTGAAAGAAGCGAAAGACAACAACATCGCCGGCAAAAAAGTAACGCCATTCTTGCTCGATAAAGTAAAACAACTGACAGAGGGCAAGAGCTTGCAAACGAATATCGCGCTGGTGAGACACAATGCAGAAGTAGCAGCGAAAATCGCGGTTGCCTATCAGGCAGCTGTCAACCAGGGCAAGTAAATCGAGAAATGCAAGAGAGGCTCCTGAGAAATCAGGGGCTTTTCTTTTTTTAAAAACCTCTTGATATACCCTCAGGGGGTACTGTATAGTAAAGGTGTAAATAACAAGAAAGCATAGGGGGAACAATACTCTGAAATATACCCCCAAAGGGTATCCGATGAAGCTGTAGCGGCTGTCATCGAACGAAAAACAGGCAAGAAGCGGCTTGGTCCGCATAACCATATGGATAAACCAAAGGAGAGATCATTATGCAAACCATCACCCTGAATGTAGAAGGAATGTCTTGCAATCACTGCGTCAATACCATTGAAAAAACACTCAAAGAAATGGGTGCAACAGGTAAAGTAAACCTCGCAGCAAAAACAGTCGAAGTTTCCTATGACGAGAGCGGCCTGTCGGTGACAACCATCAAGGAAGCGATTGAAGAACAGGGATACGACGTAGTCTAATAGTCAACATCGCTATAACGCCCTCACGATTGCGTAACGCAAAAGGGCGCACAGGGAAGCATCAGTCCTAACGGGTCATCGTTGGGGCTGGTGCTTTTTTTCGTGTGACGAGTTACGAGTTTGTAAAGAACTTGTAAATCGTTAACCCCACCTTCATAAAGGGGGGGCTTTGAACGGGAAACAGGCGTCAGGCCAGCTTTTTCTTTTATCAAAGCTTTTTCCTGCCTTTATATATCGTTAAAAAAGCGAATTTACAATGAAATCAAACAAAACGAAAAAGCCGGAAGGTAAAGGAGGGCAGAAACATGATGGATTTGCACATGCACACCACTGCTTCTGATGGCAGGCTGTCACCAAGTGAACTGCTGGCTGAGGCAAAGGTCCGCAGTGTAAGCCGTTTGGAGATAACTGATCACGATACCATAGATGGCTATTTGATGGCACGGGAAGAAGCGCGCAGCTTTGACATCCAGATCATCCCCGGAGTTGAGTGGAATACCGAAGGGCCAGAGGATGTGCTGCACATCCTGAGCTATGGCGAGTGGATCAGCGAGATTGTGGAGCGTTGCAATCAAGCGAAAAAGCATCATTTGATTCGCTCGGGGGGCAGCGATTTTCATGGGTCTAACTCTCGAAATCCCTATCTGGTGGGAAGCGTGCCGATTCCTTTGGACGTAAAGGAGTGGTGGACATGTTGTATGTTTCCTCGACGTTGATGTGGAAGTACCCGGTGGAAGCAGCGATACTAATAGCCCGGAAATACGGTTTTTCGGGAATGGAGGTCTGGGCGGAGCATGTCTGGTTCCATGAGAGCAGTCCACAGGAGATTCAGGATGCGGCAAAGCGTTCGGGACTCAAGCTTACCTTGCACGCAGCGAGTTGGGATTTAAATCTGTGCTCACTGAACCAGGGGATCCGCAGGCAATCTATTCAGGAGATTAAACGCTCGATGGTGCTGGCGCGCGAGATCGGTGCGAAGAGCGTCACCATCCATCCGGGCCGAGTCACGTTATCCGCCAACAGTCGCGCCTGGCATGAGCCTATCCTGATCGAGAGCCTCAATGAACTGGCACATGAAGCATGTAGGCTGGGGCGGACCCTTTCCATCGAGCATATCGAGCCGTTGCCAAAAGAAATCATTGTGACTCCAGACGATCTGAATCGGCTGCGC
>JARDZO010000343.1 GCA_029240815.1 Brevibacillus sp.
CGTGCGAGCGAAATGCGGATGGCTCGGAAACCAAGAAAAGGATTTTCCTCCTGATCGAGAGCGAGAGCAGGCAAGTGCTTGTCGCCTCCCACATCCAGGGTGCGGATGATGACGGGCTTTTCGTCAAAAGCGATGGCCACACATTTGTAGGCTTGGAACTGCTCTTCCTCATCGGGCAGTGTGCTCCGGTCCATAAACAAAAACTCGGAGCGGAACAATCCAATTCCTTCAACCCCAGATGAAAGGAGTGCATCCGCTTCTTCCGGTACTGCCATATTGGCCATCAGATGAACGCGATGACCATCGAGGGTCTGTGCAGGCAAGTCTTTCATGGCTTCGTAGGCTTGTCGCTGGATTTGCTCCTGAACGGCTTTTTCCTGAAAGCGGGTCAGCGCTTCTCTATCAGGATTGGGAAAAAGCTCTCCGCTCGTACCGTCGAGGATCAGCTGGGTACCAGTTTCCATTTGCAAAAGCAGCTGTTCTCCAACGCCCATCACAGCAGGAATGCCCAGTGATCGAGCCAAAATCGCTGCATGAGAGGTAGCTCCGCCTTTTACCGAAGCGATCCCGCGGACGTGCTGAAGCGGTAACTGCAACGTTTCAGACGGTGTAACATCAACTGCGACGAGGATGAAAGGTTCTTCCGGGAAGGACACGGACTGCTCGCTCCCAGACAGATTGCGAATGATACGTCTGCTCACATCGCGGATGTCGTCGGCACGCTCTCGCATGTACGGATCATCCATGCTTTCAAACAGGGAGATGAATTGATCAGCGACCTGCTGTACTGCCGCGGAGGCACTGAGAAGCTGGCTTTCAATTACGCTGTTCATTTCTCCCGCGAATCCCGGATCGTCCAAAAAGGCAAGATGGGCAGAAAGGATAGCGGCTTTTTCCGAGCCAAGTTGCTCTTCCGTCTGCTGTCTCAATTGCTCTAGTTGGCCACGGGCAAGCTCGATGCTATGAGCGAGCCGAGATTGCTCCTGGCTGATGTCGGAGGAAGGGATCACGGCCTCGTAAATGATGGGCTGATCCTGGGACAGACGGACGATGGGCGCGATCGCGATGCCAGCAGACACAGGAATACCTTTTAACATAAAACACTCACCGTCCTATCCTTTGCATGAACATTAACTCGCGAATTCTTGAGTGAAAAGGTCCTGAATCTCAGCAGCGACATGTTCCTCATCCGATCCATCGACCTGAATGGTCAAATGATCGCCTTGGGTGACACCCAGTGTCATGATGCCGAGAATGCTTCGACCATCAGCCTTTTTTTCTCCCATGTTCAGGGTGATCTTGGATTGGGACTGGGACGCGCGACTGACTAAGAGAGCTGCGGGACGAGCGTGCAGCCCGCCTTCGACTGTGACCGTTACCTGGAATTGAATCATTGGGTACCTCCTGATACGAGTGCCTTGTGGCCGACTATTTTAAAACGACGATCATCAGTGGCTCTTGGCCTGCTTGCACATTGGCTTTGGCCACCACGTTCTTCTCCGCTACGACATCGCCGTTGGTAATCACAATGGGGGTAACGATCGGGCAACCGGCTTCTTGCAACGTGGCGGGATCAAACTGGATGAGCTTGTCACCAGCTTTGACTTGATCACCAACGGCTACAAAAGGGGTGAAGCCCTGCCCTTTCAATTTGACCGTATCGATACCGATATGCATGAGAATCTCCAGCCCGGTCTCGCTAGTCAATCCAATGGCGTGATGAGTGGGAAACAGGTGCGTCACTTTGGCATCGATCGGGGAGAGCAAGAGTCCCTCCGTTGGCTGAATCGCTACACCATCGCCCACGACTTTTTGAGCAAATACGGGATCAGGCACCTCGGACAGCGGTACGACCGCACCAGTCAGAGGGGCAAGGAAAGTGACTTCTTGTTGTTTTTTGCGGGAAAACAAACTGCGTAGCATAAGTTCCTCCTTTTGCGTTGAACGAAAATAGGCATGAGCAAGTAAAGACACACGACATACTTACTATGTCCGTATGTTCTCACCGCTCATGCCTAGTCGAACTAGTAACACGCAGGATTATCATCGATTTATTGTTGTAACAAGCGAAAGACATGCATGGCCATATAACCGATTTCATCCTCAGGTACCGTCACTTCCAGACGGGACGAAATGTAGTCGGCGAGCTCAGAGGCCAGCTCGTAAGCTTCCGGGATCGTCGTTTTTACCCGATCCAGTAGTGGATTTTGAATGGATTTTTGCTGACGGATACGATCTACTGCAAATCGCAAATGTGTGATCAGGCGTACGTAATCGACGGTGCTTCGCTCGATTGTTTTGCCAGTCCGTTGCTCAATGATCGTCACCAATTCACTGATGATGTTGGCGAATTGGACAGCCTTGTTGACCGGCAAATAGCTAATCGCAGAATGTATATGCAAGGCCAGAAAGCCTATCTCGCTTTCAGGGATATCCAACGAAAACGCCTTTTTGATCATGTCAGCAGCCCGTTTCGCTAGCGCGTACTCTTTTGCATACAGCGACTGCACTTCAAACAGAAACGGATTGACGATCTCCATGCCGTTACGCAGTCGATAGATAGCAAACTGGATATGGTCCGGTAAGGCAACGTGTACATGCTCGTTTAATTGCGGAGTGATCTCGATGGCGATCAACGCAATGATTTCTTCCGCAATACCTACGACAGCGGGATCCACTTGGCTGAGAATGGTCTGATATTGCTTTTGATGACTTTCACTTTCCAATCGGAAGCGCTTCTCCACACGAGGATCCTGGGCAGGGATGGTGTTCCCGGGCTTTGCGCCAAATCCAATGCCTTTTCCGAACAGCACGATCTCCTGCTGGGAGTCAGGCTCTTCGACAAGTACGACGTTGTGGTTCAACACGCGAGTGATCGCATATACTTTTTCCTGTTCTCGGGACAACCAATTCCACCACCTTTAGAACCAAACACGGTTACTTTACAAAAGAAAGAGCCGAAAAAACCTTTTTAGCACATAAAAAGATCTTCTCGGCTCATGCCTGCATAACCAGTAACACGCCTGTGTGAAAACGCTTCAATTGATTTATATCTTAGCTTACGCTTTTCCGGTTGTCAATCACCCAGTACAAAGGGAAATTTCTGCTTTTATTGACAGGCGAGAAGAGCTGGATATGATGCGTACGCTGCTATCAGAACTGTACAAAAAGGCAGGAGTTGGCAAATAATTCTCGAATAACAACAAACTGGCGGATCGGTAAGCGCATCCGCCAGTTTATTCGATCATTTAGTGAATTTGTCTGCAATCGTGGAAGCACAGAACGAATTCGGCTTGATTTCAGCCCGGAAATGATTGGTCTCTGCTAAGCTCAGCAAGGACTGGATAAACTTACGGGTAGGGCCATTCGTCCCGATGTCAAAATGCAGACGGATCGGCGTATCGTGCTGGCGGTCGCGAAGATACTGGCGTACCTCCGTAGCGAGACCGACTGCGTACATTGCCTCCTGAAAAATACGCTGCTGCAGTGATGAATAACGCCGTTCCTGAAATTTGTGATAAAAGAAGGTGCCTCCGTGACCAGGGCGAATCACAGTAATAACCAGGGCAAAAAACGTTCCGCGGCTTTTTAGCTGTGAATCGGCTCCTACGATAATCTCAAACGGACCTGTCATTGACGAGATGGTTTGCTCGATGTGGGAGAACACATCCTCCTTGGCAAGCAGTCCTTTAGTCGGACTGTGAAAGCAATCGAACAGAGTATTTGCAGAGGTTACGCCCACTCACATCCCTCCAGATAGAGGCAATCTATAGTTTCCATACATGACCCGTACATCATTAATGTATGTAATCTCGCAGAGAGTATGTGAACGGGTAGGGACAAAAAACGTAACTAATCAATCATGTAGCGCAATACCGAAGTTCTTGTGCTCTAATTGCTCGCGATAAAAGAGCTGGTCCGTCGATATCCAAGGCCTGATCGTACGGGGTCATTGGCATGTAAGTAGTTTGTCCAAAGAGATAAATCATGTGATGGATCAAAAGTGATTTCATTGAAACAGTCGTACGAGTGACGAAAACGATAATAAGAACATTGTTCTTTATTATAAAAATGAAGAGGTCTATCCCTGATAAACCTTAACGAGATGCAGGAGGCTTACACACATGATGAATCAATATCTTCCTCAGGTACAAGAAAATCGCGAAGCAGGTCACGACATCGATCCTGTCTTCTTGAATCGTTGGTCCCCACGCTCTTTCAAGTCTGACGCTATTGCAGATGAAGTATTGTTTAGCCTGTTCGAGGCAGCTCGTTGGGCACCATCTGCGAGCAATGAGCAGCCATGGCGCTTTGTATTTGCCCGTACAGAGGAAGACAAGGAGCGTTTCTATCCGTTTATCGCGGAAGCAAACCGCGTATGGTGCGAAAAAGCACCTGTACTGGTTCTCGTCATTTCGAAAACAATCAGCTCGCGTGACACACATAACCGTGCCCACGCATTCGATACAGGTACTGCATGGGGTTATCTGGCTCTGGAAGCGACTCGTCAGGGTCTCGTAACGCATGCAATGGGCGGCTTTGACCCGGAAAAAGCGCGTGAAGTACTTGGGATTCCTGAGGGATATGAGCCACATGCGGTTATTGCGGTCGGATACCAAGGAGACAAAGAAGCGTTGAATGAAGTTTTGCAGGAGCGGGAAAAGCCATCGACTCGCCGCACTCTGTCTGAAACGGCATTTGAAGGTGTGTTTACAGCGAAGTGATCGAACAGGACTTGTACAAGCATGAAGCGTTCATGAAGGCAGCCATGGAAGAAGCCGCAAAAGCTGCTGCGATCGGTGAAGTTCCCATCGGTGCCGTGATCGTTCGCGACGGGGAAATTGTGGGACGAGGCTACAATCTGCGGGAGACCCAAAAGGATCCGACTTTGCACGCGGAAATGATCGCGATCCGTGAAGCTAGCGAACGATTAGGTGGATGGAGATTGATTGGCTGCACACTTTATGTGACCTTGGAGCCATGCCCGATGTGTGCTGGGGCGATCGTCCAGAGCCGAATCGAGCAAGTGGTATACGGGGCACGTGATCCCAAGGCTGGGTGTGCCGGGACATTAATGAACC
>JARDZO010000003.1 GCA_029240815.1 Brevibacillus sp.
CACGATTTTCTCAGTCATCCGCATCCGGAGCATATTTATTTGGAGGAAGCACGCATTCTTTGTGAGGAGGAATTCCGATAGTGAACCATGTCTTGTCTTCCATACAGGTCATCGAAAGCAATCAAGTCTGCTTGCATGAGGATCATGAACCAACCAGATTGCACGACACCTGCAAAGCCCTCCACCACCAGGGAGTGCTGCTACATCCACCTTTAGCCAAGCGAATGGAGGACGGGAGGTATCTCATTTTAGATGGCGCACACCGTACTGCTGCTATGCGTGAAATTGGCTGCCGCTGGTTACCTGTTCAGGTCGTGAATGGTAGTGATTACCACTTGGAGGCATGGGATCATTTGGTTCCGATGGGCACCTGGCTCTATGGATTGCTACATGATTCATCGCTCTTTTGGCAACGGGAAAAGCTTGATCGCCAGCATGTGGCCCAAATCATTTATCCGAATGGAAAAAGAGAATTCCTGTATCCGCCAGGGAGTCAGGATGAACCAGCATCTCCTTTACGCCTTTGGCATCGAATAGTCGGCTCGTACAACAGCAAATATCCGGTCAAACGCATCCCGCAAGCTGTGCAGACTATACCGGAAGAAGGTATGATCTGCCTCCGCTATCCGACTTACTCCATCGAAGAAATCGAAAAGATCGTATCGTCTGGGCAAGTCATGCCTGCAGGGGTCACCCGATTTTTAATAAGTGGGCGCTTGTTAAATCTAAAATCCCGCTTTCACTTTTGCTCTCGAACAGCTTTGACCATCAAGAATGGGAGCATTACGTGAGGCATTGGAAAAGCTCTCTGCGTCTGTATGCAGAAGCTGTTTATTTGAGTGAAAAAGAGTATTTGCAAGTGACTCAAGTCTAGCACGGTTCACCTCCTCTCTATGCTCATTGAGAAGCAATAGAGGGGAGGTTTTTTGATATTCTGATGAGTGCATTATTTTGTGCACGGTACTACGGCTGGACTGAATGCCTTCCTGGAGAGGAAAGGAGCTAAAGTGGCACTTCTGGTGACGCAAGGATTTCGCGACGTTTACGAGATTGCACGTGCCAATCGAGTGGATATGTACGATCTTGCTTACCGCAAGCCGAATCCGCTAGTAAGACGGAGGGATATTTTCGAGGTGCCGGAAAGAATGCTGGCAGATGGTACCGTTGAAAAGGAACTCGACCCCCGAGATCTGGAAATACTCATCGAAACGATCCGCCAAAAAGGGTATGATTCCCTCGCTGTTTGCCTTCTTCATGCCTATCAAAATCCTCAGCACGAGTTGCTCATCAAGGAAACCTTTCAACAAAAGGGATTGGCCACCCCGATTTCACGGTCTCACGAAATCGCCCGTGAATGGCGCGAATATGAACGCACAAGCACGACGGTGATCAACGCATATGTAGCTCCGATTGTAAAGAAATACGTTACGAAATTGGAAGAAGAGACAAAAGTGAGTAGCTTTGAGAAAGACATCTATATCATGCAATCCAATGGGGGTGTCATGACCTCTACCATTGCAAAAGAATTGCCGATCCAGACGTTGTTGTCAGGACCTGTTGGAGGAACCATTGGCGGGATCAATCTCGGCCTGCTTACGGACTATCGCAATCTCATTTGCGTGGATATGGGCGGAACGAGCTTATGTGAGCCTCATTCTCTATGGAAAGCCAGATGTCACCTCCGAAACCAATCTCGAAGGCTTCCCGATCCTCTCTCCTATGGTAAACATCCATACCATTGGCGCTGGAGGTGGCTCGATTGCGTGGATGGAAGGGGGAGGTCTTCGAGTCGGACCCAAAAGCGCCGGTTCAGATCCAGGCCCTGCCTGCTACGGAAAAGGAGGCACGCAACCTACTGTCACAGATGCGAATCTGGTTTTAGGTCGTATTGACGAGCACGGTTTCTTGGGTGGAGACATGTTGCTGGATAAAGAGGCAGCCTACACAGCGGTGAAGTCAATTGCCGACCAGCTCGGACTGGGAGTCATGGAGACAGCGGAAGGCATATGCAATATTGCCAATTCGAAAATGGCCGACGCCATCCGTACCTTGACTGTAAAAAAGGGAATCGACCCTCGTGACTTTGTTCTGGTCGCTTTCGGTGGGGCTGGACCTATGCACGCAGTTTTCATAGCAGAATTGCTCGGTATTCCCAAAGTTCTTGTCCCATCCGTAGCCGGAACCTTTTCCGCGTGGGGAATGCTGCAAACAGATATACGCTACGACGCTGTACGTAATTTTGTCCGTTCCGTTGCTACGCTCTCGACTGATGAAATTGAGCCGTTCTACGAAGAAATGGAGAAGGAGACTTTTGCGATACTGGAGCAGCAAAACATTGGGGAACAAGCTAGGGAATGCGATCGAACAGCCGATATGCGCTATGTGGGTCAGGAATACACAGTCAATGTGCCATATCCGTACGATCCGACGAAGCTTCCTCACGAAAACAAAGAGCTACTCACGGATTTATTTCATCAAATGCACCTTCGCATGTACGGTCACAATAATCCCATAGGCTCTGTGGAACTCGTCAATCTGCGGGTAGCTGGCTACGGGAAATTGGAAAGAGCCGAGTTTCGCAGCATTTCCACCCGATCTACGGGAGAACCACATGCGCGCATTACGAAGGAAACGATCTGGAAAGGGACAAAAATCATAACCCCTGTGTATACGACGGAGTCACTTGAGTATGGCCATGCATTTCTAGGTCCTGCGATTGTAGAAGACGCGAGCTCTACTACAGTTGTTCCAGAGGGGTATCGCGTAGATATGGATGCCTTTGGAAATATCCAGATTGCCAAGGAGGGATAGATCGTGGAAGCCGTAAAAGAATATTTGGAAAATCCGATTACGACCGAAATTATTCGGAATGCCTTGCATTCAGCAGCGGAGGAAATGAATGCCCGGTTGGCGAGAAGTGCCTACTCTCCCATTATCTACGAGATGAAAGATTGCAGTGTCTGCCTCTTTAACAAAGAAGCGGAACTCCTCGGTCAATCAGCTGGCCTCCCCATTTTTATGGGGAATCACGATGCCTGCATAAAGATTACGACAGATCGAATCGGTGGGTTGGAGCATTATCGGGAAGGCGACATCTACATCATGAACGATTCTTACATGACCGGCACCCAATGACATCACCGTGTTTTCTCCGATCTTTTATCAAGGCGAGCTGGTGGGCTTTACCGCTAATCGAGCTCATTGGCTGGATATTGGAGCAAAAGATCCCGGCTATCCCATGGACGCGACAGAGATCTATCAAGAAGGCGTTAGAATCCCACCGACAAAGATTTACGACGCAGGAAATGCCAGGCACGATGTCATTGAGTTGATCGTAGGAAATAGTCGATTCCGCGAAGCCGCTTTGGGTGATCTGCACGCCCAGATCGCCGCATGCCGCACGGGTGAGCAACGCTTTAAGGATATCATTGAGAGATTTGGCCTGGAGACAGTGCAGCGTTGTTCTGTAGATATCTTTCGCCAATCGGAGAGGATGGACAAAGAAGTCATTTCCAAGATTCCTGATGGAGTCTACGAGGCAGAAGGACACTTGGATAACGATGGGGTAACGGATGAGCCGGTATTCGTCAAAGTCAAAGTGACTGTCGAGGGTGATTCCATCGCGATTGACCTCACCGGTTCAAGCAAACAGCGTCAAGGTCAAACCAACTGCGGCTTTGCCCAGACCATATCTGTGTGCCGTGTCGCGTTTAAGAATTTGATCAATCCTCATTCTCCAGTCACGGGCGGCAATTTTCGGACGATGCACGTGATCGCGCCTGAGAAAACGATCTTTCACGCTCAAGAGCCTGCAGCGTGTGGTTGGTACTTTTCGGCGCTTGGAATTCTCATCGACTTGATCATAAAAGCACTATCTCCTGTTCTCCCGGAAGAAAGTGCAGCTGCTCATTACGGTGATTCGATGGTCGTTACATTTGCTGGTAAAGATCCGAAGACAAACGCGTCCTTTTTAAATGTGGAAGCAACCTCTGGGGGATGGGGAGGCTTTGCGACCAACGACGGGGAATCCGCTCTGATCAACAACGTCAGTGGGGATTTCAAAAATCTCCCTATTGAAGTCATCGAATCCAAATATCCGCTGAAATTGCTGACGTATGCTTTGCGACAAGACTCTGGCGGCGCAGGAAAAAATCGAGGCGGACTCGGAGTTACCCGTGGTTACCAGGTGCTGACCGATCAGGCGTCCGTATTTCTTTGGTTTGAACGCTCCAAGACGACTGCTTGGGGAATATTCGAAGGCAAAAGCGGTGCACAACCGATCGTACAAGTAAAAAGTGGCGATCAGGAAGAGTGGTTGCTCAAAGTCAATGCCAAGCCGTTAAAGCGAGGAGATGTGGTCATCGCAAATACGGGAGGAGGAGGCGGGTACGGACATCCTTTCTCCCGTGATCCCCTCCGTGTGCAGGACGATGTTTGGGATGCGTATATTTCTAAAAAATCAGCAGAGGAGCACTATGGGGTACGCTTCCTCCCCGGTACTAATCAAATAGACAACGCAGCAACAGCAGCTTTCCGAAAAGGTCAAGAAAACTAGCAGTTCTATCATTCATCCCTATCTCTTCAGGATAGGGATTAGTTTTTGTGAAAAAGGTGATAAAATATGAAACAGATAGTTACAGGAGATGGTGGGGAAATTTATGGATGAAGTCAGCAATAAAATTCGCAGCTTACGGCTGCAGCAAAATCTGACCTTGAAAGAATTAAGCGAAAAAACAGGTTTGTCGGTAAGCTTTCTTTCCCAAGTGGAAAGAGGAGGTTCTTCCTTAGCGATTACTTCTTTGAAGAAAATTGCAGACGCTTTCAATATCCCGATTACGAATTTTTTTGAAAGCTATAAAAACCTAAACTACTACGTGAAAAAATCAGATCAGAAGCCTTTCCAAATCGAAAGCTCGAGCTTGCTCTATACGAGATTGGCTGGTGAATTTTCAGGACGATCTTTGGAACCGATTCTGGTCGTCATGCCGCCTGGGTTAAAGCAAGACAACGTGTTCAATCATCCTGGCGAAGAATTCTTTTACGTCCTGGAGGGCGTTGTCATTTTTAATGTAGACGGAACGGAATACATCGTGAAAGCAGGCGAATCCATTCATTATCCGTCCAATCTGCCTCATTTCTGGCTGAATCCTCTCGATCATGAAGCGAAAATTTTGGGCATTACCACCCCTGTTATTTTTTGATCGTAGCCACGTACTGCCAGATTGAAAGAGAAAGGGAGGAAGTCTCATGCCACCCGTTACCGATTTTGCGATTGCGGTCTCAGCAGAAGCCGTTCAAGGAAGCCATGTGAACAACGTGAAGTACTTGGAATTTTTAGAGCTGGCCCGCAGACCTTGGTATCAGTACTTTTTCAGCTTGGGATTTCAGTCGTTTATGGCCCATCTGAATGTGGAGTATAAAAAAGAAGCCTTTCTCGGGGATCGCCTGATGATCCACACCGCGATTGATCGGGTGGGAAATACGAGCCTTGTTCTAGCACAAACGATGAAAAATCAGAACGATCAGTACGTACTAAAAGCGCAAGCGACCTTTGTCGCGATCAGTGTCGAGACAGGTGAAAAAATACGCGTTCCTGATGTATTGCGTGCTGATACAGACGGACAAGCAAGATGAGACAGCTTTCCTCAGATTGATTCAGAACCCTTAGGATGGTTGTGACCCTCAACTGTCGTCATGTGTTGCATGTGGACCAAGTAGGTTCTGTACAGTAAGAAGAAAAGAATAGCGTAGTAAAGAAGAAGAGCTCCACAGAGGAAGGGGCTCTTTTTCATGTTTCAGTGTGATTTGACATGCAGTCATTTGGTTGCATATAATTAATGTCATGGACAAGGTATTTAAAGCTCTTGCAGATTCAACCCGAAGGCAACTTCTGGACTTGCTTTTTCATAGAAACGGTCAGAGCTTAGGCGAGCTGTGCGAGCATCTGGAAATGACTCGACAATCGGTAACGAAACATCTCGTGATATTAGAGGAGGCCGATCTCATTGTTGTGGAATGGCAAGGACGAAACAAGCTGCATTACCTGAATGTCGCTCCGATCGCGGAGATTTACGATCGCTGGATTGGAAAGTACGAGCGGCAGCGAATTGACGCGCTGCGTGATTTGAAAAGGAAACTTGAGGGGGAGAACAATGGCTGATACGACATTTGTGTATGTGACGTATATCGCAACGACTCCGGAAAAGCTCTGGGAAGCTTTGACCAGCAGTGAGTTCACCGAACAATATTTCTTTGGCAGCACTATCGAATCTGACTGGCAGGAAGGTTCGAGAATCACCTACTCGCGAAATGGACAAGTCTCTGATTACGGGACAATCCTAAAGTGTGAACCGTATCGTATCCTTTCTTTTACATGGACGTATGTGGCGGATAAAGCGACTCGCGAGGAACCGTCACAAGTTACATTTGAGCTAAAGCAAATGGACTCAACGGTAAAACTAACACTGAAGCACGAAAAACTGGTGCCAGATGACATCGTAAATAAGGATGATACCTTCGAGGGACTCAATAATGGCTGGCCAGCGATTTTGAGCAACCTAAAAAGTCTGCTGGAAACGGGAAGAACCTTGGCACCAGTATCTCTATAATGCAAATCATATTTCAAAAGGAGTTAGAACTGGATGACTACGCCGATTACGATACCCGATCTTTCTTCTAGACCGTATGATTTGAGGGTCGATCGATTTTTAAATGTGGCACCCGCTATCTTATTCAATGCGTGGACGAAGCAGTTTGATCGTTGGTTTGCCGCACCTGGAACGGTAATCATGCAGGGCGAAGTGAACACCGCATTCTTTTTCGAAACGGTCTACCAACCAGACGCGGAAAGTGAGGCCATGCGTCATCCGCACTACGGACGGTTTCTCAGGCTGGAACAAGACCGTCTCGTCGAATTGACGTGGGTCACGGGGACAGGTGGTACGAAGGGAACGGAGACGGTTGTCACTGTGGAGCTGGAAGCAAGCGGTGATGGGACCCGCCTACATCTGACTCACGCTGGCTTCCCAGACGCGGAGTCCAGGGACCAGCACGAGCGGGCGTGGCCGATGGTCTTGGAACAGCTCGAACAGAAGATGATGAAGTAGGAAAATAGATGATAAAGGAGCGATTTTGGGATGAATAACCTGACCAAAATGAAAATTGCCAAGCCAGCCCACGACGTATTTGAAGCGTTCGTAGACCCTGAAAAAATCGGCAACTTCTGGTTCTCATCGAGCTCAGAGAGATGGGAACCTGGCAAGATCATTACGTTGCGATACGAGGAATACAATGCGGAAGGTACGATCGATGTAGTGGCTGTCGAAGCAGACAAGAAAATCGAGTTTACCTGGGGACCAGCTGAGGATCCTCACACCGTCACGATAACGCTGCATGAGTTAGACCCTTCGCATACAATCGTTGAAGTAAACGAAGACGGCTTTAATGAAGGCGATGAGAATTTCATCCATGACTTGATTGGCAACAAAGAAGGCTGGGTGTATATGTTAACCTGCTTAAAGGGGTATTTGGAAAATGGCATCAACAATTTGCGAGCAGGTTTGTGGAAATAGCCAAAACAGATAAGGAAAGAATAAGAATGCAGATAGCCGTGCGAGTGCGGCTATCTTTTTTTATCCCTGATTTAGGGGGATTCTACATGCCCGAAAACGGGTAATATTCATACTTTTCTAAAAATAATAAAATGGAGATAGATCGGTTTCAGCAAAGATCAATACAGGCATCTACACGGAGGGAAGAAGGGGGAAGGAACATGACATCTTTACCAAAAACGGACACTAATCAAATGGTCACATATGATGCTGTCATTGTAGGGGCTGGTTTTGCAGGGTTGTACATGCTCAATCGTCTGCGGGAGGCAGGTTTGTCCACCTTGGTTTACGAGGCTGGGGATGGAGTAGGTGGCGTGTGGTACTGGAATCGTTACCCCGGCGCTCGTTGCGATTCGGAAAGCATTTACTATAACTATACTTTTTCGGAAGAGCTGTATCAGGAATGGACCTGGTCTTCCAGGTATCCCGGACAACCGGAAATTCTCCAGTATCTGAACTTCGTCGCAGACAAATTTGACCTGCGGCGCGATATACAGTTCAAGACACGCGTTGTTTCGGCTCACTACGATGAAACTAAAACCAAATGGTGCATTCAGACGGACGATGGAGCAAGTGTAATGGCTACGTATTTTATCTCTGCTGTTGGATGTCTCTCTGCTGCCAATGTCCCTCCAATCAAAGGGATTGAGAGCTTCCAAGGTGAATGGCATCACACGGGGAACTGGCCGCATGAAAAAGTGGAGTTCACTGGCAAGCGCGTGGGGGTCATCGGTACAGGTTCGAGCGGCATTCAATCAATTCCGGTTATTGCAGAAGAAGCCGCGCATCTCACCGTTTTCCAAAGGACACCGCAATATAGCTCCCCTGCGAGAAACCATGAGCTGGACGAGGAATATGTACAGTCAGCCAAGCGGCGCTTCCAGGAGATCAAACGAGCGATGCGCGAATCTGCAATAGGGTTTCCCACGAAGCGATCAGAGCAATCCGCATTGGAAGTGACAGAAGAAGAACGCCAGCAGGTTTACGAATCGGCCTGGCAAAAGGGAGGTTTGATTTTTACCAGCACGTTCCAGGATTTGATGGTTAATGGAGAGGCGAACGATACCCTTTGTGAGTTCATCCGTACGAAAATTATGGAAACGGTCCAGGATGAAAAGATCGCAGAAATGCTGCTGCCCTCTTATTATTTCGCTACCAAACGCCCGGTGCTGGATACACGCTACTTCGAGACATACAATCGGGATAACGTCACATTGGTGAATGTGCAGAAGGAGCCAATTGTCGAGATCACGCCAAAAGGCTTGCGTACGGAGGAAACAGAATACGAACTGGATATTCTCGTTTTTGCTACTGGCTATGATGCGATGACTGGTCCGTTGCTGAAAATGGACATACGCGGAAAGAATGGACTGCCGCTCAAGGAAAAGTGGGCGGAAGGAGCACGGGTGAAGACGTATTTGGGAATCGCGACCGCGGGTTTTCCCAATCTGTTTATGATTACCGGCCCCGAAAGTCCTTCTGTCCTGAGTAACATGCCCGTATCCATCGAGCAACATGTGGAATGGATTGCAGACTGCATCCAATACCTCCGCGATCATGGTATGGATCGTATCGAGCCGAAGACCGACGCAGAAGAAGCCTGGAGCAAGCATTGCTGGGAAGTTGCCAATTCGACGCTCTTTACGAAGGCAGTATCTTGGTACACCGGAGCCAATATCAAAGAGAAGCCTGTTGGTTTCCCTATCTATCTGGGAGGAGTAGGCAACTATCGTCAAATCTGCACGGATATCGCTGCGAAAGGGTATGAGGGATTCGCCATACAAAATGTGGCGGAAAATGGTCAGGTGCAATCCTCGTAAAAACAGATAATCATAGCGGATTAATCCTGGGCAACGCGCTGGCGATTGGTCTAGCCATCTTTGCGGCGGTTTCGATTTACTGAGTGGTGAAAAATACGTAAACTGCGCTTAGGCATACATGTCGCAGATGGCTTACTCATACCGGTATAATAATAGCTGAATGAGACGAAAGCCCGATAAAGGTCCTTATCGGGCTCTTTCTTATCCTTTTGGAACGCTACTTGATCCCCAAACTCCGCTTTTTCCTCACCAGCGTCGAGATATTGACCCCCAGCCTGTCCGCACATTCCTGCATGGTTTTCGTTTCATGAAGAATTCGTTGAATGTACTCGCGTTCAAAGCGGTCGACTGCCTCTTTCAACGGCATGGATTGCTCCATTTTGGCCAGCTGAAGGGGGAGTGAGGCCTGTTGTATCGTACGAATGGGTGTCGGGAGCTGGTCTACTGTAATTCGCCCTTGGTCAGACATATGATAGGACCGTTCGACGACGTTTTTTAGCTCACGCGTATTCCCCGGCCAGTCGTATTCCATGAAAGCCTCCAGTGCCTCTGTCTCTACGCGCATTTCCTGCTGGTACTTTTTCTCCAACATTTTTAAAAAGTAAAAAATCAGAGCTGGGATATCGTCACGCCGTTCGCGTAAAGGCGGGATCGTAAGGGAGAGAACATTCAGCCGGTAAAAGAGATCCTGCCGGAACTGTTTGTGCTCCACCATCGATTCCAGGTCGCTGTTGGTGGCGGCGATGATTCTCATGTTGACTTGACGCGACGTTTTTCCGCCGAGTCTACGAATCTTTCCATCCTGCAGAACATTGAGCAATTTTACTTGTAAAGGGAAAGGCAGATCGCCCACTTCATCGAGGAAGATCGTACCGCTATGAGCGAGCTCAAAGAGTCCTTCCTTGGATTGGCTTGCCCCGGTAAACGCCCCTTTTTCGTAGCCAAAGAGTTCCGACTCGAGCAGGTGGTCGGGGATGGCCCCACAGTTGATCTTTATAAAGTCTCCGGTCCTGCCGCTCTTGGTATGGATATAGTTTGCGAGGACGTCCTTACCGACACCGGATTCCCCCAATAGCAGGATGGGAGAGTCATTGGTAGCAAAGCGTTCGGCCAAGGCGACGATTCGATGCATGAGATTGCTCCGATAGATCAGTTGACCTTCGTAATCGATCTCGTTCTGAATCTGCTCCAGAGCTTGCTGGAAGGCCGAGTTGATTTGACGTGTTTCCTCCAGTTCTTGCTGTAGTTGGTTTAGTTCAGTAATATCACGGACGTTGCCTACGACAAACAGCAGCTCCTGATTCTCATCGAGCAGGGGCGTGGCTGTATTGATCGCTTTTCTGCCATTCGCATAATCGATCACCACACTGTGTATTTGTTTTGTCTGGATGGCCCGAGCGGCAGAAGAATCGGGTACCATATGCATTTCCTTTTGTTCGATAAAACTATATTGATCCAATACTTCCGCAGGAACGCCCGTAATATGCAAATACGCCTCGTTATAGAGCAGCACAAAACCATTCCGGTCGCAGATCGCCAGGCCGTCATGGGAGGTATGGAAAATGGTCGTGATCAGCTTGACTAGCTCATCATTGTCACTCGCCTGAAAAAATTGGGTTTGGTACATAGAAGCCCCCTTGGACCGTTTCTGTAATCGAAATAATCAGAATTGAGCATGGTTGCGCGATAATGCATATGCAAAATTGATCATAAATTCGTAAAAAGCAGATCAACCAGACGTAAATTCGCTTGGCATGCTACTTGCTATATAAGATTGCAGGAATGAATCGGAAAGAGAGGGATGTATGAATGTCTCCATTATATCAGGTATTGACTCCAGAGGGCGAACTGGTGCATGACATCGAGGGACAGCTGGATCAAGAAACGATGATCAAGATGTATGAAAACATGGCGCTGGTGCGTCTGTTCGACCGTAAATCCATTAACCTGCAGCGGCAGGGACGTATGGGCACGTATGCCCCTTTTGAAGGACAAGAAGCCTCTCAAGTCGGCAGTGCCATGGCACTGACACCCGGTGACTGGCTATTTCCTACCTATCGTGACCACGCCGCAGCTATTGTGCATGGACAATCCATGGCACGCGTGTTTCTATACTGGATGGGCCATATGGAAGGAAGCATCAGCCCAAAAAACTTGAATATCATGCCGCCGTGTGTGCCAATCGCGACGCAAATGGTGCATGCCGTAGGAACAGCTTGGGCAAGCAAGCTTCAAAACGAAAAGCACGTGAGCCTGGCTTACTTCGGTGATGGTGCGACATCAGAAGGGGATTTCCATGAAGCTCTCAATTTTGCGGGCGTCTTTAAAACTCCCACCGTGTTTTTCTGTCAAAATAATGGCTTTGCGATCAGTGTGCCTTTTTCACAGCAATCTGCCTCCAAAACGATTGCACAGCGGGCAGCCGCGTATGACATTCCTGGCGTGAGAATCGACGGCAATGACATTTTTGCGGTCTGGCTCACGATGAAAAAAGCAGTAGAACGAGCTTTGGCAGGCGAAGGACCGACCCTGATTGAGGCAATCACGTTTCGTTACGGCGCCCATACAACAGCAGATGACCCGAAAAAATACAGGGATCAAGAGACGCTGTCAGAAGAATGGCGGCAAGAACGTGATCCGCTTCAGCGACTCCGGGTGTATCTGGAAAAACAAGGATTGTGGGACGAGACAAAAGAAAGCGATTTCATCGCGAGCGCTGGAGCAAAAATAGATGCTGCCTTGGCGGAAGCGGAGAGCTATCCGAAATCACGCCCTGAAGAAATGTTCAAGCACGTTTATGCAGAGCCTACATGGATGGCGACCGAACAGGAGAACGAACTAGTGAAGCCTGCCAAACAGGAGGGAATTCCAGCATGAAACGGAAACTGACGATGATTCAAGCGATTACAGAAGCCATGGATCTAAAAATGGCAGAAGATTCCCGCGTCATGCTGTTAGGTGAGGATGTTGGCGTGAATGGCGGGGTGTTCCGGGCAACGGAAAATCTTCTTCAGAAATATGGCGCTGACCGTGTGGTGGATACACCGTTATCTGAGGCAGGAATGATCGGTGCGGCCATTGGCTTGGCGATGAACGGCTTGATTCCAGTAGTGGAAATCCAATTTCTCGCCTTTATTTATCCGGGCTTTGAGCAGATCGTCTCTCACGCTGCCCGCATGCGCTATCGGACACGTGGTCAATATCATGTACCCATGGTCATTCGCACGCCGTATGGGGCTGGTATTCGCGGGCCTGAGCTCCATTCAGAAAGTGTAGAAACGTTCTTTGCCCATGTTCCCGGATTAAAAGTAGTAGCCCCTAGCACTCCTTATGACGCAAAAGGCCTATTGATCGCTGCAATGGAGGACCCTGATCCGGTCATTTTCCTGGAGCCAACGAAACTTTATCGAGCATTTAAAGAAGAAGTTCCAGAAGAACTGTACCGCGTCCCGATTGGAAAGGCAAAAGTAGTTCGTGAGGGAACAGATTTATCCATTTTTGCCTGGGGAGCCATGCTCCGCGTGGCGGATGAAGCAGCGAAACAGATCGAACGGGAGCAAGGAGTAAGCTGTGAAGTCGTTGACCTGCGCACGATTTACCCGCTGGATCGGGATGCGATTGTCCAATCGGTGAAAAAGACAGGACGCGCAATTGTGGTCCACGAAGCGCATAAGACCGCGGGAATGGGCGCGGAGATCATCTCGATCATTAACGATGAAGCGTTGATTTACCTGAAGGCTCCCGTGAAGCGGATTACTGGGTTTGACGTACCCGTTCCCCAGTTCAGTATCGAGGATGATTATTTGCCTACACCTAGTCGTGTAATGAGCGGGATTATGGAAACGGTTACGTACTAGAAGAAGGGGCGAGGGCCATGGTGGAGTTCAAGCTTCCCGACGTGGGAGAAGGCATGCACGAAGGGGAAATCGTAAAGATCCTGGTGAGTCCGGGAGAAGCCGTTCATCAAGATCAACCAGTGATCGAAGTACAGACTGATAAAGTAAATGCGGAGCTGTCTGCGCCTGTTACTGGCGTTATCAAAGAGATTCGGATAGCCGAGGGTGACACGGTTGAAGTGGGCTCAACGCTATTGGTTATAGATACAGGGACAGATACAAGCGAGTCAAAGGAAGCTGTAGCCCAAGAAGGGAAGACTGCAGAGAAAATAGAGACGGCAAGCATCGCTCAACCAGTATTTCCGCTCACACCTCGCGCATTGGCGACACCCTATGTTCGACAACTGGCGCGAGAACTGAAAATCGATATTGAAAAGGTAAGCGGAACAGGAGCTGCAGGGCGTGTAACGGAAGAAGATGTACGAAATTATGCAGCAGGTACCGCTAGCAAAGCTGCCAAGAGAACAATTGCGCCTGCGATCATCAAGGAAACGATCCCTGCTGCCAGCGAGAAAGCACCTGCTCTGTCTGGATCGTCGGCGACGGCAGATGCGCAGATAGAAAGAATCGCGATAAAAGGCATCCGGAAAAAGATTGCGGAGCACATGACGAAATCGGTTGCGATCATTCCTCATGTCACTTCTGTCGATGAAATGGAGATGGATCAGCTCCGGGGATTGCGCGAACAAATGATGCCGCTTGCCAATAAACGAAATATCAAATTGACCTTCCTCCCGTTCTTTATCAAGGCACTCGTGATTGCTCTCAAAGAATTCCCTGTGATGAACGCTTCCATCGACGATGTGACCAATGAGATTTTGCTGAAACGTTTTTACCATATCGGCATTGCAACGGATACACCGGATGGTCTTATCGTACCTGTCATCAAGGACGCGGATCGCAAGTCGATTTTTCAGCTTGCCGACGAGATCACAACTCTCGCTCAGCAGGCACGTGACAGCAAACTGACCATGGAGCAGATTACAGGTGGGACGTTTACGATCAGCAATGTAGGGCCGATCGGTGGTCTGCAGGCCACTCCGATCATCAATCACCCCGAAGTAGCCATCATCGCCCTGCACAAAATGGAGAAGCGTTGGGTGGTTCGCGAGGATGAAGGTGTGATTCGGTGGATGATGAATTTCTCGCTCTCTTTTGATCACCGCTTGATCGATGGGGTCACGGCCGTACGATTTACAAACCGAATCAAGGAATTACTGGAGAATCCTACTCTATTGTTTGCGGAGATGGTCTAGATGGTAGTCGGCGAAGTCGCAGTAGAAACAGATGTTGTTGTAATCGGAGGAGGACCTGGTGGCTACGCTGCCGCGATTCGGCTGGGTCAATTGGGCCAATCGGTGGTTCTGATCGAAAAGGAAGATCTCGGCGGAGTATGCCTGAATCGCGGCTGCATCCCTTCAAAAGCGCTGATTCATGCCGCTGGCGAATATCATAAGCTGACAACTCTGGGTAAATTGGGCATCCAGCTACCAGAGGGAGAAGCGTCATTTCACATGCCGAAATGGCAGACGTGGAAAGCATCCGTAGTCAATCAGCTAAGCAGTGGCGTAGCTCACCTTTGCCAAGCAAATGGGGTTACAGTAGTGAAGGGCTCCGCAACGTTTTTGTCTAATGACCGGGTTGGCGTGGAGACCGGGGGAGACTTTGAAACCTACAAGTTCCGGCATGCGATTGTCGCGACTGGATCTCGACCTTATATCCCTCAATTTCTCGCTCCGGACCATGAGTATCTTCTGGATTCTACTGACGCATTGAATCTCCAGGAAATCCCCAGCACGCTTGCGATCATCGGGGGTGGGTATATCGGTATGGAACTGGGGATGGCTTTTGCCAATCTCGGTACCAAAGTGACGATTTTGGAGGCTGCAGATAGGATTTTGCCTCAAACGGCTTCGCACCTCTCACAGGAGGTGTTGAAACATGCGAAAAAGCTGGGGATAACCGTGAAGACGGGGGCAAGAGTGGAAACAGCAAATGTCACACAAGGGCAGGTTGCCCTTGACATACTCTCCGCAAACCAGGTTCGAGAGCAAATCACAACGGAAAAAGCACTCGTCACGATCGGCCGTGTTCCCTATACGAAAGAAATCGGGCTTACACAAGCTGGAGTTATGGTCGACGAACGTGGTTACATCCCGGTGGATCACACATGCCGCACGAGCATCCCACATATTTATGCGATCGGTGACGTGACACCGGGGCCAGCCTTGGCGCATCGAGCCTCGAAGCAAGGGATAGTCGCAGCCGAAGTGATCGCAGGTCTGTCTAGCAGCGTAGATTCTCCCTATGTTCCCTATGTTATTTTTACCGAACCGCAAATCGCAGGTGTTGGCTTGACGAGAGAAGAGGCAGAACAGCAGGGGTATCAAGTGACAGTCGCCTCGTTCCCATATCGTGCCAATGGCAAGGCTTTGTCTATCGATGAGAAGGAAGGCTTTGCGGAAGTGATCGTGGATGAAAAGAGCCATTTATTATTGGGCATGCATGTAGTTGGAGCAGATGCTTCCAATCTGATTGGGGAAGGGGCTCTCGCGTTGGAAATGGCAGCGCGCGTAGAAGATTTGGCACTGACGGTGCATGCACATCCTACCTTGAGTGAAGTTTGGCTAGAAGCAGCTGAAGCCGCACTTGGGCACGCCATTCATATCGTGAATAAAACGAAAGTGGTCGTGCAATCATAGATCCGCTTACCATTGAGTCTGCCGGGGAATCTTCCGTGCGGCTCTTTTTCTTTTTGGGGAATGGATGTATCATCAGCTATAATCATTGGAAAGACGGTATCCGTTCGTAAAGAGGGGGATGAACATGACAGACCAGACAAACAAAGAACGAAAGATGCTGCTGCAGGAGGTAGAAGGGCTTCTGTCGTTCATTGCTTTTCCCATTCTGGTGGTCGATTGTACTGGGCGGGTCATTCACGTAAATCCGACTGCGGAGCATGTATGGCGACGTTCGCAGGTAGTCCTCTTGAATCAGGCGTTACAAAAGCTAGTAGATTCGCCCAAACTCATAGAGCTCGTGGCGAAAGGGAAGCCGCTACGTGATTTTCCCGTGGATGTACTGGATGCAGCGGGGAGACGACACCCTTATCTATGCCGATTGCACCCCCTATTCGTTAATCGCAAAGTCGAGGGCGCCATTCTCCAATTTACTGAACAAGTCGTAGAGACCGAATTCGAAAAAAACCGAAAATATGTGACTCGCTACTCCTTTGAGGACATCCGCGGGCATAGCCCGGGCATCATGGCCTTAAAAGAGCAAGCAAGAAAGATTGCCAAGAGCGATTCGACGGTATTGATCCGAGGAGAGAGCGGGACAGGAAAGGAAGTGCTCGCGCAGTCCATTCATCACGCGAGTACGAGAAGCGCGGGGCCGTTTGTGGCAATCAACTGTGCGGCGATCCCAGAAGCATTGCTAGAGAGCGAGCTGTTCGGCTATGAAGACGGGGCTTTTACAGGAGCGAAAAAGGGAGGGAAGCCAGGGCGTTTTGAGTTAGCGCTCCATGGCACCTTGTTTCTGGATGAAATAGGGGATATGCCCCCATATTTGCAAGCCAAGCTGCTGCGAGTCCTGCAAGAGCGTCGAATCGAAAGAATCGGCGGGTCTGAGAGCATCCCGGTAGATGCTCGCCTGATCGCTGCGACTCACAAAGACTTGGAAGCCATGATTGTCAGCGGACATTTCCGCGAAGACTTGTTCTATCGTTTACATGTGATCCCGTTATACGTCCCGCCATTGCGTGAGCGAACGGAGGATCTGTACGACTTGATTCAGTTTTATATGAAATGGTTTGGCGGCCGCCTGGGCAAAGAACCGAAGCGCTTTACAACGCAAGCGATGAAATGCTTGCTCGACTATCGCTGGCCAGGCAATATACGCGAACTAGAAAATACGCTGGAATACATTGTGAATCTGGAGATCGGTGATCTGGTTACCATCAGCAGCTTGCCTGCTACAATCCGAGCAAACGAGATAAATCAAGAGGTTCATCCAGCTAGTACACCTCCTCCCTCGGCACTTTCGGAGCTTTCTCTGGAAAAAACGGAGGAGCAACTGATCATCCAAGCGATTCAGCGATTTGGGAAGAGTACCGAAGGCAAGAGAAAAGCCGCGGAATACTTGGGGATAAGTGTCGCGACCCTATACAGACGCCTGAGTAAGATCAATCGCAAGCATACGTTCTCATAAGGAGAATTCTCGCTACCTGTTAAGAAATGCCAAGGAGGCTCGTTATGGTTCGCTTTCTGGAAGAGAAAGACGTAGATTCCCTTGCCTGTGCGGCTATGTTTTTGGGCTCAGGGGGCGGTGGTGATCCGGCGATCATGCATATCATGGCGAAGCAAGCCATTCGTGAATATGGCCCCGTTCGTCTGCTGTCCCCATTCGAACTGCAAGATGAGGATTGGGCTGTGACCATGTCTCTCATGGGGTCGCAAGCGATTCATTATGAAAAAATCATGTCCGGCAACGAATTAATGACAGCGCTGCGCGTACTGGAAAAAGAACACAAATGCGTAGCCAATGCCATTACACCCCTGGAAATAGGGGGGATCAATGCGATTACTCCGATATTGGCAGCTGCTTTAGCGAGTCTGCCTCTCGTTGATTGCGATGCGATGGGACGAGCCTTTCCGGAGTTTCAGATGACGACCTTCCATGCATTTGGCGCACAAGCGAGTCCGTTTATCATGTGTGCCGATAATGGCCGATGCGAGCGAATCCTCCACGATTCCAATATTGAAATTGAAAAAATCGCGCGTGTAACAATGAGCAAAATGGGCGGTTCTGTGGCAGCTGCTTCCTTTCCTATGCGCGCAAAAGTATTGCAAGAAGTAGCGATTCCTCATACCCTTTTGGTGTGCAAACGACTCGGAGAAGCCGTTTTGGCTGCCGGTTCCGATATCCAACGTGTCTTTGCCAATCTTTCGCACGTGCTGCAAAATTCGATATACGGCAAGCCTCACAAGCTGATCGAGGGAAAAGTCGTAGAAGTACAACGCTATCTAAAGGACGGCTTCTTGCAAGGCGAGCTGCTTGTTGAGGGCATCGGTTTTCATCATAGTGAACATGTGGAAGTCCAGTTTTTGAGTGAGTACCTATTGGCCAAGCAAGGGGAACGAATCATGGCTACGGTTCCGGATATTCTATGTGTGCTTGATGCCGATAGCGGGCTTCCCGTGATGATCGAAGAGTTGGAAACGCATATGAAAGTGTGGGTCATTGCAATCCCTTGTCCGATTCTTCTCCGACATCCAAAGATGCTGGATGTAGTGGGGCCATGGAATTTTGGCGTGGCGGACGCTTTTACTCCAGTGGAACAGCTGCTAAGAGAGGAGGCCCATCATGTATCGGCTGGGAATTGATGTAGACAACGAGACGACTACAGGTATTCTCATGGACAATCATGGGGCGATCATGTGTTTTGCCAAGGCCCATACTTCTGCTGATTTAGTAGGCGGAATATCGATAGTCCTACATAAGATTGGCAAGCAGCATGAAGACGCATGCATGAACATTCGCGAAGTCATTATGGGTACGGACTACTTTGGGAACGCCTTGCTCGAAGGGAAAAACCTATCCAAAGTCTGTTCCGTCCGTATCGGACAAACAAGGAACACCATTCCTCCGCTATATGGAGGTTCTGATTACCTGCAAAAAGCAATTGGTCAAACTACGATTCATATAACCGGCGGGCATGAGATCGATGGAAGCCTGGCGTGGATAGAGCCTTCCAGGCAAGATTTGGAATTAGGCTTGCGGTCGATAAAGGATCAAGGAATCAAAGCGTTTGCCATCACGGGTGCATTTTCTCCCGTGAACGACGACCACGAGAAGAAGGTCGCCATGTGGATACGAGAAATCGTAGGGGAAGATTGCTTGATCACGACGTCCCATGAGCTCGGAAGTATTGGTTTTCTGGAAAGAGAAAACTCAGCCATTCTCAACGCCTCCTTGTCAAAGCTCATTACCCGCTCCCTCAAAGGACTGGAAGGTTTAATACGAAAACATAACATTGAAGCGCTGATATACTTTACACAAAATGACGGCTCGCTGATGTCCTACGAATCCGTTTTACGTCACCCCATTCGAACGTTTGGCTCACGGGTCTCCAATAGCTTTCGTGGAGCTTCTCTGCTTACCAAATTAAACGATTGTGTAATTGTAGACGTAAGTCAGTCACGGGTAAGTATCGGGGCATTAGAGGGGGGCTTCCCCAGAGAAAAACGGCGAAACCAAGCCGTTGCCGGTGTTCGCGTTAATCTCCAGATGCCTGATATCATAAGTCTATCGCTCGATGGGAACGGCACAACACTTGTTGAGCCCGGCTCTTCACTAGTTGGACCTGACTCCATAGATGATGATTCGTTAGATGCGATCTATCACGCTATCCAACGATTTCAACCCCGTTTTGAACCGCTTCCGATCGTTTTTGTAGGGGAAGGCAGTGAACGGGTAGCATCTGCATTTCCTTATCCATGGGCAGATGTCCTTCATCCGAAAGATTATCAGAACGTCAGTGCGATTGGAGCATGCATCGCTCCCGTTAGTGGAAAAGTCGATCGGATTTACTGGCTGGAAGAACGGGAACGGGAAGAAATCATTCAGGTCGCAAAAGCTGCGGCTACCCAGGCAGCCATTGAGGGGGGCGCTGCTCCTCAATCCGTTTTTGTGCAGACAGTGGAGACGATTCCCTTGTCCTATATGCCGACGAAAGCATTACGAGTCAAGGTGAAAGCGATAGGTACGCTAGGCTTTCATGACAAAAGGCAATGAAGCTGGATTCAAAAGGATGAAAGTCCTCGAGAATCCAGCTTTCTTTTTCTTAAATAATTCTCAACATGAGAATCGGAATGAATAATGAGAAAGAATGATAATTGATGAGAAATAGTGAGATTTTTAATTCTATTAAGCAAAAATCATCCGTTTTAACGAATCTTGGGTATTTCTTTATTGCTAATAATTGGTTGAAGTGTTTGAAAAATGTCTTTTTTTGCCCCGTTTGCGCCGAAAAGTGATCGTTTTTTATTTGGCACGGCATTTGCAACTTAGAATATTCAAACATTTCGGAGGTGAACACTTTACTCTTTCTCAGTTCCATGCTTACAAACAAATAGAGGCAAAGGAGGGGCGATATCATGGCTGGTCAATCAAACATGGCGGACGATTACTCACTTAGTAGAGTGCCGAAAGAAGCGCGTGTCCCAATGTGGGAAATTCTCGTCATTCGGATTGGTGCTTTTACATCTCTCAGCCAATTCATTCTAGGTGCATTTCTCGGGTATGGGATGTCATTTTGGGATGCTGCACTAGCAAGTTTTCTTGGGGCCATCATTCTCGAAGTCGTGATTTTACTCATCGGGATCGCAGGAGCACGGGAGGGACTTTCCACAAGTATGTTGAGCCGTTGGACGGGATTTGGGAAATACGGCTCCAGTATCATCGGAATTGTCATTGCTGTTTCGACGATTGGATGGTTCGGCGTACAGAACTCAGTCTTCGCCAAGGGCATAAACGACGCTTTAGGGGGAGCATTAGGATTTCCTCTAGCTGCGATCTTGACGGGATTGTTCGTCACAGTCATTGTTATTTTCGGCTTCAAATGGCTGGGCGTGACAGCCAAGATCGCCGTTCCGGGTTTTTTACTAGCTATTGCTTATGGGATCTACCATGTGTTTGAAAGTCATTCCCTTCCGGAGCTAATGAGCTCTGCTGCACCTGGTCCAGCCCTTTCGTTAGGTGCCGCGGCAACCATGGTTGCAGGCAGTTTCATGGTGGGTGCGGTGCTTACGCCAGATATGACCCGCTATTGCCGTAGCAGCAAAGACGTTCTCTGGTCGACTTTGATCTCCGTAGTCGTAGGGGAAATTATCATTAACTTGATTGCTGTACTCATGGCACACGCAGTGAAAACAAGTGATGTGGTAACGATCGCACTCCAAACTTCCGGTTGGCTGGGAGCAGCGACCGTGATTTTTGCCACAGTGAAAATTAACGATATCAACTTGTATTCAGCATCATTAGGCTTCACCAATATCATCCACGCGTTATTTGGCAAGAATGTGAATCGCGGTCTCATTACGCTAATTGTCGGAATTGCGGGAACTGTATTATCTGTTCTTGGTATCTTGGATCAGTTTGTCAATTTTCTTGTCTTCCTTGGGGTTTGGATCCCTCCTATTGCCGGAATCATGGTAGTCGATTATTTCATCTTAAAACGAAGCAGAAAAGTGCTGGATGAAAGCCGAAAGCATGGAGAGCTGCCAGAGGTGTGTGAAACCTGGAATCCGGTTTCAATCGTCGCTTGGGCACTCGGTTTTGGGATCGGCTACCTGTTTCAATGGGGAATTCCATCGATTAATTCTTTAGTTATCGCTGGTATTGTCTACTTTATTGGTATGAAAGCATTCGGAGCAACTCTGGATAGCAAATTGAATGTAAAGATGGACAAAGCAGGTTAAATCTTTGTGCAAAGGAGAGGTAAACGTGAGACAGATAGGTAAACAAGAAATAGAAGACATCGCAGTTGGTGCCGCCGTATTGGGCACGGGAGGGGGAGGGGATCCGTACATCGGGAAATTGATGGCCCTCCAAGCTATTGAAGAATACGGTCCGATTACCTTACTGTCTGTGGATGAAGTTCCCGATGATGCGCTCGTCGTGGCATCTGGCGGGATGGGCGCTCCGACTGTCCTCATCGAGAAAATCCCGAGTGGTCATGAAGTTGCCCAGACGTTTCAGGCTTTGGAGAAATACATGGGAAAAGAAGTCTTCGCCACCTACCCGATTGAAGCAGGAGGAATCAACTCGATGCTTCCTCTGGCTCTTGCTGCTCAACTCCGCCTGCCGGTTGTGGATGTAGATGGAATGGGGCGTGCTTTCCCAGAATTGCAGATGACGACCTTCTACCTCGATGGAATTTCCGCTACCCCGATGGTTTTGGCAGATGAAAAAGGAAACGTCACGATCATGGACACCATCGATAATTCCTGGACTGAACGGATTGCTCGGAGCGTTACCGTGCAAAAAGGTGGGGCGGCCACATGCGCCATTTACCCGATGCTAGGTAAAAACCTGAAGGAAAGCGGCATTCACAGCATTTTGCAGTTGGAAGAAGAGATCGGCCGCGCGATCCGATTGGCCAAGGAAGCGAACTTGGATCCCGTCAATGAAGTGTTGAAATTGACGAGTGGATACGAATTGTTCCGTGGAAAAGTGGTCGATGTTGACCGTAAGACAGAAGGCGGATGGGCACGCGGTACCACTACAATGGAAGGTCTGCTGGATTACAAAGGAGAGACCCTCGAGCTGCGTTTCCAAAATGAGCATTTGCTGGCGAAAACGAAGGACAGACTGCTCTGCGTAACTCCTGACTTGATTGCCGTATTGGATGCAGAAACGGGTTTGCCGATCACCACGGAAGGCCTGCGCTATGGAGCACGTGTGGTAGTCATCGGTATGAAATGCAATCCGAAATGGCGTACACCGAAAGGAATTGAGACGGTGGGACCTCGCTACTTCCGTTATGATGTGGACTACATCCCTATAGAAGAATTGATTGGGAAAGGGAGCGTTGCGAAATGAGCTATCGAATCGGGATTGACGTAGGCGGCACACATACAGATGCGGTGTTATTGGATCGTGACTATCGAGTACTGGCACAAACCAAGTCCTCTACGACACAGGATGTAAGTACGGGCATTTACGAGGCCATGCGTGAAGTCATCACGCAAGCAGGGGTTCCTCGCGAACAAATTACGTATGCCATGCTGGGCACGACACATTGCACCAATGCGATTGTAGAGCGCAAACGATTGAATGAAATTGCTGTCATTCGGATTGGCGCGCCAGCCACACTCGCCATCAAGCCATTAATCGGTGTTCCAGAGGACTTGCGCGTTCACCTCGGAAAACGAGTCTATATCATTCGAGGCGGTCATGAGTTTGATGGTCGTGAAATCGTGAAGCTGGATGAGGAAGAACTGTATCGCATTGCTCAGGAGATAAAAGGACAAGTGGATTCCGTAGCTGTCTCCTCTGTTTTCTCTCCTGTATCAAAAGACCACGAGCTGAGAGCTGCCGAAATCTTGCGAGAAGTATTAGGCGAAGAAACGCCAATCTCACTCTCCTATGAAATTGGCAGTGTCGGCTTGCTAGAGCGGGAAAACGCAACGATCTTGAATGCTGCCATCGTCACAGTGGCAAAAACGACAGCGTACGGCTTTATGGACGCGCTGAAAGCAGAAGGTGTAAATGCCAGAGTCTTTTTCGGGCAGAACGACGGGACGTTAATGAGTATTGAGTACGCCATCAAGTATCCGATCCTCACAATCGGCTGCGGCCCAACGAATAGTATCCGCGGAGCTTCATACTTGTCTGGTCTTGCGAATGCTCTTGTGGTTGACGTCGGGGGAACGACTACGGATATCGGTGTTCTCGTGAATGCTTTCCCTCGCGAGTCCTCGCTCGCAGTAGAAATCGGGGGAGCTCGTACGAATTTCCGGATGCCCGACCTTATCTCCATTGGGCTCGGCGGAGGAACCATCGTTCGCATTCAAGACAACGGCCAGATAACAGTTGGCCCGGATAGTGTCGGCTACCAGCTGCCCCAAAAAGGGCTGGCATTTGGCGGGGATACACTGACCACGACTGATGTGGTGATCGCATTGGGCAAAGTGAACCTGGGCGACCGTGAAAAAGTAGCTCACTTAGATAAAGATCTTCTGGATCAAGTCTACAACCAAATCGTAGAGATCGCTGAGGAAGCGATCGACAAGATGAAAACGAGTGCAGAACCAGTTCCTGTCATTCTCGTTGGCGGCGGCAGTATCTTGTTGCCGGACGAACTAAAAGGCGCATCCCAAATCATCCGACCTGAAAACTTCGGTGTAGCGAATGCCATTGGTGCAGCGATCGCACAAATCAGCGGACAGATCGATCGGGTATTTTCACTGGATGAAGTCGGGCGTGAGAAGACATTGGAAACAGCAAAACAAATGGCGATTGACGAAGCCATCTCAGCTGGGGCCGAACCCGCTACCATTGAAATCGTCGAATTTGAAGATATTCCTCTGTCCTATCTGGGAAATGCCACTCGGATTCGGGTAAAAGCGGCAGGCACGCTGGCTGCTCCAGTAGAGGTCTAATCTCTTCGAATATGGGAAAGGAAATATCGATTTTGTCAGTAGGAAAAGGCAACTCTTAAAAATATGAAATAAAGAGGGGATTTCTTATGAAAATCAGAGTCTTATTGCCTACGATCATGGACATTTTCAACGAAGAGGTAAAGCTGGAGTTTGCCCACTACCTCGGCGAAACGACGGAAGTGCAGGTATGCCACTTGGACTATGGGCCAGCTTCGGTGGAAGGAGAATACGACGAGGCCTTAGCCATACCCAACCTGCTGGAAAAAGCAATGGAAGCGCAAAACGATGGTTGCGACGGTGTGATCAGCTTGTGCTTTGCAGATCCGGGGGTGAAAGCGGCACGGGAAGTAGTAGATATCCCTGTCGTGGGAGCTGGTGAGTCTTCGATGCTCTTTGCTAGCCTCTTGGCAAAATCGTACTCCGTCGTGACGGTACTCCCGAACGTGATATCCATGATTGAAAATGTGACAAAATCGGTGGGAGTGAACGGTAAATTAGCTTCGATTCGCTATGTCGACATCCCTGTCCTGGAACTCGTGGATAAAGAGAAGATGGAAAATGCCTTGTTTGAAGAAATGGTCAAGGCGATCGAGATGGATAAAGCACATGCGTTGATCTTGGGTTGCACAGGAATGATGGGGGTCACAGAAGCTCTCCAGAATCGACTGAATGACCAGGGCTATGATGTACCCGTAATCGATCCTTCTTTTGCTTCAGCGAAAACATTGGAAAGTCTGATTTCCATGAAGGTGAAACAAAGCCGTTTGACCTACATGAAACCTACTCAAAAGCTTCGCACATCAAGATAATGTTCACACTGCCTGGAGGGTACGGAATCGGTCGCCTTCCAGGTTGTTTCATTACCTGCGGCTGAATAAGAGGAGGAGAAGAAAGAATGGAAATGATCAAAACGTCGAAGGGTCCATCTCCCAAACAGGAAATCACGTCAGGCTTTTGCTTTTTTAAAGGTCAAATCATGCCTTTAGCTGAGGCAAACGTCAACATTTCAACGCATGCATTGAACTACGGAACAGGCTGCTTCGAAGGTATTCGAGCGTACTGGAATGAGCGAGAGGGACAACTGTATGTGTTGAAAGCGTTGGAGCATTACCAACGACTGCTTCTTTCCTGCCGCATTCTGAAAATCACACTTCCATACAATGCGGAAGAACTGGTCGAGTGGACATGCAAAATGCTGGCGGAAAATGAGTATCGGGAAGACGTCTACATTCGCCCTTTTGCCTTCAAAGCTTCACAGGTCATCAAGGTCACATTAAAGGGACTGCGTGATGAGTTGGCGATTTTTTCTGCACCGATGGGAAACTACGTCGATACAGTCGGTCTTGCTGCTACGGTCTCCAATTGGCAACGGATTTCCGACAACATGATTCCTTCACGTGCCAAGATAACCGGCGCGTATATCAACCCTGCATTGGCGAATGACGCTGCTACGGCAGACGGCTACGATGAGGCGATCATGCTTTCCAGTGACGGTCAAGTATCCGAGGCGAGCTCCGCCAACTTGTTTATCGTGCGCAACGGAGTACTGGTCACGACTCCGATTACTTCCGACATCCTCGAAGGCATCACCAGACGTGCGATCATGCAAGTAGCAGAGGACTTGGACCTCTCGTACGAGGTGCGCCAGATTGATCGTACCGAGCTGTACATCTGCGATGAAATGTTCCTGGCAGGTACAGGAGCTCAAATCGCTGCGATTACTTCCGTTGATAGACGCCCAGTCGGAAACGGGGTTATGGGTCCCATTACGGCACAGCTGCAGGATGCGTATGATCATGCCGTTCGCGGCAGAGATGAGCGTTATCTGGATTGGGTTACGTCTGTATATAAATGACCTTACTGGATGAAAGAGGAGAATACCGTAGTCTTCTAGAATAGCATCGACATCAGACTGAGCGCAAAGGACTGGTTGCAGATGATGAACAATGTGGTAAAGCAAAAACTGAAGAATGGTGAGAAAGCAGTAGGTGCTTTTTTAGGCATTTATAGCCCGGAGATGGTAGAAATGCTCGGCTATGCCGGCTTTGACTTTCTCGTCATCGATGACGAACATGGAGCGTTTAGTCCCAGAGATCTAGAGAATATGATTCGTGCTGCGGAAAGAGTCGATCTCGTACCTATTGTACGGGTCTCCTATGATCCCTCCTGCATCCAGAAAGCATTGGATCGCGGCGCCAAAGGAATTCAAGTCCCGATGGTTAATACGAAAGAAGACGCTGAGTTGGTCGTAAAAAAAGCGAAATTCCCCCCGATTGGCCAAAGGGGTGCTGCTTTTATCACTCGACCTGCACGGTATGGAAAAGATCAGGGAAAAGAGTATTTGGATGCAGCAGATGACAACATCTTGGTGATCGTACATATTGAAACACCAGAAGCGGTGGCCAATTTTGATGAAATCATTAGCGTCCCTGGCATCGACATGGCGTTTATCGGACCCACTGACTTATCCATTTCAATGGGATATAAAGAAGAGGGAGCCAAGCATCCTGAGGTGCAAAAGGTAATGAATCAGTTGCGTGACCGAGCGCTGCAAAAGAAAATGCCCCTCGGCACCATAGCTGCGAGCCCCAATGGAGTACGTCAGGAGCTTCAAAGTGGAACATCGTTCATCGCCGTCATCATTACTTCTGTTTTGATGTCAGCATTCACTGGGGTTGTAGAAGCAGGGCTTGAAGATTCCAGGTAGTGATTGACTCCAAAGAAACTTCGTCTGCGCATTCGGCGGAGTTTTTTCAATGAAAGGCTCGAACCGTAGGTCTTTCGCTCACACATACCTTGCTTTAAAAATGAGGAACCAGTAAGATGTGAATCAAAGGCGAGGACTGTTCCCGATAGCCCCTTGAGATAGATGACTGCTCTGCACGTTCATTTACCGAAAGGGGTTTTTCATTGATTCACTTGATTGCCAGAAAGGGATGGAAACCGATGAAAGTAGTCACCACAGGTCAGTGGGATGCGAGCTTGTGGAGCGAGGCTGAGCCTATTTACTACGCTGCTTTTCCGGAGCACGGGAGAAAAAACAGAGGGATCATCCAAAATATGTTCAAAAAACAACTATGCTTTTTGCATCTCGCAAAGATCGAGGACCAAACAGTGGCGATGGCCCTAACAGGAAAAACGGATCAGAACCATACACTGATCATCGATTACTTTGCTGTACGTGAAGATCAGAGAGGAAAGGGCATAGGGACACTTTTTCTGGAATCCATCAAGACCTGGGCTATGGAAGAAGGGAAGTACAAGATGCTCTTACTCGAGGTTGAGGCGGAAGATAATCTCACTAATATACAGAGAGCACATTTTTGGACCCGCATAGGTTTTCAAGAAACCTCGTATATTCATCAATACATATGGGTCCCAGAGCCATATCGGGCGATGTACTTGCAGCTCGTACCCGGCAACTATTCCACAGAGGGGAAGCACTTGTTTTCCTACATCACCCGTTTTCATAAGGAAAGCTTTACGTCCACAAACCCTGCTGGATAAAATGTGTAAGAACCGTCAGAAATTGTGTTTGCAATGACGTGGACGCCTTCTACGCAAGGCGTTTCGCGTTTTTCCAAAGTTGGCATAATAGTTGCTTAAGATAAAGAAGAAAGGAGGTGCAATCTAATAGTGAGTTTGTCAGAATATATTGGTAAGGACCATATCCGCATATTTGAAGAATCCGTGGACCAATCCGAATTGTTGAATCAATTGGGAGGCATGTTGATTCAGACGGGTGCAGTTAGTGTCGAGTATATTAAAGCGGTGTGTGAGCGGGAAAAAGATTTTCCTACCGGATTGTACACGGGAGAAGTGAATGTCGCGATCCCGCATGCGGATCCTGGGCACCACGTCATGAAACCGACGATTGCACTCGGTGTGGTACGAAAAGGGGTACCGTTTCGTAACATGGCTGACCCAACGGCTGATATTCCGGTTCAATTGGTTTTTTTGCTTGCACCGGAACGGGGAGAGACACAGTTGGTCATTCTGGAACAGATCATGAATCTGATACAAGATCAGGCAAATATGCGAAAAATTATGGATGCACAAGGAACAGAAGACGTATGGAACGTACTGGGTCAACTTGTGCACGTGGAGGAGAAATCATGAACAAGAAAAAAGTACTTGTGATTTGTGGTACAGGAGTTGCCACATCGACCGTCGTGATGCAAAAATTGAAAGCGTTTTTACGGGATAAAGGGATCGAGGCATCGCTGGATCAATCCAAGGTCAGTGACGTCTTGAACAAAGCGGGTCAATACGATCTGATTATTTCCACAACATCAGTACCCCCATCCTTGGCGGGGAAAGTCATCAATGCAGTCCCCTTGCTGACGGGAATCGGGAAAGAGCAAGTGTATGACGAAATTGAAGCAAAACTGAAGATGTAATCTAACTATCTGCCTTATCAAAGGAGGTTCCACTATGGACGTTATCAAATACCTCGTTGACCTTGGCCCTTCGGTTGTTTTGCCGGTTCTCATCTTCTTATTTGGGATTATCCTGAAAACGAAGCCAGGGGAAGCCTTCCGTGCAGGCCTAACGGTAGGGATTGGATTCATTGGGATCAACCTTGTGATTGGCTTACTGATGGGAAGTCTTGGGCCAGCCGCACAGGATATGGTGAAGAATATGGGAATTCAGCTTACGATTATTGATGTGGGCTGGCCCGCTACGTCGGCCATAGCATTCGGCTCTGCTGTAGGTGCGCTTGCGATTCCGATTGGCTTGGCTGTCAATTTGGGAATGCTCGTGCTGGGATTGACCAGGACACTCAATATCGATTTGTGGAACCTGTGGCATATCGCTTTTACGGGTTCATTGGTCGCTGTCATGTCCAACAATATTACGCTTGGTATCCTGACTTCGATCGCACATGCGATCATCCTGCTCGTCCTCGCTGACCTGACTTCCAAACACGTTTCCAACTACTATGGATATGCGAACATTTCATTTCCACACGGAACAGCGACACCGTACTATTTGATCGCATTGCCGCTGGAAAAACTGTTTGATCGTATCCCGGGATTCCGAAACCTGAAAGCTGACCCTGAGACCATTCAAAAACGCCTCGGACTTCTAGGGGAGTCGACTGTTCTTGGACTCATATTAGGTATTATCATCGCCCTTTTAGCAGGTTGGGACTTGCCGAAAGTTCTTGATTTAGGTGTAAAAACAGCCGCCGTTATGCTCATTCTCCCTCGGATGGTGAGTATCTTGATGGAAGGTCTGATTCCAATTTCAGAGGCTGCTAGCGAATTTGTTCGTAAGCGCTTTCCTGGGCGTGAAGTCAACATCGGAATGGATGCTGCATTGGCAGTTGGGCATCCAGCTACCATTGCTGCATCGCTGTTAATGATCCCGATCGTGCTGGGCTTGGCCGTTTTGATGCCTGGGAACAAGGTACTTCCCTTTGGCGACCTGGCTACGATCCCCTTCATCGTCTGCCTCATGGTGCCGATTTTCAAAGGGAATGTGATCCGCACGGTAATCGGTGCGACCATTTCACTCGCATTCGGCTTGCTTTTAGCGACTTACATCTCACCTCTGTTTACACAAGCGGCACAGAACGCCGGTTTCAAATTCCCTGATGGTGCCAGCGCGATTTCATCGCTCGTGGACGGTGCTGTTCCTACTACGGCGATCTTCCTATTCGGTGCGAAGCTAGGCTATGTTGGTATTATTGGAATCGCTATTATCGGTTTGGCCGTTGCGTACCTGGTACAGCGTAAGCACCGTCATTCTGCAAATATGGTGAACAAATCGTTGTAAAGAGGGCATTCGTGAAATGAAATGGCAATCACCCTGCACGTGGCTTCGAGAGCATGGGCAGGGTGTTTATTTGACTTTGAAGGAAACATCATTTTTGCGAGGGGTTTACAAAAGCAGCGAAAACGCCCATTAGCAATATAGGTTCCCCGGTTAGCCAGTTTTGAATTTTTGTTCGGACTGGGGTCAAGGCACAGATTGATAGAAAACTTTGGAGAGTGTTTTTGTGAGTGAATTGCCTAAGCGAAAAGAGACAGTGCCAGCTTTGATCTTTCATTCCAAGACCAAAGCTGACGCTGTCTTTATCTATTTTGTTTGTGTTAAATCGCTTTCATTTTTTCGTTTTATTTACTTTGAACACCCATCCCTTTTATCTCTTGTTTCATTTTCGGAATCAAAGAGGGGGTCATACTTAATTCGTCGACACCGAGAGCTACCAACTCTTTGGCATACAGCGGATCACCAGCCATTTCACCGCAGACACCGACCCATTTGCCTTGGGCATGCGCGTCTTGCACTGCTTTGCCGATCAAACGAAGGATAGCGGGATGGGCAGGATTGTACAGATAGCCGACTTTTTGATTCATTCGGTCAGCTGCAAAGGTGTACTGGATCAAATCATTGGAGCCGATGCTGAAAAAGTCGACATGCGGAGCCAGTTGATCGACAATGAGAGCAGCAGAGGGGACCTCAATCATTATGCCTAGCTCTATTTGCTCTGCGAAAGGAGTATGTATGGCCGCTAGCTGTTCTTTTGCCAGCTCCCATAACGCCTTTGCCTCCAGGAGCTCTTCGACAGTCGCGATCATCGGGAACATCACTTTTACATTCCCGAACGCGGAGGCACGAAGAATCGCTCGCAGTTGAGTCAAAAACATCTCTTTTTCAGCAAGACACAGGCGAATCGCACGAAACCCGAGAAAAGGATTTTCTTCAGGCTCCATCTGCAGGTAAGGCAGCTGTTTGTCCCCTCCAATGTCCATGGTGCGAATAATGACCGGACGTCCCGCCATTTCACGAGCAACCGCGGCGTATGCCTCAAATTGTTCGTCTTCACTCGGCATTTGTTTCCGTTCCAGGAAAAGAAACTCAGAACGAAATAGTCCAATCCCATCTCCGCCGTTTGCGAGTACGGATTTACAATCCTCTGGAGTACCGATGTTGCCGGCTATTTCAATCCGTTTGCCGTCCGACGTGAGAGCGGGGGCATGTGCAGCATCGCGCAAGACAGACAGCCCTTCTGCATATTCCCGCTGCAAACGCTGGTAGCGACTGATTCGTTCGGCATCCGGATTGAGATGCAGCTCTCCCGTGTTTCCATTCAAGGCCAGAGTAGTATCATTTTTGATGTCATCCAGAACCTTGCCGCAGCCGACAACAGCAGGAATTTGCAACGTACGCGCCAATATGGCGGAGTGACTGGTGGTACCGCCAATCTCCGTAACAATGCCTTTGATCCATTCAGGGTTTAGTCGTGCCGTTTGAGAAGGTGTCAAATCTTGTGTGACGATGATGACGGGTCGTTCGATTTGATCTAGCGAAGAATCTATGATTCCTAGTATCCGTCTAGCAATTTTATCTCGCAGGTCCTTGAAGTCAGCTGCGCGTTCCCGCAAATACTCGTCATCCAGTTGTTCAAAAAATGCAGCATGCCCTGAAAAAACGTGGTGAGCTGCCCACGTGGCATTCTTGTTCTCGTCATTGATTTCCTTATCCATCTCCTGTACGAGGGTCGGGTCGTCCAGAATCATGAGGTGGGAGTCGAAGATCGCGCACTCGTGTTCACCTATACGCTGCCTGACATCCTCTCGGGTGACGGCGATTTCCTCTTTGACTTGTGCCAGAACTTCGCGCAGCTTCTGTTGTTCTTGCTCTACCAAGCCGGCAGCAATCGTCTCGCGAGGAATGACTGGCTGCGTTTGCTCGAGTACAAGAACACGTTCTGCTGCGTAACCGGGTGAGGCGGCAATTCCTTTTATCATCGTATCCCTCCAGTGCATTATGGCAAAAAGCATGGAAAAAAGGCCAGGGAAAAGCCTCCCTGACCCATGATCCAAAGGATTTGAATACATTTATCATATATTTTCAGATAATAATCGTCAATGAAAAGGAATAAAATGTGGAAAACTTGCACATAACCTGCCACAGAATATTCAGATTTCACCCGAAATTGTGTTACGGTAGAAAATGTAGGCCGGAATGGAAGGCAAACAATCGATAAGGCAAACTGGTACGATACTTGCTTGTAATAGATTGTGGGGGGATGTTATGGAGGAACGCATCAAGCAGATCATTGGTCATGAGGATAAAAAAGTTCCGTACACAGATGAGCAGATCTCACGTCAGATGGGGATCCGTCGAGATGAGGTAACCCTGCTCCGGCACAAACTCCAGATTCCCGATTCACGCAAAAGACGGCAGCCTCTCTTGCTAAAAGAGATGGAGAACCTATTACAACCTGCACCAAACATGACGAGCCGAGAGCTAACCAGCCGTTTGAATGAACGAGGTTATGACGTCTCACGATTTATGGTCCATCAATTACGAAGCAAAATGGAAGCGTTCTCAGATGAGGCTCTTCACGTAGATGACCGTGCACGCCAAAAAACGCGTAAAGTCAATCAGGCGGTCACCTTCGCCAGTCTGATTGGAGCAAAGAGTACGCTGAAATCGGCCATTCAACAGGCGCAAGCAGCTGTGCTCTATCCGCCGCACGGGCTTCACACACTCTTTTTTGGGGCTACAGGTGTAGGAAAGAGCAGAATGGCGGAAGCGATGTACCAGTTCGCAGTTGAACAGCAGGTGATGAAAAAGAATGCACCTTTTGTTATTTTTAACTGCGCCGATTATGCGAAGAATCCGCAGCTGTTGCTCTCCCAGCTATTCGGGTATGTAAAGGGAGCTTTTACAGGCGCCCAGCAAGATAAGCTCGGCTTAGTGGACCAGGCAGACGGTGGAATCTTGTTCTTGGACGAAATTCATCGTTTGCCACCGGAAGGACAGGAAAATCTCTTTTATCTGATCGACAAAGGCGTGTATCGACGGTTAGGAGAGGTCCAATTCCAACAGAAGGCGACCATACTGATCGTCGGTGCTACGACAGAAAGCCCTGAATCAAGCTTGCTGCTAACATTACGTAGACGAATTCCAATGACCATTGAGCTGCCCTCCCTCTCCGAATGGACGCAACAGGAGCGATTATCTCTGATTTTCCACTTTTTGAATGAAGAGACAGACCGGATTGGCAGAGAGGTTGTTGTCCAAAAGGACGTGATCGCCTCTCTTTTGACGTACGACTGCCCAGCAAACATGGGGCAGCTGCATAGCGATATTCGCGTGCTATTGGCGAAAGCGTTTTTGAAAACGATTCATCAGGAAGAGAAGACGTCTGTGCAGGTCGATCGATATGATTTGCCTATGCATGTCGCCAGTCACCAGCAAACCAGTTTCGCACCAGAGCTGCCGATGCTAAAGAAAGACCAATTTCTGTTTATCCCCGGCCAACGCTCTGATCTGGGGGGAACGGAAATAGTAGAAGACTCTCCTCAGCATCTCTACGACTGGATGGTAGAACGTTACCAAAATCTCAAAAATCAAGGCCAAAGCGAAGAATTGATTGAGCTGATCGTAAATAAAGAACTGGATACAAGGATGGAGCCATCTACAGGTGAGCATGAAAAACGATCGCTGCGCTTGCAGCAGCTGGTCAAACTGGTCGGCGATCAGGTTGTTCAAGCGGTAGAGCAAATGCTCTGGATCGCGGAGCGCCACATGACACTGGATTATCAGCGAATCTCCTATGCTCTCGCCATTCATTTACATGGACTGTTAGAACGGTGGCCGGATGCGAAAGAAATGGATAGCTTTATTGAGACAGATCACGAGTCAATCGAGTTCAAAGTGGCGCTGGAAATGGCAAAGGTGGTACAAACCAGTTATGGAATTTTGCTACCTGTAAAAGAAGTTTCTATTCTCGCCATGTATGTAAAGCAGTGTTCCATCTATACCGAGCCCAAACCAATGATTGGTGTGGTCGTCACCTCGTACGGTCAGGTGGCAAAAAGTATGGTCGACGTCGCTACCCGCTTGTTTGAACGAAAGCATGCGCACGCTGTCGAGCTGTATTGGAACGATGATCTCAATGAGGCAATTGAACGAATCTGCATGATGATTCAGCAAGTGGATCAAGGAGAAGGGGTCATTTTGCTGGCAGATATGGGGAGCAATCTGCTGAGTGAACGGGAATGGGAGAGCCGAAGCGGTGTACATGTGCAGGTCCTGCCGAATGTGACGACCACTCTCGTCATCGAAGTCATGCGAAAATGTCTCTATTCGTGCGAAACATTGGAGCAGATTGTGGACCAGATGCGACACTTGCCTGTAAGATCACACCATTCCGTCCAGTCATTTGCTCCCAAACCAGTCGCTATCGTCACGATTTGTATCACGGGTAAAGGAGCAGCTAAACGACTGGATCAGCTTTTAAAAGAGAAGCTGGAGACAACTGCCGAGCAAGTCACCATTTTGAATGCAAGCTCGCTTTCGATCCGGAAGCAGTACAAGGAATGGCTGGAGAAGTATCACATTTTTGCAGTTGTGGGTACCGTGAATCCCATGCTGGATGGCATCCCCTTTATTTCCATAAAAGAGATTGTGGACGAGTCCGGCATCAGCTTTATCAAACGGCTGTTGCTCGTGGCGAACGGGACGCTCCAACCATCGTCGGCGCCCCGCTCGCATGGATTGCGCGATCTTCTCTACCCGGAATTAGTCTGCGACAATCTGGAGTTATCAACGAAGGAACAGGTCATAGAGTGCCTAGCTCAACGGCTAAGAGAACATGGTTTCGTCGAGCCTGATTTCGTCAACAAAGTGTGGGAACGCGAAAAAATGGGGAACACCTGCCTGTTTGGAACTGCCATCCCCCATGCCGATACCACGCAAACCATCCGACCGGGTATCGCGATTGCCAATCTGACCCAGCCGATTGAATGGGAAGCAGGTTACTTTGTTCGACATGTGTTCATGCTGGCGATCACGGAGACTTGCCAACAGGCCGTCGAAGAGCTGTACCACTTTTTGAACGAACATGAAGAGGCGAATGAACTGCCTAATTTACAAGCATACATGGAACTTGAATAGTAATCGAGGAGGACTCCCATGGAAAAACAAGTGACGATCTTAAATAAATCCGGACTTCACGCTCGTCCAGCATCTGAGTTTGTCAAATTGGCTGCCGGTTTCAAGTCGGAGATTACTATCTTGGTGGGCACGAAAGTCGCAAATGGAAAGAGCATCATCAACGTTTTATCACTGGCTGCCACGATGGGAACCGTTCTCACCCTGAAGGCGGTAGGCCCGGATGAAGCCGAAGCAATCGATACCTTGTCCTCGTTAATTGAGAGAAAGTTTGGGGAAGAATAAACATTTGCCACTTGACTCGGTAGTCAGAATATTTATAATGAATTACAAATGTAACACGTAAGAACAAATGTAAAATCATCCGGAGGTGATTGGCATGAAGCCCATTGAAAAGATAACTCCCGGAGCGAAGGTATACAAACTGTTTGAACATGAAAAGCTGGTTTGCGAAGGAAAAGATGAGGTTTTCATCATCTCGGTTACCAAGATGTCGCGTGAGGAATACGAACGAGATCAAAAGCAAACAGCTGCTAACCAATAACATCGATACGATTTACCGACGCTTGGACCGCGGGTCAGGTGGGGGAACCATCCCTCCATCTGGTCCGTTTTTGCATGATACAAGCCTGTTGATTATTGCATATCTGAGGAGGAGAGGACTTTGATTACCAACGTAAACGTTCCACCCATGATTACCGAGAAAAAGCTGGTGGAGCTGTTTCATCAAATGTGGCTGATTCGCTTTTTCGATGAGAAGGTAGATGAGTTTTTTGCCAAGGGGCTGATCCATGGTACGACTCACCTGTGTGTGGGACAGGAAGCGTCCGCAGCCGGTGCCATTGCAGTTCTGGAAGGCAGGGACAAGATCACGAGCACCCATCGCGGGCATGGTCATTGCATCGCCAAGGGTGCAGAAGCCAATCGGATGATGGCAGAGCTATTCGGCCGTGAAACCGGATATTGCCGAGGTAAAGGCGGATCGATGCACATTGCGGATGTGGATAAAGGCAATCTGGGAGCGAATGGCATTGTTGGCGGAGGGATTCCGATCGCTGTCGGATCAGCCCTGACTTCTCAAATGAAAAAGCTAGGCTATGTGACCTTGTGCTTTTTCGGTGATGGAGCCTCCAACGAAGGCAGCTTTCATGAAGCGGTCAATATGGCGGCGATTTGGAACCTTCCTGTCGTCTTCATTTGTGAAAATAACCAATACGGTATGTCTGGCCCAGTTAAAGATATGGTCAAAGTAGCCAATATCGCGGATCGCGCAGGGGCGTACGGCATTCCTGGCACCGTAGTAGACGGCAATGACATTTTTGCCATGATGAATGTGACCCATGAAGCAGTGGAACGTGCACGACGCGGAGAAGGCCCAACGCTCATCGAAGCCAAAACCTATCGCTGGAAAGGGCACTCCAAGAGCGATGCGAAAAAATACCGCACACGTGACGAGGAAATGGAATGGCGCAACAATCGCGACCCAATCGAGAGAATGAAGCGCGTCCTGATCAGCGAAGGGATTCTAAGCGAACAGGAAGCAGCAAGGCTGGAAGCAGAGGCTAGGAAAGAAATTGAAAACGCGGTCAAATTTGCTGAAGAAAGCCCGATGCCGCCGATCGAAATTCTAGAAGAAGACGTCTACGCGTAGGCGAGGGAGGGAAGTATCGTGTCAACGCTACGAGAGCTTACTTATTTGGAAGCGGTACGAGAATGCATGAGCCAGGAAATGCGCGTCAATGACGACGTGTTCATCATGGGGGAAGATATCGGTTTGTACGGAGGGGCGTTTGGTGTCACTCGCGGGATGATCGAAGAGTTTGGAAAAGAACGAGTGCGAAATACACCTATTTCTGAAGCGGCAATCGCTGGTGCTGCTGTCGGTGCGGCTATGACGGGTATGCGGCCTATTGTGGAACTTCAATTTTCTGATTTCATCACGATCGCGACGGATCAGATCGTAAACCAGGCGGCGAAAAACCGTTATATGTTTGGCGGCAAAGGCAAGGTGCCACTCGTACTGCGTACACCGTCTGGATCCGGTACAGGAGCAGCGGCGCAGCATTCGCAGAGCTTGGAGGCATGGATGGCTCACATTCCGGGTCTAAAGGTCATCCAGCCGTCCACCGCTTATGATGCAAAAGGATTGTTGAAGGCCGCGATAGACGACGACAACCCTGTGATCTTTTACGAACACAAGCTCCTCTACCGGACAAAAGGACATGTGCCCGAGGAGTCGTACAGCTTGCCAATCGGGAAGGCAGATATCAAGCGTGCAGGTACAGATGTCACGATCGTGGCTACTGCGATCATGGTCCACAAGGCGTTACAAGCTGCGGTCGAATTGGAGAAGGAAGGGATCAGCGTCGAAATAATCGATCCCCGTACATTGGTTCCACTGGACATTGAGACGATTATCGAATCCGTGAAAAAGACAGGCCGAGTCGTCGTCGTCCATGAGGCGGTAAAACGTGGCGGGTTCGGCGGGGAAATCGCCAGTCTGATCGCAGAGAGCGAAGCCTTTGATTATTTGGATGCACCCATCAAGCGCTTAGGTGGCAAATCGGTGCCGATTCCCTACAATCCCGTCCTCGAAAAAGCAGCTATTCCACAAGAACTAGATATCATCCAAGCAGTAAAAGAAACGGTTATCCGCCGCTGACATAGGAGGGGTCGAACATCATGGCAACCGCCGTATTTATGCCAAAATTGAGCATGACAATGGAAACGGGGACAGTCATCCAATGGTTCAAGCAGGAAGGGGACCAGGTCCGTGAAGGTGACGTCCTGTTGGAAGTTCTGACGGATAAGATCAACATCGAAGTAGAATCGTACTCGACCGGAACGCTCCTGAAAATTTACTATGGCCCTGATCAAGTCGTGCCGGTCAATCAAGTGATCGGATACGTAGGAGAAGCGAGCGAGGCGGTACCCGATACCCCACCTTCGTCAGAGACGAGTGCGAGCACGGTAGCAACAAGAGTACAAAACGAACAAAAAGCCGAGCAAGAAATGCAAGCAGGTGAGCCTGTAGTCGAGAAAATCAGGGCCACACCTGTTGCCCGTCGGATCGCAAAGGATAACGGAATTGATCTGGGTCAAGTGAACGGTTCTGGCCCCAACGGCCGCGTCCAGAAAGCAGATATCGAGCAGGCAGTTGCTGCACGATCTGCCAAGCCAATCTCCATCCCATCCGCATCAGTGGCAGACCCGCCGAGCCGAAAAAGGAAGGTAGAAGGAATGCGCAAGGTCATTGCAGAGCGAATGACAGCGAGTGCGTACACCGCTCCACACGTGACACTCACAACAGAAGCAGATATGAGTCAAGTAATGGTCGTGCGATCGACCCTTCTGCCCACCATTGAGAAAATGACCGGACATCGCCTATCCTACACGGAAATGATCATGAAGGCAGTTGCAACGGCGCTATCTCGCCATCCCAATGTAAATGCTTCTCTCAAAGATGATGTGATCGAGCTTCACGAAACCATCAATATCGGCTTGGCCGTTGCCGTGACAGACGGATTGCTCGTCCCAGTAGTAAAACAGGCGGATCGAAAAGGTCTCGCTGATTTGACTATCGAGACAAAGCGAGTGGCTGGATTGGCTCGTGATGGGCGATTGCTTCCGGATGATATGAGCGGTGGCACATTTACGATCAGCAACCTCGGTATGTATGCAATCGACGTATTCACGCCAATCATCAATCAGCCGGAGAGCGCTATTCTTGGTGTGGGACGTATCCATGAAAAGCCAGTGGGTGTAAACGGACAGATCGTCCTTCGACCGATGATGTCTCTTTCCTTGTCATTTGACCATCGCGTCATGGACGGGGCACCTGCGGCAGCGTTCTTACAGGAGATCAAAGAATTGCTGGAATCACCCTACCATCTGCTGGTGTAAAAGGAGGAGCAAACAACCATGCAAACATACGATATCGCGGTCATTGGTGGAGGTCCGGCAGGGTATGTGGCAGCCATTCGTGCTTCCAAGGAAGGGAAGCGGGTGGCGCTGATCGAAGCAGACCATCTGGGGGGAACGTGCCTGAACCGGGGCTGCATTCCGTCGAAAACATTACTTCAGCATGCAGGTGTCATCGATCAAATTCGAAAGGCGTCCAGTTGGGGAATTGAGACAGGCGAAGTCACTTTTTCTCTGGAAAAGATGATGGCTCGTAAAAATCAGGTCATCACACGTCTTCGCACGGGGATCGCATCCTTATTGAAGGCGGGAAAAATCGACTTACTCCAAGGTTTTGGCGAGGTGAACGCAGACAAAAGCATTCGCGTTCGTATCGGAGAAGGAGTCCGCCCCATACAGGCCAGCTCCATCATACTCGCCACTGGCTCCACGCCAGCCGTTCCTCCGATACCCGGATTAGCGGATGTTCCTTTCTATACGAGCGATACGATATTCGATATCAAACAGGTGCCAGAGTCCATCGCGATTCTCGGCGGAGGCTTCATCGGTGTGGAATTTGCCTGCATTTTTGCCAGTCTGGGTGTAAAGGTGACGATCGTTGAGATGGCAGATCGTCTCATCCCACAAGAAGATGCAGATGCAGCGAACGTAGTGACAAAATCTCTACGCAGCAGAGGTGTATCCTTGGGGACGGGATTGAAAGTGACCTCGGTCAGCAAAAATAGCGAGGGCATTCAGGTGCATGCAGAGGATACGAAAGGAAGCACCCAAACGATTTCGTGTGAAGCCTTACTGGTTGCAGTAGGGCGCAAACCGAATGGATCCGCATTTACCCAGCTGAATTTGGAGATGAATGGTCCATTTGTCAAAGTAAATGAGTTTTTGGAAACAAACGTTTCTGGTATCTTTGCTGCAGGTGATTTGATCGGCGGATGGCAGCTCGCGCATGCAGCGAGTGCAGAAGGACAGACGGCAGCCATCAATGCAGCAGGAGGCAGGCAAAAGGCGAACGGCAAAGCGGTACCTCGCTGCATCTATACGCACCCAGAAATATCGAGCGTAGGTTTGAGTGAGGAAGAAGCAATTGCGCGAGGCTATGCCGTGAAAACCAGCGTCTATCAGCACAGCGGAAATGGCAAGGCATTGGCATCCGATGAAGACGGTGGATTTACCAAGCTCATTGCGGAAGAGACCTATGGAGAAGTGCTAGGAATCGTGATGGTAGGTCCACACGTTACGGAAATGATTGCGGCAGGCACGGCATTCTTGAGCTTAGAAGCAACCGTTGAGGATGTAGCGGAAATGATCTATCCACACCCAACCGTCTCTGAGAGTCTGATGGAGGTTGCGACAAAATGGTTGGGGAAAGGGATCCACTCTTAAAAAAAGATTCCGTTTGACATGAAAACGTTTTCAATTTACAATTGTAAGTAGTAAGAACATTTGTAAAAGGAGGTGACCACTTGGCTTCATGGGGGTACGTTGTTCTGCTGTTTGCGGGGCTTTGGGTACTACAGGTCGTCCTCACTCAACTGCAATCCCGCCACTACTACCAAGAGTTGCGAGAGATGCAGCGGCAACCAAACGGATACCTGGGAGTCGGAGTGAACAAACGTCGCTTTGGAGTCGGAGCCGTAATCATACTGGTAACTGATGTGCAGGGAAATGTGACGAAGTGCAAGCGAATGTCAGGCATTAGCGTATTTTCCCGCTTTCGTCCGTATGACGGCCCGATTGGAAAACCGATAGAAAGTTTGTATGAAATCGCGTCACAGCATCAGAAGCATCCCGTACAGACGGCATTGCGGATGGCGATTGATCAGATTCGGTCCGCGCAGGCCAAACAGCATCAGGATGATCAAGAACAAATTGGATAAACAATGTTGGGCCGCGGGCCAGATGGATGACCATCTGGTTTTTTTTGCATCATTTTCTAGGGGAGGTATGAGTAAATGGACTTTTTTGTTCATCTTGCAGAAGGATTCATCGGCATGTTTCAAGAGGGTGGTAAGACCTTTGTAGGCTTGGTGACGGGAATCATTCCAACGTTGATTTGCTTGATCACTGCTGTAAACGCCTTCATCAAATTCGTCGGAGAAGAACGTATCGAACGATTTGCTTCCAAATGCACAGGCAATATCATTTTGCGCTATACCATCTTCCCGATCTTATCCATGTTTTTCCTGACAAATCCAATGGCATACACATTCGGCAAGTTCTTGCCTGAGCATCAAAAACCAGCGTTCTACGATTCTGCGGTTTCTTTCTGCCATCCCATTACCGGGTTGTTCCCACACGCGAATGCTTCTGAACTCTTCGTTTACATGGGGATTGCCACTGGAATCACTCAGCTTGGTCTGTCTCTCGGTCCATTGGCGATTCGTTACTTCTTGGTCGCGATCGTCGTCATCTTGATTCGCGGCATCGTAACGGAATACATCACCAAAATGATGATGAAACGCCGCGAAGCGCAGGCAGCGGCATAAGGAATCGAAAAGGGGAGACATAGGATGAGCAACTATCGTGCGGTGCAAATAACAAAATCGTCTAGCGGCTGGGGAGGACCACTTACGATCCTTCCTACGGATGACAAACCCTATATCGCGTCCATTACAGGAGGCGGCATTCACCCCGTTGCGGCGCGAATCGCTGAGCTGACAGGCGGGATCGCAGTGGATGGCTTTTCCAATAAAGTAGAGCCAGATGAAATGGCATGCGTCATCATTGACTGCGGGGGAACGGCTCGCTGCGGCGTTTATCCAAAGCTGGGAGTCTTGACAGTAGATGTAATGGCAGCATCACCATCCGGACCGTTGATCAACTTTATTAAGGAAACGAATTTTGTTTCTGGCGTGAAGGTAAACAACGTCGAACTCATGAATGAAGTGGCTTCGACTGCTGTAAGCACGGCAGGTGATCAACAAAAAAAGTCGGCACAAGAGCTGAAAGCCGAAGCACGTGCGAAAGTAGCAAGCATGCAGGGAAACCAACCACCTAGAAAAGCCAGCTTCATCGAAAAAATCGGTCGTTTGATGGGTGGCGTAGTCGGAACCTTTTATCAGGCTGGGCGCGACACGGTCGATCAAGTATTGCGCAATATCCTGCCGTTTATGGCTTTCGTCAGTACGCTGATCGGGATCATCCTGTTCACCGGGATTGGCGATATCTTGGCAAACGTCATTAAGCCACTGGCAGGGAATGTGATCGGTCTCTTGATCATCTCCATCGTCTGCGCACTTCCTTTCTTGTCTCCGTTGCTTGGTCCGGGCGCTGTAATTGCTCAGGTCGTAGGTGTGCTGGTAGGTGTGGAAATCGGCCGTGGTACGATCCCGCCGCAACTGGCATTGCCCGCTCTATTCGCTATCAACCCACAGGTTGGGTGCGACTTCGTTCCGGTGGGACTGACACTCGGGGAAGCAAAACCAGAGACGATTGAAGTGGGTGTCCCCGCCGTTCTCATGTCTCGCCAGATCACTGGACCGATCGCAGTCGTCATCGCTTACGTGGCAAGCATCGGACTTTACACCGAGTAATCAATAATCAGGAGGTAACACATGAACACCCTGTTCAACAGCACGATCGTTTCCATTGGAGATATGGTTCCAGACTTTCTCAAAGAAAATACATTCATCCTGTTCAATGAAGACGCTCCAGAAGAACTGCATGACATTGCCGTGCTGCATACCAAATCCGAGCAATTCGACAGCATTGAGCCAGGCGATATTCTCCAGATAGGCGACCGGCAGTTACGGGTTACTTCTGTAGGAGAAAAAGCGAACGAAACCCTACAAACCATTGGTCATTGCACTGTGAAAGCGGATGGAAGTGCTGCCCCACAGCTACCTGGCATGATCCACGTAGAAGACGTTACTCTCCCTTCCTTGGAGATTGGGGTCAAAGTTGCCTTTATCCGTCCGTAATCACAACACCTACTATATAAAAGAGAGGGAGAGACACCATGTTGGGATTCAATAGACGACTGGCAGCTTTAGAGAAAAAGGGAGGCTGCATTCGCGTCGGTCTGGTCGGCGCTGGCCAAATGGGTCGGGGACTGATCTCACAAATTGAAGGAATGAAAGGGATGTCCGTGGTCATCACGGCTGATTTGTTCCCTGAAAATGTCAAAGCGGCCTATCGCAAGGCAGGAGTGCCTGATACCCGGATCACGGAAACGCAAGATCTCGACAAAGCGGATAGAGCGATCGCGTCCGGTCATTCCGTGGTGACGACAGATGCCGAACTGATTCCTCGACTGACGAATGTGGATGTCATCGTCGATGCGACTGGGATGCCAGAAATCGGTGCCAAGGTCGCTTGGGAAGCGATTCGCCATAAAAAGCATATCGTCATGCTGAACGTCGAAGCAGATGTAACGATCGGGCCACTCCTGAAACAACAGGCAGATGAAGCGGGTGTCGTCTATACAGGATCGGCAGGCGATGAGCCCGGAGCCATCATGGAGCTTCACGATTTTGCTGATGCATTGGGCTTCGAGATCGTCGCGCTGGGAAAAGGAAAAAACAATGCCTTGAACGTCCACGCCAATCCAGACACGGCACGCGCGGAAGCCGCTTTGAAAGGAGCAAGTCCCAAAATGCTCGCATCGTTTCAAGACGGTACCAAGACGATGGTGGAAATGACAGCAGTAGCCAATGCTACCGGATTTGTCCCTGATATCCCTGGGATGCATGGGCCTAAAGCACAATTGGCTGAACTGCCTGGTCTTTTCTCGCTTACAGAAAAAGGCGGCATGTTGAACCAAACACAGATTGTCGATTATGTGGACGGTGTTGCACCAGGTGTGTTTGCTATCATTTCCTCCTCGATGCAAGAAGTGCACGACACCATGAAATATCTCAAGATGGGCCAGGGGCCTCATTACGTCCTGTATCGTCCGTATCATCTAACTAGTTTGGAGACTCCACTTTCGATTGCACGCGCTTATTTACAACAGGAAGCCACGATCGCACCTTACTACGGAATGGTAGCCGAAACCGTAGCGGTAGCAAAGAAACAATTGAAAGCCGGAGATGCGATGGACGGCATCGGTGGATTCTCCGCTTATGGCAAAATTGTGACAGCGGCAGACAAACGGGAGTGCAATGCGTTGCCTATAGGCCTGATTGGACCCCACATCCGCTTGAAAAAAGATGTGGAACAAGGGGCCATCATTACCCTGGAGGACATTGAATTTACGGAACAAACCACCATCATGCGCCTACGTGAACAAATGGACGAGGCGAACTAAATAGTTCGGGAGGAAGGCATGAATTTGTCTTCCTCTTTCCTTTCTAAAAAGAGGAGTAAATCTGTTATAATATGTAAGTGGAAGAGTATAGTAACGTTTTTAATGAGGGATACATATGGATAACTGGACAGAAAAACGCGAATTGGTACGAGTCGCAAAATTATACTACTTGAATGGACTCACACAGGCAGAAATCGCCAAAAAGCTCGGGGTTTCCCGACCGGTGATTTCCAAGATGCTCCAGCGCGCCAAGGATACAGGCATCGTGGAAATTTTCATCCGTGATGAGACGGTGAGCATGGTGGAATTGGAGCAGCAACTGGAAGCGGCACTACGTCTGGATGAGGTCATTGTGGTCCCTTCTCACGGGAACAAAAATGAAGAACTGATCAAACAACAAGTGGCCAAAGCAGCTGCCCAGTACCTGCCCAAGTGGATTCGCAATAAACGGAAGATCGGAATCTCTTGGGGGACAACTCTATACCATCTCGTTAATGAATACCCATTTGAGAGACATCATAAGATGAAAGTGTACCCACTGGTAGGCGGGATCGGCCGTCACCGGATCGAGATTCACTCCAACCAGCTCGCCTATGAATTTTCGAAAAAACTCGGCGGAAGTTGTGAGTTTCTTTATGCTCCCGCTATCGCGGATTCCATGGAATTGAAAAGACAGTTGGTAGACTCTCCGGACATTCGCTCGCTTCTGGAGGAAGCCCGGCACGTAGAGCTTGCTATCGTCGGGATCGGTAATCCGTATGAATCGACCATGACGGAGATGGGATATCTAAAGGAAGAGGACCTTCGTCAATTGCAGGAAGGCAAAGCTGTTGGGGATATCAGTTCGCGATTTATCGATAATACGGGTAAACCCATCCACAACGATCTGAATAATCGCGTCATCGGGATTGAGCTGGACGAACTGAGGCACATTCCAACCGTCGTGGGAGTCGTTTCCGGAAGCAATAAGCTGGAGGCGGTCTGGGCCAGTTTGCAAGGCAACTATTTCGATAAGTTGATCATAGACGAATATTTGGCAGAAGTTTTGTTGGAAAAGGCGAAGGAGGTGAGCATAAGTGAAAGAGGATAGTATGAGAGCTACCCTGTTCTGCGACACATGCATGGATGATACCGTCCATGAAGTGACCTATGTAGATAACATCCTGTACCAGATTCGTTGTGTGGAATGCGAAAAATCGCATTCGCGCGGATCTGAAATACAAAGAGAACTGTACTTGAACTATATGGAACGAGTCTTCAGCAAGCCCAAACGCTTCAAAAATGAGGCAGGGGATAACTTACCTCATTTCCTGTTTTCACTCCCTTATCGTGTGATGAGCAAGCCTTTTCGTACCTACAAGGAAATCAAAGACATGTTTAAATACAAACGCAAAATTTAAATATAAAAATGACAAAAACGAAGGCCCTAAGCGAGGACCTTTGTTTTTTTGCTGTGATAGCTCATCGGCATGCGACTATGGAACCATATTGCCGGCCTCTTTGTCGATATGGAACCATTCTTCTCTGGTCAATGCCACTTCCGAGCCTTAAATCGCATGCACCCCATGATCATGCTCGGTACTTTTACATTCGTGTTACTTAATGGAAAGGATTTCACCAGCAATGCCTCTTCATAGTTAGCTCTTTTTTATAACCATAACTGATTTGTACGCCCTTTCAAAGAATGCCAAATATCGATACAGGCGATTCTCGGTGTGGTTTCCCTGGCCGGGCTAGTCGTGCGAAATGGGATTGTCCTCATCAGTTTACTTGTCGGGTCTTTCTCGTTTGTGGGGCTGCAACGATTTTCGTTGTCCTCATTTTTTTAAAAGTGTTAAAATATGCCTGAGGAGGTCGATACTTACTCTTGTGCGTTATTAACAGGGAGGCATCTATGCTTAGCTACTTCAAAGATTTTCTACTGAACATCTTCATCATTTTTTCTCCGTTACTCTTTTATCCCTATATTTATAAATACAAAGCCCAAAACAGAGAAGTGCTGTACAATTTCTTCCTGTATATCCTCTTCGCAGTCGCACTTGTCCTAGCGATGTCCTTTCCTGTCAATTTACATGGACTCTTATATGACTTTCGCTCGATTCCCCTGATACTCGGTTCGCTTTATGGGGGACCGATCGTTTCCCTTTTTTTGTATGTGACGGTTGCTAGTTTTCGTTTTGCTATGGAGAGTCCTTATCCGCTGATTTATCTTGTGTCAGTCATACCTAGCTTTGCCTTCGTTCTCTTTTTGCAGAGAGGATATCACGCAAGGAAGCTGTATCAGAAGATTTTGATGGCCATCCTTTTATGTACCTCGATTAAATTGATTATTTTTAGCGTCTATCTCTCCCTGACAAATCAGCTTGAGATGTTATTTAATCAACCCATTACAACGTTGGAGACCTACTTGCTGCAGGCGTTGATTATTGGTGTATGTGTGTATTTGATTGAATTTCTCAATAGGTATTACCATATGCAAGAAGAGATGATCAGGAGCGAGAAATCAAAGATCGTGAGTGAGATGGCAGCTGCTGTAGCCCACGAGATCCGCAACCCGCTAACAACCGTGAGAGGTTTCATTCAGCTGTTTGGTACCGACGATTTAGACAAACAAAAGAGAGAGTTTTATCAAAAAATCTGTCTGGAAGAACTGGATCGAGCACAGCTTATTATTACGGATTATCTCTCACTGGCAAAGCCTGACCCTGAAATCATCGAAACGATCACGATCAATGACGAGATCAACTACTTATCGAATGTCCTCTTGACGTATGCGAATTACAACAATATTCAAATCAACAGAATTCTACCGGAGAGTCATTTGCTGCGAATCGTGGGCGACAGGTATAAATTCCGGCAAGCCTTAATTAACATCGGCAAAAATGCCATTGAAGCTTTGCCAGATGGAGGTATTTTGGAGATGCAAGCTGCTTGTAGGAATGATCAGGCTGTCATCATCATTCGAGATAATGGAATCGGGATGACCCCGGAGCAAATCAAAAGATTGGGCACTCCTTATTACTCTACAAAGGAAAAAGGAACGGGCCTTGGCACAATGGTTTCTTTCGGGATTATTAAAAAGATGAATGGTAAAATTGAGATTACAAGCGAGCTAGGAGTCGGGACTGAATATACGCTGATTTTCCCGCGAGTGGACTGATAAATTGGTAAAGAAATGAATGCAAATGATCCTGTGTATGGAACATGAAGAGAAGTCGTATAGCCCCGCTCCTAGGAGTGGGGTTTTTGGTATTCGCAAATCAGAGTGAACAAGTTCGGGAAATAAATGGATCGTTAACACCGGCCCTTGTGTACAGGGATGGGTATAAGCTGAAGGGCTTGTTCAATCAGAAAGAACAACGTGTTCTTAGTTGAGAATGATCATTCGTGGTTGAAAGGTTGTTTGTAAATCTTTTGTTTGATTAAAAAACAAATCGCGTTGCAAAGAGGATGTTCGAAAATGTTTGTTTATGATAATTGTGTTGATTTCCATTTTTCGCTTGTTTATGATAGTTATATATTTTATAAATGGAAATATTCAGATAATGAAGCCATTGGACTACATCCTGACGTTGTCATGCGATGCTCCCCGGGTTTCCTTCCCGGGGGAATGAGGTATCAAGTGGGAGGTGAGCTGGCTTGGAGCGTGGTTGACTTGCGGTAAGTACCTGCGTGGCACCACAAGAAGCGGGAGAAACGCATCGGCTATTAACAGCAGCCTTGGAATCGCACAAAACGGGTGAGACCGTCAGGCTGGAATAAGGAGTGGTAGGGTTATGACCTCCAGGAAAACAGAAGTGGTGGTCGCCGGACTCGTTTGTCTGGATGTAATCCCATCGGTGCGAGAAGGCAAAGAGCTAAATCAATTTTTCATCCCGGGGAAGTTGATTGAGGTAGGCGGCGCTACCATTGCCACAGGCGGTGCTGTATCCAATACGGGGTTAGCCTTGCATCGACTCGGGATTTCAACCTGCCTGATGGGGAAAGTCGGCGATGACGAATTTGGCAGGATCATTCTCGATACTTTGAATAGAGTGGACCCTTCTTTGACAGTAGAGATGATCATATCCAAGGGGGAACAGACTTCCTATACGGTCGTACTCAGCATTCCAGGTGTGGATCGGATTTTACTGCACTGCCCTGGAGCGAATGCTACGTATCGGGCTTCAGACATCGATACAACAAGGGTGGCTGACGCACGACTTTTTCATTTTGGCTATCCGCCGCACATTCGTCAGATGTATCAAAACGGCGGGCAGAATCTGGCGGAATTAATGTCACGTGTAAAAAGCCTTGGCGTAGCAACTTCCCTGGATATGGCGATGCCTGATCCTGACACGGAGTCGGGCCAAATCGAGTGGGGGGAGCTTTTGCAGTTGACTTTGCCGCACGTGGACATGTATCTGCCCAGCTTGGAAGAAACGCTTTTCATGCTCAAGCGCCCTTATTACGAAGAGCTGAAACGACAGGCAGGTGAGGGAGAAATATTGCCTTTTGTCCAAGAATCTGTGATCAGCGAAGTAGCCGAACAGCTGCTAGGTATGGGCTGTGGAATGGTCGTTCTTAAGCTTGGAGAATCCGGGTTGTATTTGCGCACCGGTACGACACAAAGAGTAAAGGATATAGGGAACCATATCGTCAGCGACGTTGAACAATGGGCAGACCGGCAACTATGGGTTCCTTGTTACGAGACGGTCGTGAAAGGGACAACGGGTGCAGGGGATTGCACGATTGCGGGTTTCCTGGCAGGCCTGCTAAAAGGACTTGTGCCAGAGGTGACGATGAAGCACGCGGTTGCGGTAGGAGCATACTGCGTGGAAGCCATCGATGCGACAAGTGGAGTCGTGCCTTGGGGGCAGGTAGAAAAGCGTGTGCAGGAAAAGGGAAAAAGGCTTCCTCTGCGGCAAATTCCAGTCGATTGGCAGTGGCAGGATCAGCATGAAATGTGGGTAGGACCAAGCGATAAGAGAATTGTTTAAAAATGTTCCTTTTTGTTTGGTTGTGTTACGATGATGCTATGAATCGACGCAATAATTGCTCGTGCTCGTGTCTTGAGGGGGAGAACAATGCTGAACAGCACCAGACAAATACAGATGAAAGAATATATCGAGAAACAGAAAAATGTAACTGTTCAACAACTAATGGAGCATTTCCGCGTGTCAGATATGACCGTTCGACGCGATTTGCTGCAGCTGGAAAAGCTGGGGACATTCAAGCGTGTCCATGGCGGCGTTGTTTTTACGGAGGATTTAGAGGAGGATGTCCTGTTATCCATTCCCGAAGATACGCACAAGCAAGAGAAAGAGCGGATCGCTGAGAAGTCCGCTTCTCTCGTGCATGAAGGTCAATCCGTATTGCTCGATGCTGGGTCGACCACACTGGAAGTGGCACGGAGGCTCCTCTCTCGTACAAACATAACAATCATCACGAATGCGATCAATGCGGCTTCTCTGCTCTCGCAAAATGTAAATCTGCAAGTCATCATGACAGGAGGCGATGTTCGGCATTCCACACAGTCGTTGGCAGGTCCCACCGCCGTTCAATTTTTGCGACGACTACAGGTAGATCATGCTTTTATCGGCTGTAGCGGACTCTCCCTGGAGCGTGGTCTCATGAATTCCAACATGATGGAAGGCGAAGTAAAGCGGACAATGATGACCGTTACTCGGCATGTATATGTGGTGGCAGACCATACGAAATTTGAACAAACCGCTTTCAATACGTTTGCAGGCTGGGAGCATGTCGATGCGGTGATCTCCTCTGTACAGGTGAAGGAAGAATACCAGCGAGAATTCGAAGCCAAAGGGCATCCGAAACTCATTCTCGTCTAAATAAGGGAGGGATTGTCAATGGGAAACCGCACTGAAGTAAAACAGCGCACGGTAGAATTATTGCAGAAAGCCGGTCTCGTGCTGACGGAAGAAGAGCAAAAAAACATCGAGGTCGCTGATATGGGATTAGGTCATCTGGAAACAGAAGGTCTGCAGCTATTCACCTACATCAACACAGATCGGTACTGCGCAAAAGAATTGGTCCTCTTCCCACGGCAGACTTGCCCGGAGCATTTGCATCCGGCTGTGCACGGGGAACCGGGGAAACAGGAAACTTTTCGCTGCAGATGGGGAACGGTCTACCTTTACGTAGAAGGAGAAGAGACTGCCAACATTCAAGGGATTCCACCTGCTGGAAAAGAAGCCGTTTATACCGTTAAGCATGAAATTATTCTCACGCCGGGACAGCAATACACCATTCCTCCCAATACCAAGCATTGGTTTCAAGCAAGTGATGAAGGCGCGATTGTATCCGAATTCTCTAGCACGAGCCGGGACGAATTTGATGTGTTTACGGATCCGCTGGTCAAACGGTTGGAGGGAATCAACCCTTTCTGATAGCGATCTCTGCCTTACTTGCATCCTGCTCGCCATTTCGGGTTGAAGCTGGACATGATGGAAGGGGTCTAGAGAGTGAAGAAGATCGACGGAAGTGGGAGTGAAGTTTTTTGTTAGTTGACTGAGTCAACCATTGATCTTATAATGTCCTCAACATCCATTTTTGAATGGGCAGGGGGCTATGTTCATGGAATCCATGCAACATGTAGAAAAAATCCGCAAATTCAACCGATTTTACGCCAATCTCTTAGGGAAAATCGATCAAGAAATCTATCATAAGCCGTTTCCTTTGACAGAGGCACGCGTCATCACGGAAATCAATGGAAGAAATGGCTGCACTGCGACTGAAGTGAGAGAAGCCCTGGGAATAGACAAAGGCTATATGAGCCGGATCCTCCAACGGTTTGAAGAAGAAAATATCATCAGAAAAGAGCGATCTTCAGAGGACCAGCGCCAATTCTTACTCTATCTAACAGAGGGTGGCAAGGAAATCTATCATCGATTAGTAGATGACGCAAACCGTGAAGTCGGGAAAATGATCCATCCGATACCCAAACAAAGTCAATCCAAGCTTGTTACCTCGATGGAAACAATCGAATCGATCTTTGTGACCGATTCTGCTTCGCCAGCGGAAGTGGCGATTCGTTCGTTTCAACCTGGAGATGTCGGATATGTTGCGCACCTTCATGGAACGCTTTACAGCCAAACGTACCAGTTTGGTAGCATATTTGAATATTATGTAATGAAGGGCTTAACCGATTTTCTGCTCGATAACGCGGGAGGCAATCTATGGCTGGCGGAAGTGAATGGTCAAACCGTCGGATCCATCGCAATTACTCGCTCATCTGAACGAGTGGCGCAGCTTCGCTGGTTTGTGATCGACGAATGTTACCAAGGCTTAGGCATCGGGAAAAAGTTAATGGACACAGCGATTGCTTTTTGCAAGGAACAGGAGTATCGCCACGTTTTCCTTTGGACCGTGAGTATTCTGGAGACGGCCCGTTATCTCTATCAAAAATACAACTTTACCAAGACAGAAGAGAAACCAAACAAGGAATGGACGGGTAGTACCCTATTTGAAGAAAGATGGGATTTGGAGCTATCCAGTGAGATGCTTGAAAGGGAAGGATCGTGATAAAGAGTAAAAGGGGGCGGAAATCCACCTCCTTTTTTTGATAGCCCCAAACAATTGAAGAGGAAGTGGAATGGATCCATGTTTTTGATCGGTGAAATTTCGAAGCTGTTCCAAATCGATATTCGTACACTGCGTTACTATGATGACATTGATTTGTTTCAACCAGCTCACGTGGATGAGCGTTCAGGCTATCGATACTATTCGATCGAGCAATTCGAGCAGCTGAATACGATTCTCTATCTCAAAGCGTTGAATATTCCGTTGAAAAATGTGAAGCACTTTTTGGAAAATCGCGATCTCGACCGTATTCTACAGCTCTTGGAAGAGCAACAGCGGGAAACAGAAAAGCGAATCAACGAATTTAATCAGATACAGAAAAAAATTACAAACCGAATTCATCAAATTATGGATGCGACCAACGACCAAGAGCTCGGGAAGGTCCGTGAAGTCGAGCTGCCCGAACGGACGATTGTGTGGCTGAAGCAAAAAATACATAAAACGGACAACCTGGAGATGTCAATACGGCTATTGGAGAACAGCACGAAGATGAAATCCACGATATTTTTGGGCAAAGTCGGACTATCGATCTCGCTTCAAAACGTAAGGCAAAGAAACTTTGAGGAGTATGATTCCCTATTTGTCATTGTCGAAAATGAAAGCTTCCACATCGATGAGGCGAAAGAAAAAATACTTCCGAGAGACAAATACGTGACGATTCGTTTCGCGGGAACGCACGCGGAAGCTTCCCCTTACTATGAGAAGCTGATGGATTACTTGGATGAGAAGGGATATGAACTTGTAGAGGACGCGATTGAAATTACGCTAATCGATTACGGACTGACACACGATCCAACCAAATTTGTAACAGAAATTCAACTGCTGGCAAAATAATGTTTGTATACGCTGATCGTCATCTTTGTCCTTGTCGGAGGCAATCACGTTTCAGATTTCAGACTTTAGTCGTACGCAAGATCATCCTATAGTTTGCAATAGAATTCATTCTCAAGCCATTTCCAACCTTTCCCACAATTCAGGTACCGTAAGAGTAACAAATTTATCTGGGTGGGGTACGGAAATAATGAATCATGCAGTAGTAGGAAGAAAAGCAGCAGTCACGTTTTTTGAAAGGGAGAAATGGTTGGTCCTGACTGGACTGCTCGGATTTCTCTTGGCTGCGATATGCGGCGTTTGGGTGTTGCTGTACGGAGGACCGGTTTCTCCTCATGGGGATGTCATGAAGGCCTTCTCGTTTAATGCCGCATTGGGCATATTTCTTTTGTCGACAGCAGCAATCATGCCATTTGCCGCACTAGGAAAGTTAAGTCGGAGAATTTTTCGTTGGTCGTACATCCTACTCGCGCTTTATTCTTATGGAGCGGAGACCGTTCAGAATTTCCGAGGAGTAGACCCGAGGTTCGTGAAAGATGGCACACCTTTTGATGGCTTGGTGGGTGATGTATTTACGTTTGTCGCTTTGTTCTTGGTGCTGTTTTATCTGTTCGCAGCGATTCAATTTTTCCGTTCAAAAGCATATCGGTTGCGTCCTGAGCTGGTAGTAGGCATTCGCTATGCAATGATTGCAATTATGCTATCGTTTGCAGCAGGTATCTGGATTTCTTTCAACAATGGTCGGTTCGTTGGCATGCATGGAAATATTATCTGGCTGCACGGTCTTGGCTTTCACGCCCTCCAAGTCTTGCCATTTACCGCGTGGTTGTCTGAACGCAGTTTATTTCCTGTCGCAGCGCGCAAAAGAATGCTCCATCTTACAGGCATCGCTTACTTGCTGGCTCTTGTTGCAGTCGGATATCAAACCTTCCTCGGATTCCCTATTCTCGAGTGGTCTGTATTCTCACTTCTTTCGATCATTTGTTTTCTGATCGCTCTATTGCCAGCCATACTGCTGCTACGGCGGCCGAAATCTCCTGCGCAATTCTATCCACAGAGAGTAAATGACCAGGTCTTTTCGGATGATTAGGGAGAATAGTGAATACGCACACCCGATTTTCCCTGTATTTTCTGTTGACCCTCCAGCTGCTGGAGGGTTTAATCTTTTTCCAATGATTACTTAGGGAGAGGATCATAGACGTGATTGGAACGATTGTAAATGTGGTATTGATTATGGTTGGAAGTCTTATCGGCAGTGTGTTTAAGCGAGGAATGAAAGACTCATACCAGGACATTCTGATGCAGGGGATGGGGCTGGCCGTAACAGCGCTTGGTGTATATTCGATTTCAAAGCATATGCCAAACAGCCAGTATCCCGTCTTGTTTATCGTGAGTCTTGCATTGGGAGGTGTGATTGGTGAAAAACTAAACATGGAGCATCGGTTCAAAAATATCGTTTCCAAATTTTCGAAAGGGAATTTAGCCGAGGGGTTGTCTACTGCCGTGTTGTTATTTTGTATCGGCACTCTCTCTATTGTAGGTCCCATCGAAAGTGCGTTAAACGGAAACCACACCTATCTATTCACGAATGCCATTTTGGATTTAGTGACATCGATTGTGCTAGCAGCTACTTTTGGTATCGGGATTGCCCTTTCCGCAATTGTCTTATTTTGTTGGCAAGGATTCTTTTATGTTGCGGCAGGGGCGGTCGCAGGTTATATCACGCCAGAGCTACTGACAGAAATATCGATTATTGGTGGGGTATTGATTCTCAGCTCCGGACTGAGTATTCTCGGTGTTAAAAAGTTTAGGACGATGAACCTGATCCCAGCGCTTCTGATTCCGGTAATATATCTATCGGTAAAGAGCTTGATAGGGTTCTAATATTCGTATTTGCTCATTCTCATCCATTTGCTACGTGCAGAGGTACTGTCATTACGGCAGTACCTTTTTTATGGAAAACCACCAAGCGATCATTTCTTGGACTTTGCATCCAAATCCGTCCAACTCTTATAGTCATGTATCGCAAATCCTGCATAGCTCGGAAAATGAGACAGCTTTTCCTTTACGATCTGCAATTCCGAGTTCATTGTGCCAATACTTGATGTATAAAACGAAGTAAAGTCACCTTCCGAATTCGGGGCCGTTTCTACCGCAACAAGTACTTTCTTTTTTAAAGTGCTAGCTTCCTTGACTATCGTGTTTGCATTTGCCACAATCCCATCATTCCCGAGAGCCACATTGCGATAATCCATAATGACGACCGAATCTACCTTCTCCAATACCCATGCACTCATGCTATAAGTAGAGTCAGGGACCTTGACCAAGTGAAGCCAAAAAGGAATATCTAACGTAATTTTCAATCCGCTCCCTTTTGTTTCCTTCTCAATAAATCGAATCGTGTTCATCCAATTTTCAACCACTCGTTTATGATCAGTCTTCCATTCTGGTAAAAGATAGGGCTCAATATCAAAGTGTAATCCGTCGAACCTTTCATCTGATCCAACACTCGCATTGTATAATTTCACCCATATTATAAAATCTTTCACTTGGTTCTGATTATCGGAGAATGCCCATTGGGGACGTCCCGCGAGTGCTTCTACTGTTATTTGGTTTTCTCTTGCTGCTCGAACAAATTGTTGATAGACGTTTGCAGGTATGTCCTTATCAATCTGTAGATAGATCGTAGTCAGTTGGTTATCCTGAGCAAATTTTAAAATGTCTGCTCGGTCAGTCTGGATGATTGTCGTGTCCCAAATCCAAGTGCCACGTTGTAACTTTGCAGTGTGATCCGCATTGGACTGCGGCGGTGAGGCAGGCACCACTTTCGAATGCCCTGGAGTTGTCACGATTACGAGATTCCGTTCGGCAATCCAATCGATTTGCGCGTCAAAAACTTCACTGATAAAGCGAAGCGGCACCATCGTACGGCTATTTTTGATCAACGCAGGGGAATCAAAGGTGACATTCTTCCCGTTTACTTGCGCGCGATTTTGACCAATAGTTAAAACGATCGTTTCGTCTTTTTTGCTCAACGTCACCTGATCGGTCTGTCCATTCCACTGCACACGTAGACCGAGTTGTTCGGCTACAAATCTTGCTGGAACCATCGTGCGATTAGATTGGACATCTACATACGGTGACTCATCCGGGAAGGACACATAGCTTCCGTTTACGGCTACATTGACCTGTGATGCAGCATGGGCCTGCGAGTTAGGAGTAGTACTCAGCAGGATCGCCAATACACCGGCGCATTGAATTCTTTTCATAGGTAAGATCCCCATATCTTTCCAAGTACTTGTGAAGCAGCCATTCTATTTTACTATAGAAATATTCTCCATTACCTGATCGGATGGTTGCAGGGAAACAGTGGAGCGAATGAACTATTCGATATAGCAATCGAATAGATGGTAGAAAACGGGAAAGCACATTGTTACACTATAAGGATGGGAGAGGAGGGAAGGTCTTTTGGAACATAAAATCCCCATGCACGCCCAGCTGAGAGAATTAATACGGGAGAAAATAGAAGACGGAGAATACGCCTACGGGCAGCCCATACCGTCAGAGCGGGAATTGGCTACCACATACGGACTGAATCGCATGACTGTACGTAGCGCCATAGAGGCCTTGGTCGGTGAAGGCATCCTCAAAAAAGTGCAAGGAAAAGGCACGTTCGTGACGAAATCAAAAATCGGCTCCAATCTATACAAGCTGCAAGGGTTTAGCAAGATGCTTTTGACAAAAGGCATTCAGCCGTCGACCAAGCTGCTGTACGCGGGGAAGCGCAAGGCAGGACATAAATATGCCTCCATTTTCAACCTGGAAGAGGAGGCTCAGTTGTTCCGGATCATTCGTCTGCGGCTAGGAGACGATGAACCGTTCACGTTGGAGGATACGCTCATACCATACGATCTGCTAGCTGAAATCGATCAGTATGACTTTGGGGTTCATTCTTTGTACGAATTGTTCGATGCCAACGGAATTAATCTTGAGATGGCGCACGAGACGCTTACGCTGGTGAAAATACGAAATGTCGAGGCAAAGCTGCTTCAAGTGCCACCCGGAAGTTCTGTCTTTTTGCACGAATGCAAAAGCTATGATGGAAATAACCGAGTGGTAGAGTTTACAAAGTCTTATACGAATGGCCAAAAGAGCTACTTTATAGCTGACAGGTCTTGATCCAGGCTTTGGGTCGTCAAGTCCAGCCAAATCGAAACCCCC
>JARDZO010000344.1 GCA_029240815.1 Brevibacillus sp.
GAAGTAACGGGGGTATGCAGTACCACGAATGTAGAATTGGTGAAGTCTCTGGGAGCCGAAAAGGTCATCGATTACACAAAAGAAGATTTTACGGGAAAAGAAGAGCGTTATGATATCATCTTTGATGCCGTCGGGAAATGCTCGAAATCCACCTGCAAGAAAGCATTGGCACCGAACGGGACTTACTTGACAGTAGATGGGCATGGGATCGCAAAGGTGCGTACCGAAGATTTACTTTTCCTCAAAGAGCTCATGGAGACGGGGAAAATAAAAGCGGTCATAGATAGACGCTATCCGTTGCAGCAAATTCCGGAAGCTCACGGATATGTGGAGCAAGGGCACAAAAAAGGGAATGTAGTCATTACCGTGGAACATGATATCAAAGCCTGATGAAGCACTGTCTTATGGTGGGAGATAGCGAAAACTAGGAGGGACAAAAGTGGAAGCGTTGATTGAAGAGTACGGTCGCGGATATGCGATGCTGCGAGAAGCCATCGAAGGATTGAGCGAGGAAGAACTTCGTTTCAAGCCCGCACCGGATAAATGGAGCATCCATCACATTCTCATCCATGTGACGGATTCAGAGATCTTGTCCACACATCGGTTGAAAAAAGTCTTGGCTGAGGAAGAGCCGCTGCTGATTTCATTTGACCAAAACGCATGGGCGAATAGCTTGGGGTACGATCAGCTGGACCGTGAACAGTACTTGCTTCTATTCCAAATGCTGCGTTCCAGTATGCAGACTATTCTGCTTCATCTGACAAGAGCACAAAGCGAGCGTATCGGAGTGTATGCAGATGCGGGGCGGTTTACGTTTAAGCAATTGTTGGAATACCGCGTCAATCATGTCCGTGACCACCTTGCCCAGATAGAACGGGTGAAGGAGGAGTATCGGCAGCAAACAGGCTCGTTATTGTAGTAGAAAATGAGTTCAAAAGCACCAAATAGAGGCCGCCAATACTAACTGGCAGCCTCTTTGCGTTGCGCCGGAATTCAATCGGCGCCTGCTTTTTTTGCATGCCATTCATCTACTTCAGTTATGCAGTAATTAATAGTTATGCACCAATTCATAATACAAGTTTGAAAATCGAATCAATGTTCCTGAAAAATAGGCTGTTTATTAAATGGCATAATTTTTGCAATATTTAAAAACAGAAGTCGCTATAAGCGAAGGAGGTGCTTTCCTAAATAAAGGTACATTCTGTTCTAACTGGTCTTACCGGTCTGACTACTCTCGATCGAAGGAGAATCTCAATGGAAGTGGTAAGTGAAACGGTACAAAAGTATGTGTCTGACCTGATTCGAAAAAAAAATCTCCAACCAGGCGTTCAACTTCCTTCTGAACGAGAACTAGCCAAAATATTAGGTGTGGGCAGATCATCCGTGAGAGAAGCTTTGCAAGCGCTTTCTGAGAAAGGGATTATTGTAAAAAGGGCTGGGAAAGGGGTTTTTGTAAAAGGGAACCCAGTCTCAAAAGGAACTGAATTTTCGCATTCTCTAGCAATGTCTATGGATATTTCTAACTCGCTAGATCTATTGGAGGTACGGAAAGCGATTGAAGTGGAGATCGCCTCTTTAGCCGCAAAGAGAATTCAACCGCATCACTTGCTCACTGTTGAACAATCTCTTGTCGATTTGGAAATATCCATCAAAATGGGGTCGTCCATTATTGTGCCGGATCTCGTTTTTCATGGGACTCTGGCTCAAGCTACGAATAATGAAGTGATCCTTCAGATTTATAATTCGATCTCTGAATTCTTTAAAAAAATTCGGATCGAAATGGCTGTTTATGATGATGTGCATAACGCTCTTTACTATCATCAGCAGATGTTCGCCGCCCTAAAAATAGGGGATGCAGAAAAATGCTCCAAATGGATGCGAGAACACATTGAAGATGTCCAGCGACACTATCATGAGATGTTACGGGATTTTCAAGCTGGCAGTGTAGAATTTTCACATGACCGGAGGATGATGATATGAAATCTGATGTAGCGATCGATCCTGGAGAGGTGCAAGCTGAACCGGCGTTTAAAAGAATTCTTACCCTTCCAACGCTTGTCTTCTATGGACTGGCCTTTTTGGTTCCGACGACGTTATTTGATATGTACGGGATTGTAGCCAATACCACCCATGGGATGTTCTCTTTTACCCATGCGTTGACAGCGTTGGCGATCCTGTTTACCGCATACAGCTATGGTCGTATGGTTGCTGCGTTTCCGATTTCTGGCTCGGCTTATACGTATGCTCAGCAAGCGATCAATCCGTACGTAGGATTTTTGACGGGCTGGACCGTTATGATGGATTATCTTCTTGTTCCCATGCTGTCTTATGTCATTGCTGCGAATTACATGGTAGCGCTTTTTCCTGATATATCCAAATGGGTATGGATATTCGGACTTACTATTTTCGTTACAACAGTGAGCTATCTTGGGATCAGTTTAACCGCAAAGGTAAACAACACGATTGTGATCACTCAGATCTCCGTTATTGCGATTGTCGTCATCTTTTTGGTGAAGTACATAGCAAGTGGAGGTGGAGTCGGTACGTTCTTTCACTGGGAAACGTTTTTTAATGCAGGGGAGCTTGCTAAACCGGATGTGGGCTGGAGTGTGATTTTTACGGGTGCATCCATTCTTGTGCTGTCCTATTTCGGTTTTGATGCCGTAACGACCGTTGCTGAGGAAGCGATAAACCCACGAGTGAATGTTCCGAAGGCTGCCTTGATCATTTGTGCAGGTGCAGGGATCGTATTTACTTTTTCCTCCTATCTCATGCTGCTGGCTTGGCCGACGGGCTGGAGTGAATTTACGGATCCAGCGACAGGATCGCTTGAGCTGTTTAAAAAGATAGGGTTGGGAGTCTTAGCTGTTATCTATCCCTTTTTAACTGTGATCGGCGCGATTGCAGGTCCATTAGCGGGACAGACCGCCTGCTCACGAATGCTGTGGAAAATGGGGCGGGAGGGCATCATTCCGAAGCGATTTTTCGGATTCATTCACCCCAAAACGGCAACCCCGACAAACAGTATATTATTCATTGGCGCGATCAGTTTAAGTGCATTGTTTCTCGATGTGACGACAGCTATTTCCCTCGTGAACTTTGGTGCATTGTCTGCGTGTACATTAGTCAATATTTCTGTCATTTTCTACTATTTCATTAAACAGAAGAAGCGTACAGGAATAGACGTACTTCGCTATCTGGTGATTCCTGCAATCGGTGCCTTGATCACGTTGTTTTTCTTGTTTAACTTGGATCCTTATGCAAAGTCTGCAGGTTTGATATGGCTTGCAATCGGGTTTGCATATTTGGCGCTAAGCACAAACTTTTTCAGAAAACTGCCGCCGGATGTGGCAATCAAGTAAAGGATAGGGAAGGTAGGAACAGATATGACAGCCTCGTATTGGTTAACCAATGTCTTGCTTGAGAGCGGACATCGTTATAAAGACGGCATGGTAGCTGAAACACTTACGGACGTATGCCATATTCGCATGGAGGATGGAAAAATAAGTAAAATCATTTCGGATGACGAGCCGATCGCTGACGATTTGCCAAAGCAGGATGCGAATCGCATGCTTATGCTGCCCGGATTCCGAGATATGCACATCCATTTGGATAAAACCTATTACGGTGGTCCCTGGAAAGCTTGCACACCCTTTGTCAGTATATTTGGCCGAATGAAAGAAGAAGAGGAACTCATCCCGCAATTGCTCCCGGTTACAGAGGAACGGGCAAAAAAAATCCTGGAACTTCTTGTGAAAAACGGGGTAACCCAAATACGCGCCCAGTGCAATGTTGATCCTATCAGTGGTCTAAAGAACCTGGAGGCAGTTTTGCGAGCGCTGGAATCTTATCAAGACACGCTTTCCTATGAGCTTGTTGCGTTTCCACAGCATGGACTTTTGCGCAGCCAATCGGTTGATCTAGTAAGAGAAGCCCTTCGCAGCGGAGCAACGGTCGTTGGCGGTGTTGATCCCGCAACGGTGGACGACGACATTGAAGCCTCGCTGCACACGATGATGGAGCTCGCGGTAGAGGCAAATGCGGATGTTGATTTACACCTGCACGATCCTGGTCATCTGGGGACTTATACCATGAAGCGACTCGCTGCTCTCACTGAAGAAGCTGGATGGAAGGGAAGGGTATCCATCGGACATGCATTTGGCTTGGGTGAAGTTCCCCTGCAAGCAGCAGCAGAAACAGCGGAGATAGTAGCGCAAGCGGGTATATCCATCGCTTCAACCGTCCCTATCGACATTCCGACCATTCCCATTCCATTACTTCACAAGAAAGGGGTGCCAGTTACCTTGGTCAACGACAGCATTACCGATCACTGGGACCCTTTTGGCACAGGTGATCTCCTGTTCAAGGCCAGCTTACTGGCTGAGCGCTTCGCATGGATTGACGAGCAATCGTTAGCGCGGGCGATAGGTTTTATTACGGGCGGAAAAACGCCGCTGGGTGCAGCAGGCGAACGAGTATGGCCAATGGTTGGAGACGAAGCGAATGCCGTATTTGTCCAGGCAAGCTGTTCAGCAGAAGCCGTTGCCAGGAGAGTGAAGTGCAAAGCGACGATGTTTAAAGGGAACTATAGGAAGCGTGAGAGTCTGTTTCCGGATTAAAAGCCAAACCAATCAAAGACCGGGGAGCATTGAAAAGATGCTCTGACCGGTCTTTCTTGTTCATCAATTGCCAATATCCTGCTTGATTCGGCTATCCGGAAAGACAAACGACACGGTTGTTCTCTTACATACGGTCAGGCGTAGGTAGCCCAAGAACGGTTAGGGCATCACGAATGGTTTCTTTGAATCGTAAGGTCAACCAAAGTCTAAATGCTTTTTGATCATCGCTTGCTTTAAGAATGGGGCATGATGCGTAGAAGTTGTTGAACAAGGTTGCCAACTCAAAAGCGTAATTGCATACGATGTTTGGAGATAATTCGCTATAAGCGATAAATAGAGTATCTTGCCAGTTGGCTAATTGCCGTAGTAATGCGTGTTCTGCTTTTTCTATCCCATCGATTTCGCTTGGAATGAATGGTTTACTGTTCGATTCATCCT
>JARDZO010000345.1 GCA_029240815.1 Brevibacillus sp.
CCTGTCTCTTTGGAACGGGAGGCTTCTACCCGATAGAAGCGTTCGAATAGGCTGGGTATCGCTTCTGACGGTATGGGACTGCCGTTATTCGCAACAGAAAATGCTACACCTTCAGGGTCTTCGAACAGCCGCACGGCAATCATGGTGCCATCACGCCCGTATTTGATCGCGTTTGAAATCAGGTTCTCCAACACCCTTACGAGCTTTTCGGTATCTCCCCACATCTCCACCTTTTCGTCAGGAGTGTCCACTTGCAGCAGCAAACCGGCTTCGTGTGCGGCGATCCGAAAGCCTACGGATACCTGCTCGACCAATTCCACGAGGTCAAACTGCACCCGGTTCAAATAGGCGCCTCGGTTGCGGACCTTGGTATACTCGAACAAGTCGCTGACCAAAACATTCATCTGCTTGGCCTTTTCGTAGGCGATGTGGGTGTACTGTCTGATTTGATGCTCATCCTGGTATTTCCCTTGTTCGATCAAGCCCAGGTAACCTATGATCGAAGTCAGCGGCGTACGCAAATCGTGTGAAACGTTCGTGACGAGCTCGTCTTTGGACTGCTCCAAGCGCCGTTCTTCTTCCATCGCATCCAATGTGCTTTTGACGAGAGCATGGATGCTATCTACGACATCCCCCAGGCTGCCCCGGGGCCTGATCGATATTTGGTGATCATAGTTCCCTTTTGCGATGTAATGAAGTTCTGCGATGATTCTCTCCATCTGCTTTTGCTCCAAGTATTTGCGGATGCGTACAATCGTCCAGGCTGCAAACAAACCGGTCGCCAAGAGCACAATCGGGATCTTAAAAGAATCGACGCCAAAGGTGTTGCGGATCTTCCAGACGTATTCTTTGACTTCGGGAATTCGATACAGGTAGTTGTTTGCGAAGAAAGACGCCGTTTGGAACACCGCGAAAAAAATCAACAGGCCGAGAAACAGGTCGAGCAAAATCCTCAGAAAGTCCCGGACGTTAAGCTTCAATTTTATAGCCTACCCCCCAAACGGTCTGGATCACCTTTTCTCCGCTCGTCGCCTTCTCCAGTTTTTCGCGCAAGTTGCTGATATGGACCATTACCGTCTTGTACGACACATAGTTGTCCATCTTCCAGCATCGGTCAAAGATCTCTTCCGAACTGAAGACGCGATTGGGATGGCTGGCTAACAAAAAGAGAATGGAGAATTCCAACGCTGTCAGTTTGATCGGAATGCCTTCCTTGGTTTGCGCCACATGGCTTTGTTTATCAATGATGAGCGGTCCTACCTCAATCACATTGTCCTTCTGTTGCATGGCGTTGCTGTAATTTGCTCGACGCAAAAGGGATTTGACACGCGCGATGACTTCGAGCGGATTGAACGGCTTGGCTACGTAATCGTCAGCGCCAGTCATCAAGCCCATGATTTTATCCATGTCGTTTGTTTTGGCGCTCGCCATCAGAATGGGGATTTGAGAATTCTTGCGCACTCGCTTGGTCACTTCCAAGCCATCGAGCGCAGGCATCATGACATCGAGGATAACGAGGTGAAACTCTTTTTGCGCGAGCTTGTCGAGTGCTTCCATCCCGTCAAACGCCTTTTCGATTTCATACCCTTCGTTGCCGAGGTAAATGGCCAACAGATCCACGATTTCCTTGTCATCATCCACAATTAATATTCTCATAGCCTCTTTCTCCTATTTTCCGATAAATGTAAGTTCACTATAGCAGAGAAAGTTAAAGAAATCATAAAGAGGGGGGGCGAAAACATCTTATTCTGGCTGTGGTGGTAGTGCGGGGCGGAAAAAGGAGAAAACGCTTCAGGTTCATAGGGGCACGCTAGGGGGCCGTGTATGTCCAGCTCCGTTCCAAAAGCGGAACGGCGTCCAAAAGTAGCGTGGACAGCGGGTAGCTCAAGTTGGACGCTCGGGCTTGTTCCGCTTTTTCCACTCCGCTTGGGTCGTGCCCCAAAGACCTTCCGCTTTTTTCTCCTTTTTCCTGGGCTGCTTTTACTGAATCAGATAATTTCTTTTGTAGGAATCGACGGGAAGAGAAAAAGCATACGGATTATCCGCTGTAGTGACGGATTGTGTAGAATTACAAAGACTTTGACATATAAACACGACTGTAACCATCTACTATTCGACGATCCACTTCGATGAATCCAAATGTAGGATAGTACTGGAGGTTTTCAGTCATCAACTCGTTTGTATAGAGGCGAACCTCTTGTAAATCTGCCTCTTTGGCAAACTCTATAGCAAATTCAATTAACCTGCGTCCAACGCCCTGTCCCTGGAAAACGGGGTGGACGGCCACATTTTCGATCAACAAGTAATTGCCCTGCATCATGAGCACAATAAGGCCTTTTACTTCTTCCTTGGCTGTGGCTACATAGACCAGGTTTTTCGAAATGAGCTCGTTATAGTCTGCAAGCATTGGAGCAGGCTTTTTTCCTATTCTCTGAATGTACATGCGATAAGCCGCATCCACACACTCAGAAATCGCCTGGTGATGGTTCTTTTCAGCGATTCGAATATCCAACATTTCCACCTCCATGATCCGGTATTCTTTTTACCGATTATTGTATATTCGATCTAATGGTCAGGCAACCCGCACCAACGAAGTGAAAAAAAGACCAATAGCATGCAGCTATCGATCTTCCTAGTCAGTGGTCTTCTCTTTCGATCTCCGTCACTCTCACTCTTTCGGATGAATCATCTGCTCCGGACGGACGACCTGGTCGAATTGCTCCTCGGTCAGCAGGTTGCTTTTGATGGCGGCTTCCTTGAGAGTGAGTCCTTCCTTGTGCGCGAGCTTGGCGACGGCGGCGGCATTTTCATAGCCGATGTGCGGATTGAGGGCTGTGACGAGCATCAGCGAGTTATTCAGGTTTTTCTGGATGACAGGTAGATTAGGCTCAATTCCGACGGCGCAATTTTCGTTAAAGGAGTGCAGGGCGTCTGACAACAGCTCGGCGGATTGCAAGAAGTTGTAGATGATAACAGGCTTGAATACGTTCAGCTCGAAATTCCCCTGGCTCGCAGCAAAACCAATCGTCGCATCGTTGCCCATGACTTGGCAGACGACCATCGTCATCGCTTCGCTCTGTGTAGGGTTCACTTTTCCTGGCATGATCGAGCTCCCCGGTTCATTGGCAGGGATAGTGATTTCTCCGATCCCGCAGCGCGGTCCGCTCGCGAGCCATCTGACGTCATTGGCAATCTTCATCAGATCAGCCGCCAGAGCCTTCAAGGCACCATGGACGTATACCAGCTCATCATGACTGGTCAGCGCGTGAAACTTGTTGGCTGCTGTGAGAAATTTCTTGTTCGTGACCCTGCTGATCTCGTCAGCGACCATTTCCCCAAAACGAGGATGCGCATTGATCCCCGTTCCGACCGCCGTACCGCCAATTGCCAGTTCCCGCAAGTGCTCGACGCTTTCCGTTAACATTTTCTCGCTTTTGGCCAGCATCTGCACCCATCCGCTGATTTCTTGTCCTAGTGTCAGAGGAGTCGCATCCTGCAGATGCGTCCGGCCAATCTTGATGATGTCCATGAACGCTTCGCTTTTTTTCTGGAGGGTTTCCTTGAGCACGCTCACAGCTGGCAACACGAGGTCCTCGATCGCCACCACACCCGCCATGTGCATCGCCGTGGGGAATGTGTCGTTGGAGCTCTGTGATTTGTTGACATCATCATTGGCATGGATGCGGGCGGCGCTCCCTTTTTCCTCCAACAGCTGGTTGGCACGATGGGCGATGACTTCGTTGACGTTCATGTTGGATTGTGTTCCGCTACCGGTTTGCCAGACGACGAGAGGAAAATGCTCGTCCCACTTTCCTGCGATGACTTCATCAGCTGCTGTGATGATCGCTTCCGCCTTTTCCGGTTCGAGCTTGCCGAGCTTTTGATTCACCGCAGCAGCGCTCTGCTTTAGAATAGCAAACATGCGAATGACCTCGAGCGGCATCTTCTGCCCGCCGATTTTAAAGTTCTGAAAGCTGCGCTGTGTCTGAGCGCCCCACAATTTATCTGCAGGAACCTGAATTTCACCAATCGTGTCCTTCTCGATTCGGTAGTCCATCTCTCATCCTCCTTTTACTATCTATTACCCACCTTTATGATGTCCAGTTTTTCCCTATGCACAAGCAAAAACGAAAAAGACCCACGCCCTCCGTTTCGGATGTGTGAGTCTTTGTCCCTTATTTTCCGCTACCGGCTCTCAACTTCTACAGAGTTCACGTGTTCCACTGTTTTGAGAGAGCTGTATATATCAGTCGTATATGTATCCTCAGATGCGATGATCATCATCTCCAGCTTCTGTTGACCGTTCTCCACATCCTTTACCTTGACCCGTTTGACCTGCAAATTCAGATGCTTGATCTGTTTGAATACATCGTCCAGATTCCCAATTCCATCGACTACGATCTTGATAGATAAATCCCGTTGGCGCAACGAGCGTGGCCCGATCCACCTGAGGATCAGCGGGAAGAGATTAATCGCTAAAATAATGAGGGTCGTCGCGGTGACTGCCTCAAAATAAAAGCCGGCACCGACAGCAATTCCCAGTCCAGATGCTGCCCAGACCATAGAAGCCGTAGTCAATCCAGAAATCACGTCATTGCTCCTGCGTAAAATGACGCCGGCTCCGAGAAAACCGACCCCGCTGACAATTTGCGCAGCCAAGCGAAGGGGATCCATATTGGTGTGTCCAGGCAAGGAAAACCGATTCACGGATTCAATCGAGACGATCGTGATCAAGCAGCTCGCCACAGAAATGACCATACTGGTCTTCACACCGAGCGGCTTATGCTTTAGTTGCCTGTCCATTCCAATTAGTAACCCTAAAAATAAGGCAACACCCAGTTTGATTAAAAAATCGTAGGTCATCATAGTTCTCCTCCCAACTGCTCATGTCATGTTAGCTTTTCTTCCACGAACTAATATAGAAAGTATATACGCTTCTCCTAGAAAATAGGAGTACAATTTTTCGCGATGTTCACACCTATTGTAAACGCAGCGTCTCCTCTCCATGCAAAAAGCGGAAAATCCTCGTGACAAGGACTTTCCGCCAT
>JARDZO010000091.1 GCA_029240815.1 Brevibacillus sp.
CGATCCTCGCCGGCTTTGATCAGCTGTTCGGGCAAACTGCCCAGCCACCAGAAATCATGAAGTCACTGGAAGAGAAGATCAACCCGATCTTGAAAAAATGAGGGAGCCGCAACGGTCTGGTAACAGGCCGTTGTGACTTGATGGGAGGTCACGGGTCACGATGAATCGTTTTCAACAAGCGCTGGCAGAAAAGCCGTTTCTCTTGTTGGTCAGTCTGCCGCGAAATGATGAGGAGCTTGCGAGAACTGTGCTCGAAGAAGGAGCAGACGGGATCAAAGTGCATATGAACGTCCACCATCGAGCGAGTGGAAACAGCTTTGGGCCGTTGTCTCATTATCTGGAGCTGTTCACATCCATCCGCAGTCAGTTTAACGGACCGTTTGGCATCGTTCCCGCAGGCTCTCCACAAGACCTAGATCCTGCCGAGCTCACACAGCTTTCTTCGATAGGCATCGACTTTACCTCGATCTATGGACATCATTTGCCCGCGTCACTGATGAGCATAGAAGGAGTGGCGAGTACGTTTGCCATTGATGATCAGTTTGATTTGTCACTGTTGGAAGGTGTAAAGCATTTTCCTATGGCGGCGTTGGAAGCGTCGATCGTCCCAGGTGCTGAATACGGCACGCCACTGGTATTCGCCGATCTGCTGAAATATCGTTATATCGTCAAAAAGGCAGGAATTCCGGTCATGGTTCCTACGCAGCGAAAGGTCGTGCCAGCAGATATTCCTGCCTTGCGAGATACGGGGGTACGGGTCATATTGGCGGGAGCAATGGCTCTCGGGACGACGACGGAGGAGATCAAAAGGTCGGTCGCAGCACTCCGCAATGCGATAGACAAATAAGCACCCTAGGGCACCCGGATGTGGTCTCGCAGGAAGAATATTGAGGTCGCTTCGACCACTAAGAAGGAGGGAAGCGAATGGAGAGCAACATGAATGTCCCCCTCTCTCCTGGACAGAAAAAAAAGAAGGCTAGAAGCAATCCGTTCCATAGAGAAGCCAATGTGACAGGCTGGCTGTTCGTCAGTCCGATGGCGCTAGGGTTTCTTGTCTTGCTGCTCGGGCCGCTCTTGCTCGCCTTTTACATGAGCCTGACCGATTGGCCACTGCTGGGGGAGCCGACCTTTATCGGACTGGATAACTACAAAGCCATTTTTCAGGATGAAGAGTTTTGGACCGTCGTTGGCAATACGTTTGCGTTTGCGGCTGGCCTCGTTCCGATGAACATTGTCCTCGCCCTGGGATTGGCTCTCTTGCTCGCTCGAAAGCTGCCGGGGATCGGGATCTTTCGAACGGCCATCTTTGTGCCGGTCATGACTTCGCTGATTGTCTGGGCGATCGTATGGAAGTATTTGTTCGCCACCGATACCGGATTCATCAACCAGATTCTGCAGCTATTCGGGATCACGGGTCCTGCCTGGCTGTACAATCCGCAGCTGGCCATGCCCGTCGTCATCGTGACCAGCGTCTTGAAAAACGTCGGCTTGAACATGGTTTTGTTTATCGCAGCCCTGCAGCAGGTACCCGTGCACTTGTATGAGGCAGCGCGCATTGATGGAGCGGGTCGGGCCCGTCAGTTTTTTCAGATCACAGTTCCCATGATCTCGCCCACTATCTTTTTAACCACGCTCCTCACCATTATCGGCTCCCTCAAGGTGTTTGGACAAATCTACGTGATGACACAGGGAGGACCAGGCGACAGTACCAAGGTGCTGGTCTACTACATTTGGGAAAAGGCCTTTAAAAATTTCGAGTTTGGCTACGCATCCGCCCTCGCCTTTGTGTTGTTCTTTATCATTTTCGTCTTTACGTTGCTCCAGTGGCAGTATCGAAAAAGGTGGGTGTTCCATGAAGAATAAGAGTCCGGGAAAAATCATCGGGATCGGGATGAATTACTTCGTGCTGGCGGTCGTCTCCGTCGTGATGCTCATCCCGTTTTTGTGGATGCTTTCCACATCGCTCAAAGAACCAGCGAAAATCTTTGTCTTTCCGCCTGAGCTGATTCCATCGCCGATCCGGCTGGAGAATTACACAGAGGTCTTGTCCAATACGCCGTTCCACCTGTTTTATTGGAACAGCTTGTATATCGCGATTCTCGTGACGATCGGTACGGTCCTGTTTGCCTCCATCGCCGGGTACGCATTCGCAAGAATTCCGTTTAAAGGGCGCAGCCTCGTCTTTCTGCTCCTGCTGTCGACGATGATGATTCCGAATGAAGTGACTTCCATCCCGATGTTTCTGTTCATGCGCTTTCTCGGCTTCATCAATACGCATGTGCCGCTGGTTGTGCTCCCGATTTTCGGTGCGGGTGGGATTTTTGGAGTCTTTGTCATGCGGCAGTTTTTCCTCGGAATACCCAAGGAGCTGGAGGAGGCTGCCATGATTGATGGATGCTCCCGTTGGCGCATTTACTGGAGCATCATGCTGCCGCTTGCCAAGCCCGCGATTGCGACCCTGACCATCTTTACCTTTTTGACCAGCTGGAACGACTTTTACGATCCGCTGATTTTTTTGAATGACAGAGAACTGATGACACTTCCGCTTGCTTTGTCGCTGTTTACGGACGAAGCAGGGACGGCTTGGCACCATTTGATGAGTGCATCGGTGATGGCGACGCTGCCGCTGTTGATTGTGTTCTTTTTTGCACAAAAGCAATTCATTGAAGGCGTGTCGATGACAGGGATGAAGGATTAACGGAGGGGGAGACAGATGGATCGCGTACTGGAGGCGGATGTTGTCGTCGTAGGTGGAGGGCCTGCTGGCATCAATGCGGCGCTGGCTAGCGGAAGGATGGGCGTCGATACAATCCTCATCGAGCGGTATGGATTTCTCGGGGGCATGTCTACGGCGGCACTGGTGTATCCGTGGATGACGTTTCATACGGAAAAAGGAGAGCAAGTAATCAAAGGCATCGCCCAGGAGATCGTCGAGCGCTTACGAGAGCGGGGAGGTTCTCCGGGGCATTTGCGGGATACGGTGGGATTCGTTCACACGGTCACGCCTTACCATCCTGAAATCTACAAGCTACTGGCTGTGGAAATGCTGAAGGAGGCAGGGGTCAAGCTGCTGGTGCACAGCTTCGTCGATCATGTGGCGGTAGAAGGAGAGCGGATCACGGGAATCCAGATCACGACCAAGTCCGGCAAATATGAGATACGCGGGAACGTCTTTGTCGATGCGTCCGGCGACGCAGATGTAGCGTATTTATCGGGCGCGCCGACGAGTCAGGGAAGGGAAAGCGACGGGCGGACACAGCCGATGACGATGAAGTTTCGGATGCGCGGAGTTGATCTGGAGCAGGTCAAAGCGTACATGCTGGAGCATCCGGAAGATTTCTACCACAAGACGCCGTTTGACCTGCTGCATGAGCTTCCGTTGACAGGTGTCCAAGGCTTTTACACGCAATGGAAAGCCTCAGGTGTCCCGATCAATCGCGATCAGGTTCTCTTTTTCAGCGGTCCGGAAAAGGATGAAGTGCTCATCAACTGCACGAGGGTGCAAGGGCTGGATGGTACGGATGTGGAGGATCTGACGGAGGCCGAGGAGCTAGGGAGACGTCAGGTGATGATGATGTCCGAATTTTTGAAAAATAATATCGCAGGCTTCTCACAAGCTTCGATTTCTGCTGTCGGTACGCAGATCGGCATTCGCGAAACCCGCAGGATCATGGGAGAGTACAGTCTGACCATCGAGGATGTGGTGCAGGGACGCAAATTTCCCGATGTGATCGCGCGCAGCGGCTATCCCGTAGACATCCATGATCCTTCCGGCAAAGGCGTAGTCGCGGCTGACATCGAAGGCGACGGTGCATACGACATTCCGTATCGCTGCTTGCTGCCCCAGACAATTGACAATCTGCTGGCGGCAGGGCGGTGCATCTCGACGACGCACGAAGCGCTGGCGACGACGAGGCTCACTCCGAGCTGCATGGCTACGGGACAGGCAGCGGGAACAGCCGCTGCGATTGCTCATCAGGATAGAACCATCCCCCGAAAGATTGACGTATCCAAGCTACAAGAAGCATTGCGGCTGGCTCATGCAGTCCTGTAAATCATTCCGTTCATTTGGAGGGGAGTCGAAACGATGAAAAAGTTGAGATTTGTGATTTCCACTGTCGCGATGGCTACGCTGCTGACAGGAATGATGCCTTTTGGTCAAGTGAGCACGGTACAAGCAAAGAAATCGTCACCCAACCCGATTGCCCGTATCGCCTTGGTTCCGCTGGATGATCGTCCGGTAAATACGTATTTTCCCGAGATGGCCTCGCGAGCCGGTGGAGTAGAAACGATCATACCGGATGAGGACATGCTCGGGCACTTCACGACTCCAGGAGATGGCGAGGAGATCGGCGACTGGCTGCTCGACGAGTCTGATGAAGTGGACGGCTCCGTCATTTCCGTCAGTATGCTGGCTTACGGGGGGCTAGTCGCTTCCCGTACCGCCGACCAATCGTATGAAGATGCGCTGTCCAACATCAAAGCCATCAAGCGATTGAAAGCAAAGGAACCGAACAAGCCGATCTACGTGTTCGATACGATCCAACGACTGGCAGTTACGGCCACTGACCCGGAGACGTTGAAATATTACGATCAGATCAGGGAGTGGGCGATTCTGTACGATGAAGTGCATAATCTCGGAATGACGGAAAAAGAGGAGCGTCTGGAAGAGCTGGAGGAGCTCATTCCAGAAGCCGTCCTGCAAGATTACCTAGATGCTCGCGAACGCAATCACGAAATCAATTCCTTGCTAATCGATTGGGTCAAGGATGGAACGATCGATTACCTCGTACTCGCTCAAGATGATGCTGCTCCTCATGGGCTGCACCGTGCTGAACGAGAAGCGCTGGAAGAAAAAGCGGAGGATCTCCACGTCGAAGATCGAACCGCCATTTTCCCAGGGGCAGATGAAGTCGGTACCGTGCTCGTTAGCCGTCTGTCACTCGACCAATTGCGCATCCATCCCAAAGTAGCGGTAGAGTATTCCGGCATGGACGGCAGTGATTGGACTGCGCCGTTTGAAGATACGACTTTTGACGAGAGCGTGGATAAGCATATCGCCGCAGCAGGCGGCAAGCCGGTGCGTGATGCAGATGACGCTGACCTCGTTTTGATGGTGAATACGCCACCGGAAGCAGGGGAGAGCAGAGCAGAAAGAAGAGAAGCGCTGGATGCCTTTGTCGCCGCGATCAACGAGCATCTGGAGGATGGCAAGCGCGTAGCAGTGACAGACGTGACGATCACGAACAAGGCAGACCCCGATCTGATCGAGCGGCTGCAGGACGAAGTGAAGCTGCCTGACTTGCTCTCCTATACCGGGTGGGGGACAGCTGGGAACAATATGGGCAGTGCCTTGGGTCAAGCTCTCCAACGTACCGCTTTCCTGGAAAAGGGAAATCAGTTTGGCGTGCCACTGACTGTCGACGCGGCACAGGCCCACGTGAATCTTCTGCTCTCCTCGTTTGTCAACGACCACAACTACCGCAATGAAGTCATGGCAGATGCTCGGGCACTGGTCAAAGAACTGGGCGGCAATGAATGGGGACTGGGCGACGACTTTGAGGAAGTCAACGATTTCGTCGTAGAAGAACTGTCTCCAACGGTGGATGACTGGTATGAAAACTACTTTGCCAATCAGTCGATCGACATCGGCAAGCGTGGCAATCACACGTTTACAGGCAAAATCGCAAGCCTCGACGACGTAGAGATCGTGCTGCCATGGGAACGATTGTTTGAAGTATTCATCGATCCGGAAATGACGATTGAGCAAGACTAGCAAAAGCAGAAGCAGACGCTATCAACAAAAACAGGTACTCCTTCCATGAGAAGGGTACCTGTTTTTGGCTGTCCAATTATGGAATGAGCCCCAATTTTGACGCAACGCTGAGTCCGGAGGGGCCGTATCTGAAGCGGTTTCGAAGATCGATGAGATTAGGTCCAAAGCTGGCCTCCAAAACGTCACGATGTTCTTTCATCATTTCCATGATATACAAGTCATGCTTGATTACTTCTGTGATCGGCATGACGAGTCCAGGGTGCATGGTCCATGCGGCTCGACTATCGTTTCCGAGAGACACAATTCCTGCGACGATTTCCTTATCATCCGAACTGAAAACGATCCAGCGCCCTCCGTATTCAGCGGTGATGTCATCGCTCTTGTCATGCTGGTACACATTGGCAAAGGGAAAAGGAATATCCCCATAGGCCACAATGAAAATCTGAACCCCACGCTTTGAGGCTTCTGCTAATTCCGCCTCTAGTTCACGTGCGTCTTCTGCCCACAGTTCAAGCAGGATACGCCCCTCGGTTTTTTTGATGACTTCCTTGACTCGATTCAATATATCTTCACGGCCCGTAATGCTCCAAATATGATCGCGATTTTCGGCTGTCGAAGTAAAGTGTTCGAGAGCCACCTCGGCTGTTTGGAAATGAAGTTCAGTGCGTCGTTTTCTCTGAGCGATGAGCTCTTTTGGGGGCAGAGGCGTGTACAGAACGGGATCATCATGACTTAAGATGACTTCCCCTCGCTCTGCTAATCCACCGAGGACCTCGTATATTTTGGAACGGGGAACGCCCGAATGTAGAGCCACAGCATATCCGGTGAGAGGTGACTTTTCTAGGAGGGCCAGATAGGCTTTTGCTTCATATTCCGTGAAATGCAGTTCCTGTAAAACCTTAATGAAATCAAGCGCCATTTTTGCTCCCCCTCATTACGACAAGACGTGGATCTCATCCCCGTTTAGTATATCATCTGAAAATTGACAAAACCAACATCAGGACGTATTGTTTTTAGTAGCTACTAAGTTAGCTACTAATAATAAGGCTCAAAAGGGAGGCTCAAATCACGACAATGAATCTACATAAGTATTTATTGGCTGGAACACTTGCTGTTGTCTTTTGGAGTACATCCTTTGTCGGAACCAAAATGGCGTATGAGTCTTTTCCGCCGCTTACTCTCGGTGCTGCTCGCTTTATCGTCGCCTCACTCGTGCTGGGGGCATTCCTTTTGATCAAGAAAGAGTTTGTTTTACCTCCCAAAAAGGATTTGCTGCTCATGTCCATCAGCGGTTTATTGGGTGTGACCATTTATTTTGCGATGGAAAACGTAGGCGTACAACTCACGACAGCTTCCAACGCTGCTCTCATCATCGCATCCTACCCGGCGATTACGGCAGGCTTTGAAGTCTTGTTGAAACGATCGAGAGTATCCTGGATAAAGGTAATCGGGATCGTCATCACGATCGTGGGCGTCTATCAGATTTCGAGCAGTAACGAGGGTGGAATCGGAGAAGGGCAACTGGCCGGGAACATCTTGTTGATTGGAGCTGGAGTAGTCTGGGTCTTTTATAATTTTATTACGCGCAGGTTCGTCAATCAGTATTCCATGATCACGGTCTCTTTTTATCAAACGATCTCGGGAACATTGGCGTTTATTCCTCTGGCTGTCATCGAACGTGGGAAATGGCAAATACCAAGCCTGAATTCGTGGATCGTCATGCTCTATCTAGGTGTTTTTTGTTCAGTCATCGCATTCATGCTATATAACTACGCCTTGCGAAAGCTATCCCCGAGTACAGCCGTAACACTCATGAATCTTGTTCCCGTGTTCGGAGTCGTATTTTCTTGGATGATCCTGAACGAGCAAATTCATGCGAGCCAACTCGTGGGAGGAATGATCGTAATCGTGGGAGTGGTTCTGAGTATGAGGACAGATACTGTCAAGTTGCCATTGTCAGGTACTCCATCTCAGACGGGGTAAGTCCTTCTAAAGTGAGCAGCTCATCGCATATAATCTCTCTATCGTCAAAAAGAAGGTGTGTAGGATGGAATTTTTAAATGAAATGGTTGAAGTGCATGTCGTCAAAAATCTGGAGATGTACTTTCGCATCATCGTCAGTGCCATCCTGGGGCTGTTTATCGGGTGGGATCGGTCAAATGCGAACAAGCCGGCTGGTTTAAAGACGTACATGTATGTCGCTGTGGCCTGCACCCTGATTACATTGGTCTCCATCTACAGCACCAAAGAGTACAGCTCGCCTGACAATGGGACGATGATGGACCCGATGCGATTGGCGGCACAAATCGTCACAGGGCTGGGTTTTCTCGGCGCTGGCGTCATCTTGAAGGACGGTTTGAAGGTAAAAGGTCTTACCTCGGCCGCGATGATCTTCCTCGCCGGGGGGATAGGAATCGGAATTGGTGCTGGCTTTTACGGAATCGTGATCTTTTCCGTCGTCGTTTCCTATGTGTTGGCTCGGCTCAGTCACCGCTTTGGAGAGGCTCAGCACGGGAATGAGGAAAACAGTGAAACGAATGACGAACAAGGCGCTCATTGAAAAAAGGGACAGCATACAAGGCAGACTCGGAACCAGGAAAGTGGATTCCGGGTCTTTTTTACGTAAGAAAAAACAGGTACCCACCCGTTGGAATGGAGTACCTGTTTTGGTTTCGTAGTGCTACCTGGTCACTTGTGCCGACACATCCAATTGTGTAATCTCCTCATGCATGAAGATTCCGCGCTTCTTTAGCTCAGCGAATATTTCCGCAGGCTCAAACGCGTCTTCAGGAATGAGTACGCCTGTCTTTTTCACCTGGCCTTTCGCGATCATTTCTGTCGCGATGGCCATGGGGATTCCGACATTGCGCGTATAGGCGCGCAGCTTTTCCCATCCCTCCACTGTTCCATCAGAAGCAGGATGAGTATGATAGAGGACATGCTGCACGCGATGCCCGTCTTTTACGCCGATGACTTCCACATGCAAGGAATAGCCGTACAGCTGCGTTTCCTGACCTTCCGTGGAGTGGAACAGGTATTCACTGATGCAATCGAGAATGCCGATCTCCTTGCCATTGACGGAAATCATATCATTGCGCATGAAGCCCCAATCGTAAAGGGCGCGGACTAGCTGCATGTTTTTCGCTGGCCATGTACCGCGCACTTCGATGAGCTGGACGTTTTTGTGAGCGAGGGCAGCTGCCAACGTTTTCGTCTCGGCGTGGGGGATGATGTACTGGACGGTCTTTCCATAAGGTTCAGGCAATAAGATCTCACGTGGACGGGCAAATGGGGGGACTTGTACGAACTCTCCGTTTTCATAAATGACACGGCCGGGCAAAAGGGGATCGTACTCATAGGTGGTCGTTTCGGTGATGGAGCGTGAAAAAGCAATTGGGCGAAAAGCGCCATGGCTGACTCGCACGGACTCGACTGTATCCAATTGATTGGCCGCATGCATCGCCATCATCTGTGTGACACCAGGTGTCATGCCAAATCCCGGTACACACGTCTTGTTATGCTTTTGGAATAGCTCATTGTAAGCATCTTCTGCACCAAAGCCATTCAGATTGATTCCGTGGCAGCCTGCTTCCGCAATGCATGCGGTGGAAAGGCCATTCAACGTGATTGTCGTCCCATCCATGACGATGTCGTACCCTTTCATCTTGTTGACGGTGTCTTCGCGGTCACGAACGTTGATTTGGACAAAATCGACGCGGGGATCGTTCAAGGATTCGACGATAGCACGCCCTTCCGTTTCATTAAAATCAGCGACCGTGATCCTCTCAAAGCTGGAATACTGTACCAGATCGAGAATCGATTCCCGGCAAATTCTCCCGGCACCACCCAAGCAAAGTACTTTCACGACCATTCACCCTCCAAAAAAGTAATATTTTCTGAACATTCTGATGCTTGATTTGAGTATAGCATAAACGCTGTTGTTTGTGTGTAATTTGTTGTGATTATTTCGTGTGTTTGATTTTGTTTTCGTTTTTTATGTAGAAAAAGCAATTAAAAGCAACTTTAAAATTCATTTTGTAAAACTAATACCAAATAAATACAACAAACTATGGACATATAAACAGGAGCAGGTGTAAAATTTAGAAAATTCAATTTATAAAACGATAATAATTAGAACTGTCAAGCGGCAGAGGAGGAGTGATTATGAAGCAAAAGCAGGCTGCACAAACGAGGAGAGCATTGATAGCGAGTCTGATTGGCAGTTCCATCGAGTATTACGATTATTTACTGTTTGGAACCATGGCATCTCTTGTCTTCAACAAACTCTTTTTCCCAACGCTCGATTCTTTTGCGGGGTTGCTCCTGGCTTATGCTTCATTTGGCATCCCGTACTTTTTCAGGCCGCTCGGCGGTATCATTTTTAGCCATATCGGCGACAAGCTTGGACGGAAAAAAACGTTGGTATTGACACTAGCGTTGATGGGCTTATCTACCGTTTTGATCGGATGTTTGCCTGATTATGAAATGATCGGTATGTGGGCTCCCTGCCTGTTGGTTTTGCTCCGACTGATACAAGGAATAGGGATTGGCGGAGAATGGGGAGGGGCATTACTCTTGGCAGTGGAATACTCGCCCGAAAAAAAGAAAGGTTTTGGCGGTAGCATCCCGATGATGGGATCAGCAGTCGGAATGCTTCTCGGGACGGTGACCGTATCGATCATGGGACTGCTACCCGAACAGCAGTTTTTGTCTTGGGGCTGGCGAGTACCGTTTTTGTTGAGTGTTGTGCTGGTTTTCGTTGGCTTATGGATTCGACGTGGCTTGGAAGAGACTCCAGACTTCCAGCAGATCAAGGACAGCGGCAACGTTTCCAAATTTCCACTAGGAGAGACCTTGCGCCACTACCGGAAGGAAGTCCTGCTGACGATTGGGGTCAAGCTGGTCGAATCTGCGCCTTTTTATATTTTCGCGACGTTCGTCATATCCTACGCGACAGGACAGCTACACATGGATCGAATATCGGTGTTGAATGCGGTCACGCTAGGCACACTGTTCTCTGCTTTCGTCATTCCTTTTACCGGGATGTTGGCGGACCGGATTGGTCGAAAACGTATTTTTATTATGGGGACATCAGGCATGATCCTCTTTGCGTTTCCGTACTTTCAACTGCTCTCCTATCAATCCGTCTTTACATTAACAATGGCGACAGTCCTGGGTATGGGGCTGTGGGGCGTGATTACTGCAGTCATGGGGACTCTTGTTTCTGACATGTTTGGGGCAAGAGTGAGATACACGGGCATTTCTGTAGGCTATCAGGTGGGCGCAGCATTAGCGGGAGGAATGGCGCCATTGATCGCGACCGCGCTCATTCATTCTTTTAATGGCTCCTGGGTTCCCGTCGGCATCTTCCTCATCGTAATCGGAGCCATTTCTCTGATATCCGCTTTGTTTGTCCCAAATTCAATTCCGCCAGTCTATTCAACGAACGACCGCATATAATGTCTCTATCGCAAAAAGAAGGTGCGTGGGATGGAATATTTGAATGTCATTTACGAACATCATGTCTTTATGAATCTGGAAATGTATATCCGTGTTGTCATCAGTGCAGTACTCGGCCTGTTTATCGGGTGGGATCGTTCTCATCGGAACAAGCCGGCTGGTTTGAAGACGTACATGTATGTCTCTGTCGCCTGCACCCTGATTACATTGGTCTCCATTTACAGCACAAAGATGTACAGTTCCCCTAATAGCGGGACGATGATGGATCCGATGCGATTAGCTGCGCAAATCGTGACCGGACTGGGTTTTTTGGGAGCAGGTGTCATTTTAAAGGATGGTTTGCAGGTAAAAGGTTTGACCTCGGCTGCGATGATCTTTTTCGCCGGAGGGATTGGAATCGGGATCGGCGCTGGATTTTATGGAATCGTGATCTTCTCCGTTGTCGTTTCGTTTGCGTTGGCGAGGCTCAGTCAACGTTTTGAAGAGGTCCAGCACAGGCGTATGGAAAACAGTGAAAAAGCGGCTCCAGTGAAACAGCAAGGTGTTAGCTGAACGAAGAAGATAGAGGATGGGCCCAGATCTAGCAATTGCAGGTCTGGGCTATCTGTCTTTTATGCGAATGCGGAGCGATTGTTGGCTGGTTGCTTCAAAAATGGGAATATTACCGAAAACCTAACTTTAGTTAGTCTCGTTTTCACGATCAATTTGTTACGTTATAGGGAAGGCACCCATTTCGTATCGACTGGAAAGGGGACAAGCATTCGTATGCATGAAGAGTTTTGGTATTCGCTCCAATTGTATCTGCTGACGCTGGTGATGACGCCTTTCGGGCTGGTGGTCATTCCCCGGGGAATCGACACACTCATCCAGCATGCGGCACTTGCCCTGATGTTTTACGGGTATTTGCTACTCAATCCGCTTCTGTTTAGCTCCTATCTTCGTCGCTTGAAAAAGAAGGACGGCTTGCAAAGAGGGACGGATAGGAGCAAACAAAAGCTATGGTGGAGAGCTGCCTGCTGGACGATCTTCTCTCATTTTATTTTGTATGAAATGATCTTCGTTTGGCTTTTGCGCGTGAATCCTCAGACGCTCCATCCTCCCATCGAGGTCGTCGGACTTTCAGCAATCGCCTTGTTCGTCCTGACGGGAAGTACGGGATTGTTGGCGTACAAGCATTCGTTGTACGTAAAAAAGAGCAGACCTCCTTCTCACTCCACTGTTTTTCGAAAGTAACGCTTTTCTTTTCGTGACGAGCCACCTATCTGGCCGTTATTTTTTTTGTCTTGATATTCCTCTGACAAATGGCCCTTATTCTAGCAATATCCACATTAGATGAAGAAAGAGGCGAATGAGAATGAGAGACGAACGGATTGGCAAGATCGCGAACAATTTGCTGGATTACAGTCTGGATGTGCAGCCGGGAGAAAACATCATGATCATGGTCTACGACGAAGGCGAGATTTTGGCAGCCGAGCTGGTGAAACAGCTGTACGACAAAGGTGCATTTCCCCATTTGCGTTTTATCAGACCAAAGGTGCAACGAGAATGGATGAAAGGGCTGTCGGAGGCACAAATTGCCCAATCAGTACGCTGGGAAGAAGAAATGTGGCTGGGGATGCAAGGATACATCGGGATTCACGGTGAGACCAATGGCAGTGAGATGCGGGATGTTCCGGAAGAAAAGAATCGCTTGTTCGCAGAAGCCTATCGGCAAATTGCCCATCATATCGATAACAAGATAAAAGGGATGCGCATCAATTATCCGACGTCTGCCTTGGCGCAAAAGGCAAACATGCCCACAGAAGCCTTCGAGGACTTCTATTTTGAAGTATGCGCATTCGACTACCGAAAAATGGCGGAAGCATGTCAACCACTCTACGAATTGATGGGCAAGACGGATCGGGTCCGCATCGTCGGTCCAGGGACAGATGTGTCGTTTTCGATCAAGGGAATTGGGACGAAGACTGCGGTAGGCAAGCGCAATATGCCCGATGGAGAAGTGTATACGGCCCCTGTAAGAGGCTCCATTGAGGGGACCATTAGCTACAACACCCCTAGCCAGTACAAAGGGACGTTGTTTGAAAATGTCCGGTTTGTCTTTCGGCAAGGCAAGATTGTGGAGGCGACTGCCAATCATACAGAAAGACTCAACCAAATCTTGGACAGCGATGAGGGCGCACGTTATATCGGGGAATTCGCCATTGCCTTTCACCCGAACATTCTGCATCCGATGGGAGACATTTTGTTCGACGAAAAGATTGCGGGCAGCTTTCATTTGACACCGGGTCAGGCATACGATGAAGCGGACAATGGAAACAAGAGTACGATCCACTGGGATTTGATCAACATCCAGCGACCTGAATATGGGGGCGGCGAAATCTGGTTTGATGACAGACTCATTCGCAAGGACGGGGTGTTCGTTCATGAGGCCTTGCTGGGACTAAATCCAGAACGACTCGGAAGAAAGTAGCTGCTTCTCAAGGACAAGCGTAAGATAAATGCTAGTGGTTCGTCTCCCATTAAAAACGAGCAGGAATTTTAGAAGGATTCAGAGAAGTATATTTGTTGGATAGAGATGAGCGATAGGAGTGGTGAACGTGACTTTGCAAGCAAAAGAGACCGTAATTGGATTTGTCGGAACAGGCGTAATGGGCAAAAGCATGGCGTCTCATTTCCTGAAAGCAGGCTACCAAGTAGTCGTGTACACGAGGACCAAGGCGAAAGCAGAAGACTTGCTGGCTAAAGGTGCAGCCTGGAAAGAGCATGTCTCTGAAGTAGCCCAGGCATCTGATGTCATCATTACGATGGTTGGTTATCCGAGTGACGTGGAAGAAGTGTATCTCGGCACTGAGGGAATCGTTCCTCATGCGAAGCCGGGGTCTTTTTTAATTGATATGACGACCTCCAAGCCTTCATTGGCGAAAAAAATCTACGAAGAAGCGAAGAAGCACGATCTCCATTCGCTGGATGCCCCGGTTTCCGGCGGCGATATCGGTGCGCGTGAAGCTCGCCTGACCATCATGGTGGGGGGCGATCTGGAAGCGTTTGACGCTGTACTGCCGCTGCTAAAAATAATGGGCACCAACGTTGTGCTTCAAGGCGGACCAGGTGCAGGTCAGCACACCAAAATGTGCAATCAAATCGCGATTGCTACCAACATGATCGGCGTGTGCGAAGCGATCTCCTATGCGAAGAAAGCGGGTCTCGATCCATCGCGCGTGCTGGAAAGTATTGCGGCAGGCGCCGCTGGAAGCTGGTCGCTCAGCAACTTGGCGCCGCGCATGATCGCAGGCAACTTCGAACCAGGCTTTTACATCAAGCACTTTATCAAAGATATGGGCATCGCATTGGAAGCAGCGAAAGAAATGGGACTGCTGACACCAGGTTTGGAGCTGTCCAAGTCATTGTATGACGAGCTGGCATCCAATGGGATGGAAGACAACGGTACGCAGGCTTTGATCAAGTGGTTTGAGAAGTAAGATACAGGAGAAAAAGAGACCTCAAAAAAGGTCTCTTTTTTCTTACCCAGGCGACTGAAACCTTTTCCAGCTTTCCTCGTCTGAATAGTAGCGACGGATGAGCACGTTTTAGGAGGGGAACAACCGTATGAATAGACAGATAATCTCAGCTTGTACGGCAATCCTGCTCGGGGCAAGCGCATGGATTCCTACTGCACAAGCAGCCAATTTCTCAACGATTCAACCATATATAACGAACTACAAAATTGGGTTTACCAATGGGACGAAGCTCATTACCCAACCGGTCTACGACGAATTTACACACGCTACAACGTTTATGATGGTCACGAAAGCCGGTAAAAAAGGCATTCTCGATAACAAGACAGGGAAAGAAATCACACCAGCGATCTGGGATAACATAGAAGTGCCGAGCCCAGGAAAAATCGCCATCGTCCAAAAAGGAGGATGGTTTCAATATCTAGACCTGGTGACCGGAAAGCTCTCGGCGACAAAATTTGCAGGAGGACACGCGATTTATTTTTCCCCTGCCCACGAGACCGTGATCCTGATGGTTGGACAGACGTCAATGCTGCTTGATGTAACGGGCAAGGTCTTGATCCCGCCAACAGCTGGAAAGCTATCTGTAGTACAGCTGGCAGATCCAACGCAAGCGGGAAAGGAGGAAACGAAAACCACTCGCTACGTGCTCAGGAGCGCGTCCAAGCAGATTGCGCTGTACGACCCAGTGACGTTCACTCCCAAGTTTACGCTTAAAAATGCCGAGCTGATTCCAAATGAAGGCGGGCCTGACTCAGCGTACCTCAAGGTGAGATCGGGAGGCAAGGAAGGATTGGTGGACGTTACCGGTAAATACGTACTCGCGCCCAATTACAATGCCTTGTATTTCTGGAATAACGGCTACGTCCGCGTCGAAGGGCCCAAGGGAGTGGGACTTTGGAAAGACGGAAAAATGATTGCAGAGCCGCAGTATGCTGATGTAGGCATCCCGTCTGGGGATATTTTCTCGACCATGAACAAAGACAGCATTACCTACCATTCGATCTCCAAAGGATCGTCTCTGACATTCAAAAAGGGAGCTGAAGTGCTGGAAGATCGGTACGTACTCGGACAGGACGTAAAAACAGGACTGTACGGTATTGCTGAGATTGGAGGGGAGGTAGTCATCCCTTTCGTTTATCCGCGGGTAGAGGGACCACCGGCAGCAAGGCTCTTGGTTCGAGCGGACGGGAAAAAAGGACTCATCCCAAGCTGGGGGCAAAAAAAGGCGGAGCCAACGGTTTGGTTTGACACCCTCACGACTTTGGGCGGGACCTACAGCATGTTGGCTATCCAGGATGGAAAGAAGATTGGCTTGTATTCGGAGAACCAGGGAATGCTCCTTGCACCGGAGGAAAATACCGTAATCACGTATGATCAAAAAACGAACCGGATTCTTGTAAAAGCTGCTGACGGTACGACGACAGCATACGGATTTGACGGAAAAGTGATCGATGACACGGAGGAAAAAGAACGGATTTTAACAGACCATTTGGCGGTAGCAGGCAATCCCGAAAAGGGCTATGTTCTCGTGGATCGCGAGACAAAGGAACCCATCAGCAAGGCTTACCGCAGCATTTACATGGAGGGTGACGGTAAAGATCTCATCGTGGCCTCAGACGGGAAGGTAGCGGATCTGTATACACCAGCAGGCGAGCTTCTGACGAAGGAGATTCAAATTCCGCTCGTGGAACCGTCCAGCAATCAGCCGCCAGTTACATTCACGATGGTGGATGGAGTGGTTTACACAGCAGCTGTGAAAGCTGATACTGACAAATGGGCCCTGGTCAGCATCAAAAACGGACAGTTGCAGCTCGTAAGCGAGTTTGCCTATGTAAATATAAACACCAGAAATACGCCAAAACGATACTTCTTCACGCTCGGTCGCCCTGATGGAACCAGTGATATGTGGGCAATGGTCAATGGCGAAATGACGCGTCAGGTCGAGCAAGCGACCGCCGTGCAAACAGCAGATGGCTTAGACAGAGTGTTTATCCAAAAAGGAACGGGCTGGGACGTTTATTCTCCTGAAGGCCAGCGGTTGAGCAATGGCAGCTACGGCTCCTTGAAGTATTTGAGCGCAGGTGAAGGGAAACCAGGTGGGATTGCCTATCAAGACGCGAAAACAGGCGGGTGGGGACTCTTGAGCATTGATGGGAAGCAGCTGACTGGGCCTGCCTTCGATAATCTCTACCCAACTTTGCAGGTCTTTCCGCAATTATGGCAAGAGATAAGTAGCCAGTCGCCGTTTGTTTTCATGACAAAGCAGCGATTCGGCTACCTGGACCAAAACGGACAGGAGACATTCCAGACAGCCTTTTTGACAAAAAAGCCGACGATTACCTATCGTTCGTTGACTGCACAGACTTCGTTATCCTATTCAGATATCCTCCGTCAGAATCCGTTGGAGCTGGTCGCTTTTGACAAGCCATACAGTTGGCCAGAGGGTGTCTCCAGTGAAAAAAGATTCTTTGCCAATCTTGCTTTGTACCTCAATCTGTCAAAAGAAGCGGGCAAGGGAGATGTACTGGCAGAGCTCATTGGAAAAGGAATTATCAAGCAAGACGATACCCGTACGGACTTAAGAGATGAAGATATGTTTGCTCTGAGCTACTATATGGAGACGGGCCAGATTAGCCAGATGACCTCTACCCAGCTGTGGGATTGGGCTAGCAAACGGGGATTAGTGATTCAACGAGGCGGACACAATTATTATCAGTCGATGGATTTATACGCCGAATATCACCAGCTGTTTTTCCGGGAGCTGCTACACATACCCGCCGGACAGAAGGTGGCTCAGGCGAAAAAGCTGTCGGCGGCCACACTCAGTCCAGCCCAGAAAATCATGCTGGAATCCTTGATCGTAGTTAACGGAACAGCATGGGACCAGCTGCCTCTTCCGTTGCCGAAGGAAGACTGGACAAAAGCTATGAATACGTTGATCGATCAGTACAACAAACAAGCGCTACAGATGCTGGCGAATTACATCAAACAACAGTAGTTTCACACAAAAAGGCGCAACACCACGTTCCTCGTAGGGTTGCGCCTTTTCCTTTTTTCACCGATGATTTAAAAGAGAGGCCAATATTTTGCCATTAATACGTAAAAGAGGACGGCCAGGACGGCGGTTGCAATCAAAGTGAGGATAAGACCGAGCAGCGAAATCTGATCCAGCTTGTAGGCGACCAGAAAGAAAACCGTAAACGCGAGATAAGCAATCAATGTCGTCAATTCTAATTGCGTCATATCAATCACCTCTAATATGATGGACTTTAAAAAGTATAAAGATTAGTACCTTCGTTTGGCAAGTACGAATAGAGGAAGGGAGAGGGAGTTGTGCCGATCAGTATCACACCGCTGCGGATGGAGGATGCAATTGAACTCTATCAATTTGAATGCAGAATCGTGCGTTTTTTGAAAAGATGGTTCCCAGTCGGGAGAGGACTATTATCGCTACG